>NZ_BHVZ01000004.1 GCF_003865035.1 Anaerotignum faecicola
TCGTGTACTGTATCTCTCTCAACAACAACAACGGAGGAGGGCAGGGGAGCTTTATCGCGCGCTTCTGGATAAAAAGCCAAAGCAGGTGATTGAGGAGCTGGTAAATTTCTATGATTATCTGGAAATTCAGCCGCTTGGCAACAACCGCTTTATGATTGAGTCTCCGAAGGTGGAAAGCGTACATTCCATGGAGGATATCATCGCCATCAATAAGCAGATTGTTGCATTGGGTGAGGAGCACAATAAGCCTGTTGTGGCAACCTGTGATGTGCATTTCATTGATCCGCAAGATGCCGCCTTCCGTAAAATCATCATGGCGGCAGAAGGCTTTGCCGATGCGGACAAGCAGGCACCGCTTTATTTCCGCACCACAAAGGAGATGCTGAAGGAATTTACATATCTGGGCGAGGAAAAGGCGAGAGAAATCGTTATCACCAATACAAATAAGATTGCGGATATGATTGAGAAAATCAAGCCTATTCCCGATGATACCTTTCCCCCGAAAATCGAAGGAGCAGATGAGGAGCTGCGCCAGATTTGTATGGATAAGGCAATTTCCATCTATGGCGACCCATTGCCTCCTATTGTGCAGGACAGATTGGAAACAGAGCTGAATTCCATCATCAGCAATGGCTATGCAGTACTGTATATCATCGCACAGAAGCTGGTTTGGAAATCCGTTGCAGATGGGTATCTGGTTGGTTCGCGAGGATCGGTTGGCTCGTCCTTTGCCGCAAATATGGCAGGGATTACGGAAGTAAACTCTCTGCCGCCGCACTATATCTGCGACCACTGCAAATACTCCGATTTTGAATCGGAAACAGTAAAAGCGTTTGCGATGGAGGAGGCAAGCGGCTGTGATATGCCGGATAAGGACTGCCCTGTCTGCGGACATAAGCTTAGAAAGGACGGGCATGATATTCCCTTCCAGACCTTTCTTGGGTTCGAAGGGGATAAAGAACCTGATATTGATTTGAACTTTTCTGGTGATTATCAGCAGCAGGCGCACGCCTATACTGAGGTGCTGTTCGGGAAGGGCAAGGTTTTCAAGGCAGGGACAATTGGTACATTGGCAGATAAAACAGCGTATGGCTTCGTCAAAAAATACTTTGATGCCAGAGAAATCACGCCGCATAATGCTGAAATTCAACGCCTGACAGAGGGATGCACAGGGGTCAAGCGTACCACGGGACAGCATCCCGGCGGTCTGATGGTTGTACCGAGCGACCATGATATTCATGAGTTCTGCCCGATTCAACGTCCTGCGAATGATGTGAATTCGACTGTTACGACAACGCATTTTGATTATCATTCCATTTCGGGGCGTTTGCTGAAGCTTGACCTGCTGGGGCACGACGACCCGACGGTTATCCGTATGCTTTATGACCTGACGGGGGTCAATCCGCAGGATGTGCCTCTGGGCGACCCGGAGACGATGTCTCTGTTTGAATCTCCCAAGGCTTTGGGTGTAACAGAAGAAGAAATCAACTGCAAGACAGGCACACTGGGGATTCCCGAATTTGGGACAAAATTCGTCCGCGGCATGCTGATTGATACGAAGCCGAAAACCTTTGCAGATTTACTGCGTATCTCCGGTCTGTCTCATGGGACGGACGTATGGTTGGGGAATGCGCAGACCCTGATTGAAAACGGCACGATTACGCTAAAGGAAACCATTTCCACACGAGACAGCATTATGATTTACCTCATCAATAAGGGGGTAGAAAAGAAAAAATCCTTTAAAATCATGGAAAAGGTCAGAAAAGGGAAGGGGTTAACGGAAGAGGATATTGCCGATATGAAGGCATCCGATGTGCCGGATTGGTATATTGAATCCTGTCAGAAGATTAAATATATGTTCCCGAAGGCGCACGCAGCAGCGTATGTTATGATGGCATTCCGCATTGCGTATTTCAAAATCAATTACCCCGAAGCGTATTATGCGTCCTATTTCTCAGTTCGTGCCTGTGATGATTTCGATTATTCCTGCATGTGTCAGGGCATTGATGTGGCAAGGGATGCCATTCGCGAAATTCAGGCGAAGGGGCAGGAGGCAACCGCAAAGGATAAAAATAAACAGACTGTTCTGGAAATTGTAGTTGAATTTTATGCAAGAGGGTTCAAATTCTGCCCGATTGACCTTTACCGTTCTGATGCGAAGAACTTCCTTCCGACAGAGGAGGGGCTTCTGCCGCCGTTCAGCTCTTTGCAGGGCTTAGGCGTGAATGCGGCGCAGAGCATTGTGGAAGGGAGAAAGGACGGTGAATTCAATACACTTGAGGAATTGAAGGAGCGCACCTCTCTGGGACGCTCGCTGATTGATCTGCTCAAGGAAAACGGTGTTTTGGACGGGATTCCCGAAACGAATCAGCTTTGTCTGTTCTGATAAATAAAAAAAATAAAAAAGAGGCAAAAGAAAAAGCAGTCTGCGAAGCATTTCGTAAACTGCTTTCTTTTTTTGAAAATTACTTAAAAATAGGCATCCAGCGCATGCTCTGCCAGCTGCTTTTCCGTATTCGCGCGAATGACAAGTCCCAGAACCAGAAGAATCCGCCGTAGCTCTCTGTCCTCGCAGCCAAGCATAATATCCTTCCCATAGAAGGAGTCATCTGCCTTATTTTCCGCCATATTGGCAAGATAAGCATAGGTGCTTTTCTGCAATGCAACAAAGCCTGCGTAAATCGTTTCAATCTGCTGTGCCTGCTTTTCTGCATCCGGCTCTGCCAATGCAACATGAAACAGTACACCAATATCCTTAATGGAAAGGATGGCTTTCAGATGATAAATCATGATTAAAAGCATCAAATGGGTACGGCTATATTTTTTCTTCACCGGAGGGGGGAAAATCTTCGCCTTGGTGTAGTTGTTAATCATGGTTTTTGTAAGGATTTTATCCGTTTCATTTCGTTTATACCGCGCTAAGCCCTTATCCATAAATGTTGTCACCTGATCCATATACAAATCTATGGTAGGAATATCCGCAATCTCGATGACATCCGCGGTACGAATCTGTGCGGCATAGCGTTCAATCACTTCATTAAATGTGTTCATGGGTTCTCACCTCAATTTCAAAAATATTCATATTCTTCATTATATAGTATTTCATACTATGTCGCAAGTTTTTCTTAAAAAATTTCAGGAATCCCTTGAAATGGCAAACATAATGTGATACTATACCTATATCGCAAGATGTAGTATTAAAAACTACTTGATATAAGGGAGATGAAATTATGGAAACAGTAATCGGGAAAAAAATGAAATTTCGTGCAAGAGATTCGCTTAGCGCACTGACGCATTTTATCGGCTTTCTGGCGGTGATTCCGCCTGTTATCTGCTTGCTGGAACGATCGGAAACAACGGCGCAGGTGGTTTCCTTCGCAATCTTCGGCATTTCTCTGCTTTTGCTATATGGTGCAAGCACAATTTATCATACCCTGTGCCTTGCTCCCGAAAAAATTGCGTTTTTAAGACGAATTGACCACATGATGATTTTCGTTTTAATCGCAGGAACCTATACACCTGTCTGCATGGTAATCCTCCCCGGTATATGGGGAAAGGCTTTGCTTGCGGCAGTATGGGGGATTGCAATTTTCGGCATTTTTATGAAAATCTTCTGGATGAATGCACCGCGTTGGCTCTCTACGCTGATTTATGTCGGCATGGGCTGGCTTGCGGTTGCGGCGTTTATTCCGTTGAAAAGAGCCATCGGCTGGGGCGGACTGGGGATGCTTCTGGCAGGCGGCATTGTGTATACCATCGGTGCGGTGATTTATGCGCTGAAAAAGCCCAATCTCGCGATTCTGAAAAGCTTCGGCTTCCATGAGATTTTCCATGTATTCGTAATGCTTGGCTCTGCTTTCCATATCGCATTTATGTTTTTATATGTTCTGTAATGGTATTTTAATCTTCTTTTCGTTGACAATTTCATAAAAAATGTTAAAATAAAGTATCGGGCATCTTTTCAGATGCCTGACTTTTTTAGCAAGAACGAAAAAAACTGCCCTTAAGCGAATGGCTTACTGCGGCAGTTTTTATGTAGAAAAAAGAAGAGGTGAAAAAATGAAAAGACTATGGGAATATATGAAGCCCTATAAAAGGCTGGCGATTTTGGCACCCATTTTAATGCTTTTGGAGGTTGGAGCAGAGCTTGCCATGCCAAAGCTGATGACCTTTATGATCAACCAAGGGGTCGGCACAGGAAACACTGCCATCATTACAAAAACGGGGATTGAAATGCTCGTGATTGCGATTATCGGTATCATCGGCGGCATTGGGTGCTTAATCTGCGCAACACTGGTTAGTCAGAGAACGGGGACAGACCTTAGACGTGCGGCGTTTGAAAAGATACAGGAGTTTTCTTTCCATAATATTGATACCTTTTCCACACCGTCTTTGATTACCCGTCTGACAAATGACATCACACAGATT
Source organism: Anaerotignum faecicola (assembly GCF_003865035.1). Lineage (NCBI taxonomy): Bacteria > Bacillati > Bacillota > Clostridia > Lachnospirales > Anaerotignaceae > Anaerotignum > Anaerotignum faecicola. The sequence continues at coordinate 4,429 of NZ_BHVZ01000004.1, forward strand.
CAGCTGGTGATTATGATCTGTCTGCGGATGTTGGTGCGTTCTCCCTTGCTCTGTATCGGCAGTATCATCATGGCATTTTCCATAAACGCAAAAATTGCGGGCATGTTTTTGATTGTGGTGGTTTTGCTTGCTATTGCAGTTTATCTGATTCTGCGTGTGGCAATTCCAAAATTCAAGCTAGTGCAGGAAAAGCTCGATAAGGTAAATACAGTAATGCGGGAATGTCTTGCAGGGATTCGCGTGGTAAAAGCCTTTGTGCGCCATGATTATGAAGTCGAAAAATTTAATGAGGCCAATCAGGATTATAAAGAAACCACCGTCAGTGCGTTTCGCATGATGCTTTTGATGTCTCCTGTAATGATGATTTTGGTAAACGGCACAATCATCGGGATTCTTTGGTTTGGTGGCTTACAGACGCAGGCAGGAAGTATGCGTGTGGAGGAAATCATGGCTTGCATTACCTATTTGATGCAGATGATGATGGCAGCAATGCTTCTGGCGATGAACTTTATGTTTATTTCCAGAGCAAAAATTTCTACAGACCGTCTGGAAGAAATTCTGGATACGGTTGTAGATATTGCAGACCCCAAGGAACCCAAGCAACCGGCAAGAGCAGAGGGGCGTGTGGAATACCGCCATGTTTCCTATCGCTATAAGCTTGGCAGCGGTGACCCTGTTCTGGATGATATCAGCTTTACGGCAGAGCCGGGGCAGACTGTCGGGATTCTGGGCGAAACAGGCTCCGGCAAATCAACTCTTGTGAACCTTCTGCCCCGATTGTATGACGTAACGGACGGACAGATTCTGGTGGATGGGATTGATGTGCGCGATTATGCGATTCACGATTTGCGTAAGCGTGTTGCCGTTGTTCTGCAGGAGACCATTCTATTCTCCGGTACAATTCGTGAAAATATTAAGTGGGGCAAGCCTGATGCAACCGATGAGGAAATCATTGCGGCGGCAAAAGCGGCGCAGGCGCATGATTTTATTATGGAACTGCCCGATCAATATGATACGGAGCTGGGGCAGAGGGGTGTCAATGTTTCGGGTGGACAGAAGCAGCGTATTTCCATCGCAAGAGCATTGATTCAGAACCCGAATATTATTATTTTTGATGACAGCACCAGTGCAGTCGATTCCCTGACGGAAAAACGGATTCGGCAGGCGATGAAAACCTCTCACAGCGGCTGTACGAAGTTCATCATCGCGCAGCGCATCAGCTCTGTTCGGGATGCAGATAAGATTCTGGTTCTTGGCGGCGGCAAAATCGTTGCAGAAGGTAACCATAAATATCTTATGGAAACTAGCACGGAATATCAGGAAATCCTTGCCTCTCAGATGAAGAAGGGAGTGATGGCAGATGGCGAATGAAAATACAAGAAAACGCCCCGGCGGTCCCGGCGGACCGAGAGGAATGTTTGCGCACGGGAAACCGAAAAACACAGGAAAGACCATCCTTCGTCTCTGCGGCTACCTCGTAAGATTCTGGCCTTTGATTCTGATTTCCGTTATCTGTATTGCACTTACAACCCTTGGTACGGTTTACGCAACCAGCCTGATTGGTGTTGCGATTGATAAATATATTTCCGTATTCGATTTTACAGGACTTTGGAGGATTTGTCTGGAGCTGCTGCTGATTTATCTGACAGCCTCTTTTGCAACATGGCTTTACAGCTATCTGATGTTGAAGGTAGGGCAGGAAACGGTTGCGACGCTCCGCAGGGAAATTTTTGAAAAATTCCAAAGACTGCCTCTGAAATATTTTGACAAAACCACACATGGTGAACTAATGAGCCGTGTAACAAATGATGTTGATAATATTTCCATGTGCCTGAACAGCAGCATTTCGCAAATTCTGCAAAGTATCCTGACCGTTATCGGCACCTTTGCCATGATGCTCTATCTGAGTATTCCGCTGACAATTGCGACCATTGTAACCATTCCGTTAATGCTTCTTGTGACAAAATGGGTAACAAGCCATTCCAGAAAATACTTCAAGGCAAAGCAAGAGGAGCTTGGTAAGCTGAACGGGCATATTGAAGAAATCATTTCCGGACAGAAGGTTGTAAAGGTATTCAGCCGAGAGGAAGAAGAAATTCATAAATTTGAAAAGCTGAACGATGCACTGCTTGCAAAAAGCGTACGCGCGGAGGTTTTCTCCGGCTCCATCGGGCCTATTATGACGGCAATCAATAACATGACCTACGCCATTGTGGTTGCGGTCGGCGGGATTCTGATGGTTATCGGCAACGGCATGACATTGGGGATTATCTCCAACTTTATCATTTATTCCAAGCAGTTTGCAAGACCGCTGACGGAGCTTGCCAATCAGGTGAATACGATTCTCTCTGCTATGGCAGGGGCGGAGCGTGTGTTTGAGGTTCTGGATGAGGAGGAAGAAAAGCCTGATGCTCCCGATGCTTACGAAATGGGCGAAATTGAAGGGGATGTTGAACTAAAGGATGTCAGCTTCTCCTATGAGAAAGGACATCCCATTTTGAAGCACATCAACCTCTACGCAAGGCCGGGGCAGACCATTGCCTTTGTCGGCCCGACCGGCGCAGGAAAAACTACAATTATCAACCTGCTGACGCGTTTTTACGATATCGACAGCGGCTCCATCACCATTGACGGGCATGATATTTATCAGACCAAGCGGGACAGCCTGCGTTCTGCCTTGAGTATCGTTTTGCAGGATACCTATCTTTTTACCGACTCCATCAAGGAGAATATCCGTTACGGCAGACTGAACGCAACAGACGAGGAAATCAAGGCGGCAGCAAAGCTTGCCAATGCACATGAATTTATCCGCAGACTGCCTGATGGCTATGATACCATGCTGACGGACGGCGGCGGCAACCTCAGTCAGGGACAGCGGCAAATGATTTCCATTGCACGCGCTATTCTGGCAAATCCATCCGTACTGATTCTGGATGAAGCAACCAGCAGTGTGGACACCCGTACAGAGGTGAAAATTCAGGAGGCAATGCACAACCTGATGAAGGGCAGAACAAATTTTGTGATTGCACACCGCCTGAGCACTATCAAGGATGCGGATTTAATCGCCGTTGTAGAGCATGGGGAGATTATCGAAAGAGGCAATCATGAGCAGCTGATGGCGAAAAAGGGCTTTTATTATAACCTGTATACAAATCAGTTTGACCAAAATGAAGCAGTATAACAAAAACCCTGCATAATGTAGATTGTATTCTTTTAAAAGTTCCCCAAAAATGCTTGATTTATTTTGGTGAATATGATATAAATGTATTTGTATAAAGACACTGATGAGGAAAAATAAGCTTTTTTATTTTCTTACAGAGAGCCGTCGGTTGGTGCGAGGGGGCAGAAAAGAGAAGCAAAACTGGCCTCGGAGTTCTGTTCTGAAAATGTATGACATGAGTAGGATGCAGCGGCAGCCACCGTTATCGGTTTTGAGCGTGCTTGCTTTTTCGGCAGGCAAACTAGAGTGGTAACACGGAGTATCCCTTCGTCTCTAACTGAGACGAAGGGATTTTTAGGTTTCACAAACAAGAAAAATCAAAAAACACTGTTTTTTAAGGAGGAATTTACTATGGAGAGTCGCTATGACTTCAGAACGATTGAAAAAAAATGGCGTGCAGAATGGGAAAAAAATCCCATCAACAAGGAGGATGCTGTAAAGCCCAAATTTTATTGTCTGGATATGTTCCCTTATCCTTCCGGCTCTGGTCTGCATGTAGGTCACTGGAGAGGGTATGTGCTTTCCGACGTTGTCAGCCGTTATAAGGTGCTGCAGGGCTATCAGGTATTGCATCCCATGGGCTGGGACGCTTTCGGTCTGCCCGCAGAAAACTATGCAATCAAAACGAATACACACCCCAGAGTTTCCACAGATGCGAATATTAAAAACGCAAAAAGACAGCTGCATGAAATTTCTGCAATCTATGACTGGGATAAAGAAGTAGATACCACAGACCCCAAATATTATAAATGGACACAGTGGATTTTTGTGCAGATGTTCAAAAAGGGTCTGGCTTATGAAAAGGAAATGCCTTTGAACTGGTGTCCCAAATGTAAATGCGTATTGGCAAACGAAGAGGCTGCCGGTGGTGTGCATGAACGCTGCGGTACTGTTGTAACAAAGAAAAACCTGCGTCAGTGGATGCTGAAAATCACAGCATACGCAGACAGACTGTTGGAGGATTTGAATAAGCTGGATTGGTCTGATAAGGTAAAGAAAATGCAGACCGACTGGATTGGCAAATCCTATGGTGCTGAGGTTGATTTCAAGCTGACAGGCTCTGATGATAAAATCACTGTTTACACCACAAGACCGGATACACTGCACGGCTGTACCTTTATGGTGCTGGCTCCCGAATATGAAGGTCTGGCTGCATTGACAACCGCAGAGCAGAAGGATGCCGTAGAAAAATACTGCTACGAAGCATCTACAAAATCTGCCGTTGACCGTATGACAAATAAAGAAAAAACAGGCGTATTTACAGGCTCCTACTGCGTGAACCCCGTAAACGGCAAGGAAATCCCTATCTGGGTTGCTGACTATGTACTGGCTGATTATGGTACCGGTGCAGTAATGTGTGTACCTGCGCATGATGAACGTGACTTTGATTTTGCGACAAAATTCAAACTGCCCATCATCCCTGTTATCCTGCCCGAAGGCGAGGATGAAGGAAAGCCTCTGACGGAAGCTTACACAGGTGACGGTATCATTGTAAACTCCGGCGACTGGAACGGCATGAAGGCATTCGATGCAAAGAAGAAGATTCCTCACCTGATGGAGGAAAAAGGTTGGGGCAGAAAGACAACCAACTACAAACTGCGTGACTGGGTATTCTCCAGACAGAGATACTGGGGCGAACCCATTCCTCTTATCCACTGCGAACACTGCGGCACCGTTCCTGTTCCTGAGGATCAGCTGCCCGTACTGCTGCCCGATGTAGAATCCTATCAGCCCACAGAAACAGGCGAATCTCCTCTGGCGCATATCGATGAATGGGTAAACACAACATGCCCTGTCTGTGGCAGACCTGCAAAGCGTGAAACAAACACAATGCCTCAGTGGGCAGGCTCCAGCTGGTATTTCCTGCGTTATACAGACGTTCATAACGATAAGGAGCTGGCAAGCATGGATGCACTGAAGAAATGGGCACCCGTAGATCTGTATGTCGGCGGTATCGAACATGCGGTTCTGCATCTGCTGTACGCACGTTTCTATACAAAATTCCTGTATGATATTGGTGCAGTACCCTTCGATGAGCCCTTCACAAAGCTGTTCAATCAGGGTATGATTACAAAGAACGGCAGCAAGATGTCCAAATCTCTGGGTAACGTTGTTTCCCCCGATGAACTGGTTGAAAAATACGGCTGCGACTCTCTGAGAATGTATGAACTGTTCGTAGGTCCTCCCGAACTGGACTGCGACTGGGATGACAGCGGTATCGACGGTGTATTCCGTTTCCTGAACAGAGTATGGAAGATGGTTTATGCAAATAAAGCTTCTGATAAGGCTCCTTCCAAGGATGAAGAATATATCGTAAACAAGATGATTGCAGATGTTACAAAGCGTGTGGAATCTCTGGCAATGAATACTATCGTTTCCACCTTCATGGAATCCACAAATAAACTGATGGATGTAACGAAAAAGGAGGGCGGTCTGTCCAAGTCCACTCTGGAAACATTGACTGTTATGCTCGCTCCCTTCGCACCCCATATTGCAGAAGAAATGTGGCACGAACTGGGTCATGAAAATACAGTATTCGAAGCAGGCTGGCCCGAAGCTGACGAAAGCAAGCTGGTTCAGGACAGTGTAGAAATCGCATTGCAGATTGGCGGCAAGCTGAGAGGTAAAATGCAGGTTGCAATAAATGTCTCCAAGGAAGAAGCGATTGCGCAGGCAAAAGAAGCACTGGCATCCAGATTGGAAGGTAAAACAGTTGTGAAGGAAATTTACGTTCCCGGCAAAATCATCAACTTGATTGTAAAATAATTGAAGCACGAAAGAAAAGCAGGGTCGAAAGACTCTGCTTTTTGTGCCTATGGAAAGGGGCAGAGCATGAACGGTATTTTGTATATGGATGTATCTGTTTTTGAGGATGTTCTGTTATATGAAAAAGGGAAAACACTGCTTTCCGCAGAACGTAGGATGTATATTGAAAAGCTGAAAAATCCGAAGACGGCAAGACTCTCTTTGGGTGCAGGTGTGCTGTTGTTTTTTGCTTTGCAGAAATGCAATTATACAGAGCAGCTAGAGAAAATCAAAAAAACACCCTTGGGAAAGCCATATTTGAAGGGAATTGATTTTCAGTTCAACCTGTCTCATTCGGGAACGTATGCGCTTTGTGCTTACAGTAACAGGAATATCGGTGCGGATTTACAGCAGATAAAAGAGAAGCTTCCCGAAAAAACCGAAAAAATCTTGTCGAAGGACGAAACATCTTTTCTGACAAAATTTACGCAGCCGGAACAAACACAGCTGTTTTATCGACTTTGGGCAAGAAAGGAAAGCCTTATTAAATGGGATGGCAGGGGACTTCGCTTGCCCTTGCAGGAAATTTCTTTTATCAAAAACGGAACCCTGACAGACATTTTGGAATGGGAGGATAAGACCTTATATTTCAAGGAATATCCGAAAATCAACGAGAAATACGCTGTTTGCATCTGTAAAGAGGGCACAGATTTTGCGCGGAATGCAGAGGAAATAACTGCAGAAATGTTAAAAATTTTTTAAAAATATGAATTTTCGTTGAAATATTTCAGATAAATCCTTATAATAAGAAGATAAAGATTGAAAATATGAGGTTATAATATGAAAAAATTTAAAAAATTCGTCTGTGCTGTCTTGGTTGCGGCAGTTTCGGCGTGCGCCGTTCCAACGTATCAGGCAGATGCAGCTTCGATTTCACAATTACAGCAAAAACGCCAAAATCTGGCATCCAGTACAAAAAAAGCAAAACAGGAAATTGCAAATATCAAAAATAAAAAGCTTTCCGCCGAACAGGAAATGGAAGCAATGGATAAGGTTTTGACCAGCATTCAGGCAGAACTGGATGAAGCAACAGAAGATTTGAATATTCTGACAAAGCAGTTGGAAGAAGCCGAAAAAGCTTTGCAGGAGGCAACGGAAAAACGAGATGCGCAGTTTGCATTACTGGGCAGCCGTATGCGTTTCCTGCAACAGAAGGGCTCCAGCGGCTATCTGGAAATCCTTTTTGATGCACAGAGCTTTTCTGATTTGTTCCTTCGTATGCAATATGTAAACGATATCATGGGCTACGATAAGGAAATTCTGGAGGAACTGGAAGAAACCCAAAGAACGATTGAGAAAAAGAAAAAAGAGATTGAAAAGAATAAGGCTGAGCAGGAAGAGGTTGTTAAGCTGCAAAAAGAAAAGCTTGCCGAGCAGCAGGAAATTGTAAACGAAAAGAAAGCCTTGGTTGCATCCTATCAGAACGATCTCTCGAAATATGAACAGATGGTTGCAGCAAATGAAAAGGCGGATAAAGCCGTTTTGAACCAGATTGCGAAGCAGCAGCAACAGAGCAAGAGCAGCGGCGGCAGCTCTAAGGTATATTATACCGGAAACGGCTCTCTGGGTTGGCCTGTTCCCGGGCGTACCACTGTCAGCAGCGGCTTTGTCACTCGTACCAGCCCGATTACCGGTAGAACAGAATCCCACAGCGGTCTGGATATTCCTGCACCTTATGGTACAGCGATTGTTGCGGCAGAGGCGGGTAAGGTTACATATTCCGGCTGGATGAATGGGTATGGGAATACCATTATCATCGACCATGGTGGTGGATTGAGTACATTGTACGGACACAATTCCTCTCTGGTTGCAAGAGTAGGACAGGTTGTCAGCCGCGGTCAGACCGTAGCAAAATGCGGCAGCACCGGTTGGTCTACTGGGAACCATTGTCATTTCTCCGTATTGAAAAACGGCGCGTATGTAAATCCCAGAAACTACTTATAAGAAATAAGGAACAAACAGGGTGATATCAAAAAAATGGTATCATCCTGTTTTTTATTGCAAAGAAATAAGATTAACCATAATTTTATTATGTAAATAAAATATTGCTATAGCAGCTATCAAGTCTCAAAGAATATCAATATTTTCGTAAAAGTATCGTTTTGCGAATAAATACAGATTTCCCCTTTTCCATGAATATCAAGCCACTTCTTACAGATTATCATATTTTTGCTATAGCAAAAAGTGTCTGCAAAAAATATTTCACAGACACTTTCTTCCTATTTCATTTCATTTCTTTTATTTCATTTCTTTTGTTTCAAATCAGTTTTTAGTTTTAAATTAAAGATTCTATTCTTGTAAACTGATTTTCGTTTTCCTTGATTTTCTGTTCCTTACCGATGCTGCATACGTTTTCGCAATCGACACACCGCAGCAAATCTGCACAGTCACGAATATCCGCAGCGGTTGTCTGCAGGATTTCAGTGCGTTCCTGCAGAAAATCCGCATCCGTCAACTGTTTATAAAATCTGCCGATGGCATGATTCAACTGCTCCATGTTCGTTTTCGGCTGATCCAGCGTGTTAATTGTCCCAAGGATATATTTTGTCATTTCCCGTTTATCTGCATTAAAAAGTTTGATTTGCTGCGCAAGTCCCTTGAAAATATCATAGGTTTCCGTCAGTCTGGGGTCTCTGTAGGAATAAAAATAGCTGAAACCGCTCCGCATGAACTGACAGCCGCAGCCATACGCGCCGCCTTGTACGCGCACCTGATTCCAGAGATATTCCAGATTGATGATGGTTTTCAACACCTGATACTTCCCATGATATGCCAATCCGTTCTTCTGATAATCAAAGGAGGTTGTGTTGTATAACACGCCGCCTGCATTGGCGAAGGCTGCCCTTTCGGGCTTCAAATCAAAATTGTATACAAAATACTTTTGTTCTTTCGCAGGTAATTTCTGACGGAAGGTGTCGATTTTTGTCTTTACAACCGCCCTTTCACTCTCCTCACAGCCCAGAGCAACCTCCAGATTCCGCTGTGTAAAGAGAAGATCTGCCGTTTTTTTCAGCTTCGCAATGACAGGTGCTGCATCCTGCTCCAACTGTGCATCTATCTCGCAGAGGAATCGATAATAGCGGATGCCGCTTGTGATATCCTCAATCCGCAGTGCCGGAAAGAGATTGCTGCCGCCGTAGAAAATTGCAAAATAATGGGACTGATTCAGCAGTTCATTTTCCCCTTTGATTTTCGCGGATTTCACGATTTTTTTCATACTTTCTACTACATCATATTTTGTATGGAAAAGAATTTCCTCTGTCATGGCAATCGCAGCATCCAAATCCTCTTTGAGCAGCTTTTCCTTTACGGTCACAAAAGCGCGATAATCCGCCGCGTGGCTATTATAGGTATTGTTATGCAAAGAAAAATCACCGAAAATCTGGTTTTTCACGGTTGCCAGTGTCTGGAAGGAATATTTTTCCGTATCCAGCTTGCCAAGAAGTTCTGTCAGAAGCCCTGTATACGGTAACAATTCCTGTGGCACGGCAGAGATATCAAACATCAGCTTAAGATACAGAATCCCGTTGCTTTCCAGCGGCACATGCAGAAATTTTGCGGCTGTATCCGCATTATACGGCGCAGGCTGCGGCTTTTTGTCAATCTCAGAAATTTCCAGTAATGGAATCTGCGCCAGAATTTCAGGTGTATCTGCCTTCGTCTGGAATTGCTCCAGTTTTTCAGCATCCTCTTTGATTTCCGCAAGGTCAGCGTCGGTCATAGCAGATCTTCGTTCAGCCATCTTTTCTGCAAAGGCCTGCGCATCCTTCTGCGCCTTTCCCTTTTCTGGAGTAAAAACAAGATACGTTTTTTCTTCATTATGCAGAAAAACCTCTGTCAGCAACCGTTCAAAGTATCCCTCGTCCTTTTTCAGCCGCTCAATCACAGATAACAGCCGTAGGCTATCACAGGGGTCTTCGCCATGCAGCCAACGCTTCATCAATCTGGTTGCATAAATCAGCCCCTTCGGCGTAGAGCCGTAATCCTCCTCACGCAGCAGGAAATCGAATTTTCGTAAAGCACCCTTGACTAAATCCACAGGCAGACCTTCTGCAGCCAAACGCTTCCATTCTGCATCAATGATTCTGATAAAGGCATCCGCCTGTTTCACATCCGCATTTTTTGCAATGATACTGAATACCATTTCATAGGTTGAGGAATCAAACCATCCCTCTGTTTCCTGACAAATGCCTGCATCCAACAGAGCTGTTTTTAAGGGAGACGCATTCGTTTCCAGCAGAATATAGGAAAGAATCTGCAATGCCATCACACGCTCAGGGTCTGTGCATTTGCCCGCCTTTATGCTGTAGGCAAGGAAGGAACCGCCCTCTTCGCCCTCCTCCGCCGCAGGGTAGGTTTCATGCAGCAGCTTTCCCTTCTGCACACACTCCGTTTCTGTAATCACGGGCAAGGCATCACTTTTTTCAAAGCCATCCAGATAGTCCTCACTGATATGCTGCAAACATGCCATCGGTTCCATATCTCCGTAAAGATAGAAATACGCATTGGAAGGATGATAATACTTCCGGTGGAAATTCAAAAAGCTTTCATAGGTCAGATCGGGAATGGCAGCAGGCAGCCCACCGGATTCATAGCCATAGGTGGTTTTACCGAAAATTGAGCGGGAAATTGCACCACTCAGCAGGCTTTCCGGATCAGAAAGCGCACCCTTCATTTCGTTATAAACAACACCCGTTACATCTAGTGTGTTTTTCTCTTCATTCAGAAGATAACGCCAGCCCTCCTGCCGGAAAATCTCTTTTTTCTCATAAATCTTCGGAAAGAAAACCGCATCCAGATACACATCCATCAAATTATGAAAATCCTTTTCATTGCAGCTTGCAACAGGATACATCGTCTTATCCGCATAGGTCATGGCATTGAGGAAGGTGTTCAGAGACCCCTTCGCCAGTTCATTAAAAGGGTCCTTCGCCTCATACTTTCGCGAACCGCAAAGCACGGAATGTTCCAGAATATGCGGCGTGCCACAGTCATTTTCAGGCGGCGTTTTGAATACCACATTAAAAACCTTATTGTGATCCGCATTTTTCAGATATAATAAGCGCGCACCGCTCTTTTCATGAGAAAAAAGATATGCAGTGCTGTGAATATCGTTGATTTCTTCGATTTTCTGTAACCGAAACCCAAAATAAATCTCATTTTGCTTGAATTCTGCCATAAAGCACCTCCTTGATTTTGCTTTTATTGTACCATGCCTTGTTTGCAGGGGAAGAGAACAGCTGCGAAGCAGATATTTTCTTCCGCAAGGCATGGTATGAGCAGGCTCTGCCTGCGAATTTTAGAATTTGCTGTGAAAACAGCGGATAGACGCTGTAAGCGGCTAACCCACGGACAAATCCGTGGGTATTATACCACAAAAAGGACGGGATTTCTCCCGTCCTCTGATTTTTTTGTATTCTGATTATTTGAAGTATCTGTTATACAGACCCAGGAATGCTTTGCCGTGTCTTGCTTCGTCACGCGCCATTTCATGTACTGTGTCATGGATTGCATCCAGATTTGCAGCCTTTGCTCTCTTAGCCAGGTCAAATTTACCTGCTGTTGCGCCGTTTTCAGCGTCAATTCTCAGTTCCAGATTCTTCTTTGTGGAATCTGTTAAAACTTCACCCAGCAGCTCTGCAAATTTTGCAGCATGTTCAGCTTCTTCAAAAGCAGCCTTTTCCCAGTACAGGCCGATTTCAGGATAGCCTTCTCTGTGTGCCACTCTTGCCATTGCCAGATACATACCAACCTCAGTACATTCACCTTCAAAGTTTGCTCTCAGGTCAGCCATGATATCTTCGCTTGCGCCCTGTGCAACACCTACAACGTGTTCAGCAGCCCATTCCATTTCGCCATCCTTCTGTTCTACGAACTTATCTGCGCCAACATGGCAAACAGGACATTCTGCGGGAGCGGAATCGCCAACATGAACATAACCACATACGGAACATACAAATTTTTTCATAACTTTTTCCTCCTTGAAATCTCTCTTTTATTGTTTTCTATTTAAATTGATAAATTATTGTTATCTGATAATTATTATAAATTAGAAGTCCGTATTTGTCAACACCAAATTGAAAAAAAATATAAAAAATTTGACTTTTCTTCGAAATATAAAAAAGCCGGAGTATATTTCAACTCCGACTCATTTTGTCCTGCTTCTTATGCTTCCTCTTTGCCCCAGATACCCTTTTCTTCACGCAAATCTCTGGTGCTGATAAGATATTTTTCAATCATTTTTACGGGGTTATAGGAACGTTTTGCCTTACGCATCCCCTCAATACCCATGTCCTCTTCTCTGTTAATCAGTTCCACATCCTCACATTCATGCAAAACATACTGCTGATTGATAATCGGGAAGATACCGTCATACTCTGTATCCCCTTTTTCAATATGAATCAGCTGCATCTGCGGATGCAGGCGCTCGCCAATCGTAAAGGCGCACAGCTTTCCGTCAATATAAATCGTACCGCCTGTCAGTCCCAGCGCATCCATATTCTGTAATGCCAATTCAACAGAGCGTCTTTCGTCCACCATTTCCTGTGCATCCTCACCTGTTTTCTCATCCATCCAGTGATCATATAGTGTGATGCAGTCTGCAATCATGCTTTTGTCAAGCCTTCTGTATTCATAATCGGGATATTTCGACAGAAATTTATTGATATGATTTCGTTTGCCGTGCAGCTTTTTCCCTTTCAATGTTGCGAGGCTTTCTCTGGTATATACATAATCCCATGCAATATCGGTTGGCATGGAGAATAATTCAGGGCATGCCGTCAGCATTTTATCCTTAAACACAGTCCAGACGGATCGATAGGTCGGCTCCACGCCGCGCTTTTTCATATAATCAATTCCCTCGTAAACTGCCTTGCGATAATCTACTTCTACGCCGTATTTGGGGATAGGTGCCCAGAGGAATACGGGAACTCCCTTAAATTCCAGCTTGATATACAGCACATTATTTTTCTCTGCATATTCCATTTTCCCATCTGCACCCCAGATAAAGAGATTTGCAAAGGAAAGATCGGAGCACTGTAGATTCCAAGGCTTTGTGTAGGAATCAATCAGCACTTTGTCCTCTAATGCGAAGGACTTGAACACCAGTTCAGCGGTTTCTGTTGCATTGTTTTTTGTTTCTTCTATTGTCTTATTTTTTTCACATTCCAAACATCTTGGCATAAGGCCTGCCTCCATTTTTTAATATTCATCTATAATATAACACTTTTGTTTCGGAAGAAAAGCATCCAATTCCTTGTATTTTTCTTCATCGAAAATTTTCAATTCATTTCTTATTTCAGCAAAGGAATGATATCCCACCAGAACCTGTAACAGATGCCCTGCGGAAATTTCAAAAACAGGAGCTTCTGCGGAAGGCTTTCCCCGAAAATTAAATACACCGTTATTTTCAGGAATGACAGCATCCGTCAGGCGGAACGCATACGGCAGTTCAAGCTGCAACGCCTGCAGCAGTGCAGACGCATTGCAAAGTCCCATCACGCCCTTCTGTTTTCTCTCGGTTTTTGCAAAGGGAATCTCCATCTCAGGCGGCAGCTTTGCAGAAAATATCAGACCATCTGCTTCCTTACACAGCCCTTCCATTAACATGGGATAGCATTTCTCATCAGCAACCGCTTCCACGCAGGTTAGCTCCGTTTCTGTCTTATAATAAAAAGCATAGCCTTTTATCTCATTATTTCTAATATATGCAGCACATTCCCCCCCGTCCGCAGCATAATCTGCCGCTTTACGCAGGAAATCCTCTTTGGTGCGCAAAACCATACCGCTGTATTTTTTAGCAGCTGCTGTATAAAGTGGAAATAACGAATCCAATTCTGTAACAGGAGTAAGCATTACATTTCCTTTTGTTGCACACATACCGTCGCAGGTCAGATACGCTGCATCCGCAACAGGAAAATGCCCGAAGGGAAAATAGCTCTGCAAAACCGCAGGTGTGTGTGGTGCAACCAAACAGCCCTTTTCGCGCAGAAGCTTCATTTCATAGGTGAAAATCAGCCCCATGTAGCCCTTTTTTCTATAATCCGGATGGGTAGAAACACCACAGAGCATAGCTCCCGGAATTTCCCTTCCGCGTATCCAAAGCGTATACGGAAACGCCTGCATACAGCTGACAATTTTGCCCTCCGTTTCCAGAACAACAGAATAATCAGGCGCAAAGCGGTTTCTGAAAAACCAATCGCAAAAGGCATCGCTGTCACCAAAGCAGATTTTCCAAAGATCATAAAACGCTTTTTTATCTTCCGCTTTCGCAATTCTGACAGCTGTCATAAATTCGCACTCTCCTTATCCTATCTTTCCTCTATGTCTTATTCTTTTTTATTATAACGCGCAAAAGCATAAAAAACAACCGATAATTATTATTATTTAACAGTAAATTTTATAATTTTTTTGTACACTGTGACGAAAATACCAACCTATTTCATCTGTTTCAACCCTTCCGCCCATATTTTTTTGAAGGCAGAAGGCAGTGCATACTGTGCTTCAGCTTCTTCTCTTGTCAGCCAAAGTAAATCGGATTCTGTTTTTTTTGTTACCCTTACGAAATAGCAGTCCATGTGCCATTCCACATGCGTAAAAATATGCTTTTGCCCCTTCATAGGAAGCAGCTCAGCCTCTAAAATGCCCATTTCCTGCAACATAACAGGCGGTGCGATATCTCTCTGTCCGTTCGGCAGCTCCCAAAGTCCCGAAAGCAAGCCATTTTTCGGGCGTTTGCCAATCGCAATTTTCTCCCCGTCTACGCAGAAAAATACGTTCAAATATTCTAATGTGCGCGGCTTTTTCTCCGCCTTTACAGGATACACTGCTGTCTGATTTTTGCAATATGCCATGCAGCTCGCCCGAACAGGACATACGCCGCACTTCGGCGCGCCGTTCGGCAGACAAACCGTCGCGCCAAGCTCCATCAATGCCTGATTCAAATCCCCGGCACACTCCTGCGGCATGATTTCTGCAAGACGGCTTTCCCATTTCTTTTTTGTTATTTGTAAGGAAATATCCGATGCATCCGCTGTAATGCGGGACATTACACGCAGAACATTTCCATCTACCGCAGGAATCGGCAGACCAAACGCAATCGAGCCGACTGCTCCTGCCGTATAAGACCCAATGCCCTTGAGCGAAAGCAAATCCTTTTGATTTGCAGGAAACACACCGCCGAAATCTTCCATAATCTGCATCGCCGCCTTCTGCATATTGCGGACACGGCTGTAATACCCCAGACCTTCCCAAAGCTTGAGAATCACTTCCTCATCCGCATTCGCTAAATCCTTTACAGTCGGCAGGGTCTGCAAAAAGCGTATATAATACGGCTTGACCGCCTCAACTCTCGTCTGCTGGAGCATAATTTCCGAAACCCATACAGCGTATGGGTCTTTTGTTTGTCGCCATGGCAAATCTCTTTTATTTTCCCGAAACCACTGAATCAGCGGCTCAACAATTTCTTTCAAATCCTTCATAGTTCCACCTCTGTTTTTATCTCCAAAAAAATGAGGAAGGTGTGATACCTCCCTCATTTTTCATCATCTTTGTTTAAATACCTTTAAATAAATCGGAATCAGCATTCCGCCGACGGCATTCCCCAATGTCATCACCAGAATGGCAGCAAAGCAATGTGCGCTCCATGTTCCGGATAAGCTGAAATAGAACATATTCGCGATAACGTGCTCGAAGCCGCTCAGGATAAATACCATAACGGGAACGAAAACACCAATAAACCGCAGGGTTGAGCCCTGCACATTGCGAAAGCAATCCACCGCAATAAACATCAGCATGCCACAGAAGACCGCAAGCAGAAAAATACTTGTGAAATCATCCGACAACTTCACTTCAGCCATGCCCGCAACCCGTTCAGCCATTCCCTCATAAATACGGCTGTTTTGTACCATTGTTGCTGTAATCCATGTGCCAACAAGGTTCCCCAACCAAGTGACCACCAGCTCAATGAGATACACAGGCTTGTTGAAGGGCGTGTAGCCAACCTTCCCGGTAAACAGATGCAGCTGAAACACCACAATGGTAAATAAACCGATGGCGAATAAAAAGCTGCCGACTACCGGATTTGACTGCGAAAGGAACACGGTTCCCCCCATGCCAATCAGCATACCTGCCAGGATTGCAGAAAAAAATTGCCTTACTCTTTCCATAAAAACCCTCCTTATTCAGTTGTATAAAAACTTTTCATCTGTCCTTTTATTCTACAAGCTATGACTTTTTCTGTCAATCCTTTTTGTTTCTCTTCTCTTGTTCTATGATAGATACATTCCCCTTGCGGCGTGTTCTCTGCTGTGCTAAAATAAAGGGGCAAAATAAATATCTCTATATTTTAAGGAGGTTTTTGTATGAATCAAGAACTTTTAGAAAAATGCAAAAATGCTGATCTGCTGAAGGAAGTTGCAAAAGGCAAGGAAGTTGTATGGATTAACGAAAATCTGGAAAAAACTGAGGATGCAATGGCAAAAATCAATATCACAATGGCGGATATTGATGATGCAGAGGCAAGACTGGCGCGTTTTGCACCTTTCTTAATGAAGAAATTTCCTGAAACTATCCCCACAAATGGGTTGATTGAATCTCCTCTGACCTATATTCCCAATATGCAGAAAAAGCTGGAGGAGCATTATGACACAAAAATCCCCGGCAAAATGTTCTTAAAGCAGGACAGCCATCTGGCAATCTCCGGCTCCGTAAAGGCTCGCGGCGGTATCTATGAGGTGCTGAAGCATGCAGAGGATTTGGCTCTGGAACATGGTATGCTCAAGAAGGATGATGACTATAGCGTATTCGCTTCTGATGAATTCAAAGAATTTTTCAGCAAATTCAAAATTCAGGTTGGCTCCACAGGCAATCTGGGTATGTCTATCGGAATCATGAGTGCGGCTCTGGGCTTCCATGTAATCGTACATATGTCCGCAGATGCAAAGCAGTGGAAGAAAGACCTGCTTCGCCAGAGAGGTGCAGAGGTTGTGGAATATGCGGATGACTACAGCAAGGCAGTTGAGGTTGGGCGTAAAAATTCCGATGCCGATCCCAATAGCTACTTCGTTGATGATGAAAACTCCGTAACGCTGTTCCTTGGCTATGCGGTAGCGGCAAAGCGTATCGTAAAGCAGTTTGCAGAAAAGAATATCATTGTGGATGCAGAGCATCCTCTGTTCGTTTATATTCCCTGCGGCGTTGGCGGCGCACCCGGCGGTGTTGCTTTCGGCTTTAAAAAGCTTTTCGGAGATAATGTGCATGTATTCTTTACCGAACCTACACAGGCACCCTGCATGTTAGTCGGCATGGCATCCGGTCTGCAAAACAAAGTCTGCGTAAAAGATTTCGGTCTTTCCGGTCTGACCCATGCAGACGGTCTGGCGGTTGGTCGTCCTTCCGGCTTTGTCGGCGGCGTGATGGAGCATCTGCTTTCCGGCGAAATGTCTCTGGAGGACTATCATATTTATGACCTGATGCGTGATCTGGTGGCAACAGAGGATATCTTTATTGAACCCTCTGCTTGTGCATCCTTCTGGGGTCCTATCATGCTGAAGGATGAAAAGGTACAGGCTTATATCAAGAAAATGGGTCTGGAGGATAAGATGGCGAACGCAACACATATCCCTTGGGCAACAGGCGGCAGTCTTGTTCCGCAGGATATCCGCGAAGAATATATGCATACACATTTGAAATAAAATTATATAAAGCATAGCAAAAAAGGCGAGCAAGAAATAAATTGTTTCTCACTCGCCTTTTCCTTTGTTGTGTTTTTTTAGTTTATTTCAATAAGCCTGTAAAATCCAATGTTGCGAAATAATCGGCAGGTGTTTCGGCTCTGCGAATCATTTCCACACTGCCGTCCTCCTTCAGAAGCAGCTCTGCGGAGCGCAGCTTACCGTTATAGTTATAGCCCATTGCATGACCATGTGCGCCGGTATCGTGGATATAGAGAATATCGCCCATATCAATTTTCGGCAGCATACGGTCGATTGCAAATTTATCGTTATTTTCGCACAGACCGCCTGTTACGTCATATTTATGGTCGCAGGGTGCGTTTTCCTTCCCCAGAACAGTAATATGGTGATAGGAGCCGTACATAGCAGGGCGCATCAGATTTGCCGCGCAGGCATCCAGTCCGATGTATTCCTTATAGGTATGCTTTTCATGGATGGCAGTTGCAATCAGTGCGCCGTAGGGAGCCAGCATAAAGCGTCCCATTTCGGTAAAGATAGCAACATCGCCCATGCCTGCCGGTGTCAGAACTTCTTCGTATACCCTTCTTACCCCTTCGCCGATTGCCATGATGTCACATTCAAATTCATCGGGTTCGTAAGGAACGCCGACCCCACCGGAAAGGTTGATAAATGCAATATGAATATCCAACTCGTTTTTCAGCTCCACAGCCAGTTCAAAAATAATCTTCGCCAGCATAGGATAATAATCATTGGATTTTGTATTGCTTGCCAGAAAGGCGTGAATTCCAAAGTGCTTTGCGCCCTTTTCCTTCAACAGCTTGAAGGCTTCCTTCATCTGTTCCTTTGTCATGCCGTATTTTGCATCACCTGGGTTGTCCATAATGCTGTTGCTTACCTGAAATACGCCGCCGGGGTTATAACGGCAGGAAACCGTTTCAGGAATTTTTGCAAGCTTTTCAAAAAACGGAATATGTGTAATATCATCAAAGTTGATGATTGCGCCCAGCTCTGCCGCCTTGATGAAATCCTCCGCCGGGGTTACGTTGGAGGAAAACATAATATCCTCTCCCTTTTGCCCAACAGCATCCGCCAACAGCAGCTCTGTGTAAGAGGAGCAGTCCGCACCGCAACCCTCCTCCTTCAAAATCTGCAGGATAGCGGGTGTGGGGGTTGCCTTTACCGCAAAATATTCTCTGAACCCTTTATTCCAGGAAAATGCGGCATTTACCTTCCTCGCATTTTCGCGGATACCCTTTTCATCGTAAATATGGAAGGGTGTAGGGTATGTTTCGATGATTTTCTTCGCCTGTTCTAATGTAACAAAAGGTTTTTTCATTTGCAAATTTCTCCTTCTTCTATCGTCAAGGTATATTTTTTTTATTATAACAAAGGCATTTCCGCTTTGCAATGCGTAATTCCCTTCTTTTCCAACACTTTTTGATATAGCATGGAAACCATTTCCAAATAAATATTACTTCTCAATTCCTTTTCTTGAAAAAATGTTGTATAATAGGAAGGAAAAACTAAGGAGTTCAGAATTTTATTTGAAAATATATGAAAAACTGGAGTAGAATTTATGAAAAAAAGAATCAAACGAACCTTAAATAATTTCAATGCAGCTGCATTGTTTCAGGATTTCATCCGCACTGCTGCGGTCTATCTGGTGGCAACCTGCCTTGCGCTCTGCTTAAACGGTGCAGAGGTTTTAAATGAAAATATCTTCGGCGTATATATGCTGGCGGTCGCTTTAATTTCCTATATGACCAGCGGCTATTTCTGGGGTGTCATTGCTTCAATCGGCGGCGTTATCGGGGTAAATTTCTTCTTTACCTTCCCCTATTTTGCCCTGAATTTTTCCATTACAGGATACCCCATCACCTTTTCCATAATGCTTCTGATGTCGATTCTGACCAGCTTTGTTACGGCAAAGGTAAAAATGGCGGCATTGCTTTCCGCGGCAGGCAAAAAGCGTGCGGAAACGCTGACGGAAATGAGTAAGGCAATTCTTTCTGCCAGCGATGTGGACACGATTATTGATATTTCCGCAAAATATTTTTCTGAAACAAACCAGTGCAGCGTCATTCTCTATGTAGATCAACCGTTAAAGCCTCTCAAGCAGTCTATCTGTACCCTGAGAGATGAGGATGAACGGATTCTGTATAGCTTTCTGGAAAAGCAGGTTGCACAGAGAGCCTATGATACGCAGAATCCCGTCGGCGCGGAAATCGAAGACGGTACGCAGAACTGTAAGGGAACCTACTTCCCTATCATCACGGAGGATAAAATTTATGGCGTAGTCGGTTTCCTTTTTGATGAAACCAAGCTTCTGATTGACGATACCTTCAGTTTCATCAACGTCATGATTTCGCAGACTATTCTGGCACTGCAAAGACAGCAGGCACGAAAAAAAGCGCAGGAAATCCTTCTGGAAACAGAAAAGGAAAAAATGCGGAGCAACCTTTTGCGTGCAGTTTCGCATGATTTGCGCACACCCCTAACGGGCATCATAGGTGCCGCAACCACCCTTTTGGAAAACGGCACACAGATTGCCTCTGAGGATTCCAGAAGAATGCTAATGGATATCCAGCATGATGCAGAATGGTTGATTCACATGGTAGAAAATCTGCTTTCTGTTACGAAAATTACAGGCGGCACAACCAATCTGAAAAAGCAGGATGAAATCATAGAAGAAATTGTAGGTGAGGCTGTCGGTCGGATTCGCAAGCGTTTTCCCGATTCCGTTGTGAATGTTTCTGTTCCGGAGGAAATGCTGATTGTTCCTATGGATGCCACCCTGATTGAACAGGTGCTCATCAATCTGATGGAAAATGCTATTCGCCATTCCGGCAGTACCGCGCCGATTGGTGTAAAGGTATCCAGGAAAAAAAGCGGCGCAGTCTTTACCATATCCGACAACGGCAAGGGAATTGATCCCTCCCGTATCCCTGATATTTTTGACGGAAAAACCCAGCATGGCTCAAGTGATTCTTCCAGAGGAATCGGCATTGGTCTATCTATCTGTAAATCGATTATTCTTGCCCATGACGGTAAAATTTTTGCAAAAAATAATTTGAACGGCGGCGCAAGCTTCACCTTTGTTCTGCCAATGAAAGGAGAATCTGATTATGCCCAATAAAATTAAAATCATGATTATCGAAGATGAGGATGCCATCAGCAACTTCATTGCAACCACGCTGAAGGCAAATGCCTATGCGCCTCTGCTTGCAAAAACAGCAGGACAGGCACTTTCCATGATACCCTCCCATTGCCCCGATTTGATTCTTCTGGATTTGGGTTTGCCGGATATGGATGGGATTGAAATTCTGAAAAAAATCAGAGAATGGTCTGCCGTTCCTGTTATCGTCGTTTCTGCTCGCGGGGAGGAATCCGATAAGGTAGAAGCCTTGGATTTGGGCGCAGATGATTATATTTCCAAGCCCTTCGGCACATCTGAGCTGCTGGCGCGTATCCGTACCGCCTTGCGTCACAGTGCAAAAAACAACGGCGGTGCAGTAAATAATGATGTATTCTCTACCAAGGGGCTGACGATTGATTTCGATAAGCGTAAAATCACTGTAGATGGCAAGGATGTTCATTTGACGCAGATTGAATTTAAAATCGTTTCCTTACTGGCAAAAAGCGCCGGACGCGTGCTTACATACGATTACATCATCACGGAGCTTTGGGGGCCTTATGCTGTAAAGGATAACCAGATTCTGCGCGTAAATATGGCGAATATCCGCAGAAAGCTGGAGAAAAACCCTGCCTCCCCCGAATATATCTTTACTGAGGTCGGCATCGGCTACCGCATGGTAGATACCCCTTGATTTACTTATCAGAATTTACAAATGAATATAAAAAGCCTTGGCTCATCTTTCAGAACCAAGGCTTTTTTGTGTTTTCTTTTTTGATTATCTGTGGTCTACTTCGTACATGTGTGCAATCAGGTCAACAACCTTATTGGAGTAACCCCATTCATTATCGTACCAAGCAATCAATTTTACAAAGTTATCATCCAGAATGATGCCTGCTTTTGCGTCGAAGATACAGGTATTGGATTCACCCAGCATATCGGAGGAAACAACCTCATCCTCTGTGTATCTTACGATACCCTTCATGTAGGTTTCAGATGCTTCTTTTACCTTTTCACAAATCTGTTCGTATGTAGCAGGAGTTTTCAGTCTTGCTGTCAGGTCAACAACAGATACATCATTTGTAGGTACGCGGAAGGACATACCTGTCATTTTGCCCTTCAGTTCGGGAATTACACGACCTACTGCCTTTGCAGCGCCTGTTGTGGAAGGAATGATGTTGTTGAATACGGAACGACCGGTTCTCCAGTCACGTCCTGCACGCGCGTCAACAGCCTTCTGTTTTGCAGTTGCGGAGTGAATAGTGCTCATCAGACCCTGTTCGATACCGAACGCGTCATTTACGATTTTAACCAGAGGTGCCAGGCAGTTTGTTGTACAGGATGCATTGGAAACGATATCCATGTCCTTTCTGTATGTCTGGTGGTTTACGCCAACAACAAAGGTAGGTGTAACCTCATCCTTAGCGGGTGCTGTCAGGATAACCTTCTTAGCGCCGCCGATTTTGTGCAGAGAAGCCTTTTCCATTGTATTGAACGCACCTGTGGATTCGATGATGTATTCTGCACCACAGTTTGCCCACTCAATCAGAGAAGCATCGCTTTCACTGAAAACGTGGATTTTCTGACCGTTTACAATCAGGCAGTCCTCGCCGATTTCGATATCGCCTTCAAAGCGACCGAAGATAGAGTCATATTTCAACTGATATGCCATATAATCCAGTTCTGCATTTCTCAGGTTAATACCGCAAAGTTCAAATTCATCCTGACGCTGCATCAGAACTCTGAATACAACTCTGCCGATACGACCAAAACCATTGATGCCAACTTTAATTGCCATTAGATTCTTCCCCTCTCATATATAAAAATAGGAATGACCAGTAACTTTTACCAGTTCATTTTACCACATCAGAGTGAAAAAAAACTCAGAATTTTGTATTTTTTTATTTTTCAGAAGTCTATACAGGAAATACAGAAAGGAATGGGATATGATTTAGACAATGTATCTATTTTTGTGGGACGTTTTATGTCCCTTTCGTGATTGTGGACAAAAAAGTGGGACATTTTTTGTCCTGTTTTCCGCTTGACTTTTTTTATAAGGATTGCAAAACAAAAGCCTCAGGCTGTTGCACCCAAGGCTGTCTGCTTTTCTATACTGTTTTTTGCGTAGTGCTTACTGATTATCTACCTTTTCCATGTGCTGAATCAAATCCAGAACCTTATTGGAATAGCCCCATTCATTATCATACCAGCAAACCAGCTTTACAAAGTGGTCATTCAGGGCAATGCCTGCCTTTGCATCGAAAATAGAGGTATGAGGGTCTGTCAGGAAGTCCGTGGAAACCACATCATCCTCGGTATAATCCATAATACCCTTCATTTCGTTTGCACATGCTCTCTTTACCGCATCCTTGATTTCCTCATAGGTTGCAGTCTTTTCCAAACGACAGGTCAGGTCTACAACAGAGACATCAACCGTAGGCACACGGAAGGACATACCTGTCAGCTTGCCTGCCAGCGCGGGGATAACCTTTCCTACTGCCTTTGCCGCGCCTGTACTGGAAGGAATGATATTGGTAGCCGCTGCACGTCCGCCTCTCCAGTCCTTTCTGGAAGGGCCGTCAACGGTTTTCTGTGTTGCTGTGATGGAGTGTACGGTTGTCATCAGACCCTCTACAATGCCGAAGTTATCATTGATTACCTTCGCTAAAGGTGCCAGACAGTTTGTCGTGCAGGATGCGTTGGAAACAATATTCATATCCTTTGTATAGGTTTCATGGTTTACCCCCATAACGAACATAGGTGCATCAGCGGAGGGTGCGGAAATAATAACCTTCTTTGCGCCGCCTTCAAAATGCTGTGCCGCCTTTTCCATTGTAGTAAACAGCCCTGTGGATTCCAGAACGTACTCAACACCTACATCCTTCCAGGGAATTTCCTTCGGATCCATTACGTTGAAAACCGTTACCTCATGTCCGTTTACAACCAGCTTGCCGTCCTTATCCTCCAGCTTGCCGTTGAAACGACCATGTGCAGAGTCATATTTCAGCATATAAATCATGTAATCTACATCAATAAAGGGATCGTTTACCGCAACGATATCTTCTACATCGCCGCGTTCCAAAGCCGCACGGAAAAACAGGCGACCGATTCTGCCAAAACCATTGATACCAACCTTAGCCATAAAAAATTCCTCCTAACAAATATGATTTCTTGCGTGGGACATTTTTTGCATCGCGTTATTTCAAACGTCCTATTACCTATAGTATAGCACAAAAAATATTTTGCACAATAAAAAAATAGAAAAAATTGCCTATTTCCCGAAAAAATACATAATATTTCCTTGGATAAATCATAAATAAAATTTATGGCGAAAGAAAACCATGCAAGTGCTGTGTTTCTCCCGCCAAGTCTTTTTTTCGGAATCACTGTTAACAGTTTCTCCTGTTTCTCAATTCTTATGCAAAAATCAATATTCATCGTTGCGAATTAAATCAATGATACTCAGTGTCAGCATGGCTGCGGAAACAGCCAAAGAAACTGCGCTTACAACCAAACGAGAAATTTTCATATACTCCCCTCCTTAGGAAAATAGTTGCATTTTATTTAAAATCATTTTATCATGTTAGCCAAGAGTTGTAAAATAAATTCTTACGATTGGATGTGATTTTATGTTTTTTATCGGCGGTATTTTTCAGGGCAAAAAGGAATTTGAACACTTTCGGCAGACGATAGTCTGCAAAAAATGCGGACGTTTGTGCAGTATTTCCGTTTTTATGACCTATACCTGCTTCAGCTTCTTTTTCATTCCTTTGTTTAAGTGGGGCAAGCAGTATTATGCCGTTTCCAACTGCTGCCATACTATTTATGCCATTGATGCAGAACTGGGCAAGGCAATCGAGCATGGCGAAAGCGTCACTCTCCGCGAGGAGGACTTAACCATCGCAGGCATGGGACAAGCGCAGGAAATACATTGCCCCGACTGCGGCTATCTGCTTTCGCAGGAATACGCCTATTGCCCGAAATGCGGCAGAAAAATTCATTAAAGCATCAGAAAAACAGTGGCTTTGTCAGAGAAAAACAAACCACTGTTTTCTATTTTTTATGCTTTTTATTTTATGCTCTCTCTTTTTCCTAGTCCTTTTCCTGTAAATGCCTTCTGAGTTCGGAAAGTACCCGTTTTTCAATGCGCGAAACCTGTACCTGAGAGATGCCGATGCACCTTGCCACATCCGCCTGCGTGCGATCCTGAAAATATCGCAGAATAATGATTTGTCGCTGCTTCGCATCCAGATGCTCCAAGGCCTCCATCAAAGAAAGCCGCTCCATCACTTTCTCGTTTTCTGTGTTGTCTGTGAGCTTATCAATCAGCTGTAAGGTGCCTTCGTTTCCGTCCACAGAAGCATACAGGCTCTCTACATCCTTTGTAGATTCCAATGCCAAAACCAGCTCCTCTTTTTCTACCTCTAATCGTTCTGCAAGCTCCTGTAGGGATAATTCTCTGCTTTCCTCCTGCATCGCCGCTTCCTGTAAGCGCTTCGCCCGCCATGCAAGCTCCTTCAGGCTGCGGCTCACCTTCACCGTCCCGTCATCTCTGAGAAATCTTTTAATCTCCCCCAGAATCATGGGTACGGCGTATGTAGAAAATTTCACATCATAGCTGAAATCAAATTTTTCGATACATTTCAGCAGTCCGATTGCACCAATCTGATAGAGGTCTTCCGGCTCGCCGCGTCCGCGAAAGCGTCCCACTACGCTCCAGATTAAACCGGAATTTTCCTGTAGCAGGTTGTCCTTTGCCGCGGCATCTCCTGCCTGCGCCAGACGAATCCATTCATAGGTCTGCTCCATGGAATCACTCCTTTGCCAGTGTTTTTTCCATGAAGATGCGTGTACCTACCCCGATACGGCTTTCAATACGCACCTTTTCCATAAAGGTTTCCATGATTGTAAAGCCCATACCGGAACGTTCCATCTCCGGCTTGGAGGTATAGAGCGGCTCTCTCGCCCTTTCGATGTTTTCAATCCCCTTGCCGGTGTCGGCAATCTCTATGTAGATTTTCCTGCCGATATAGCCGCAAAATAGCTCCACTAAGCCCCCTTTTTCTTCGTAGCCGTGAATAATGGCGTTTGTCACTGCTTCGGAAACAGCAGTTTTTACATCCGTCATTTCTGAAATAGTCGGGTCAAGCTGCGTCAGAAAGCCTGCGGCAAATAGGCGGGCAAAACCCTCATTTTCTGATTTCGCGGTAAAAAATACCCGCGCTTCATTTTCATACTGCATCCGATTTCCTCCCCTCCGCATAGGCAATCGCCGCATCCAGAGAAACAAAGGTCGGCAACAAACGAGACAGTCCCGAAAGCTGAATCATTTCCTCGATTTTTTCATTTGGGCAGGCAATGGCAATGCGCCCTCCTAAGGACTGCACCTGCTTGTATCTGCCAATCATTACGCCGATGCCCGCGCTGTCCATGAAAGTCACCTCCTGAAACCCGAAGATAATATTTCTTCCTCCCATTTGCTCCAAGGCACTTTCTGTTTTGCTGCGTAATTCCTTAGAAGAATGATGGTCAATTTCTCCTGCAACCAGAATGATGAGTGTTTTATTTTTTCGCTTAAATTTCAAATCCATATAAAATCCTCCTTTTCAAAAGCATACACGATTTCATGCTTGTTTTTTTCTCTTTCAACCGCAACTTTCGTCCTCTCCTGCAAAAATAGGACAGGATAACTTCCGTTCAGACACGCACAGACAATAGCCTGCTGCCATAGAATAAAGTATCCCCTTTCCATCGGAGGTGCGCCTGTGTTTTTCTTACCTATGCTGCCCATATTTTTTGTTCCGCTCCTAAGTGGTTTTTCTTCCGGCGGCTCCTTCCCGAAGCCCCTTGCAAAAGAGAAGGAGCAGCAGCTTCTCCTTCGCCTGCGTGACGGAACAGATGCAGAAAAGGAATCCGCCAAGCAAACACTGATTCTGCATAATCTGCGTCTGGTCGCCCATATTGCGAAGAAATACAACAATGCCCAACGAGAATCGGAGGAACTGATTTCCATTGGTATCGTTGGGCTGATTAAGGCGATTCTTTCCTATGATAGCGAAAAAAGCATCCGCCTTGCCACCTATGCCTCTCGCTGTATTGAAAATGCTATCCTCTCACGGATGCGTTTATGGTTCCAAATCAATCCCCTCAGAGCAGAAAAGAACCAAAATGGCGTATTTTGACGCAGGTATCCGAGAATATGTATATACTTTGCTCCACTTTGGACGGCTGCGTAAGGTATGCACCTATGTATATCCATAGTTTCCGACTGATCGCCCCTCACAGGTTATTGGAAGCGCAGCTGTTCAATCAGCACTATCAGAACTATGAAGATATTCCAAATGTACCGGACAGGCTCCGCTGGTGCCGCCACCATATGGGCCTGATGCAAAAGGAAGTGGCAGAGCTGATTGGTATCAGTCGTGGACATTACATAGATTTTGAAGTCGGATATGTTGACTACTATCCGAAGGAAATCGTGGATAAGCTGGCAGCACTCTACAAAATTCCGGTAGATGACTTGCTGGACGATTACAATCGTTTCTTATATAAAGGGCAGGGAAAAATGATACGAGAGTATCGAGAGAGTCTTGGCTTGCAGAAAAAGCCTTTCGCAAGACTCATAGGGGTTGACCCCAATCTGCTCCGGGCATGGGAAGCTGACCAGAAGCGGATGAATATCAATTCCTGGGAGAAATACTTCAAAAATCTGATCAAGGCATAGAAAAAGCAGGTGTTCAAACTTTAAGGAGTTTGTTCACCTGCTTTCTCTATAGATGTGGATTTGATAACCGCATCCAGTAGCTGTACCTTCTGGTCGGAAGGACAATTCAGTTTTTTAATATGCTGATTGACCAAGCTTGCGTGGACACTGGCAACACGCTCTGCCAGTTCACGCTTGCCTTCTTCAGCTTTTGGATAATGGACAATTACATTGATTGGAGCACTCTTTCTTGCGATACCACGCACCTCCCTCGGTATTTCAGTCTATGAGAGAGAAGTTGTCCGCTATACCTAACTTATAACGCTTGCTTTCCTACTTCAAAAAATGGTGTTTTCTGCTATAATATTCGTAAGAGGGAAATGCTTGCTTGCAAGGGCATTTCCCTTACGGGCGATGAGTTGCGAAGCAATTCATCGAAAACTTGTTGGGGTACTGTGGAACTTCTTTCGTGGTATCATCTTATCAAGAATCTGTCAAAGATTCATTGAGCGTGAATTGAGCGCAAATTGACTACTTTTTGGAAGGAGGGCTGTCTATGGAATATTTAGATTTCAGTTCAGTCATCACCATTATTCGTAAATATATCAATGACGAACGCACCGTTGTTGACCGAAACCTTAATGAAGAAGTTAAGATTGACCAGATGCATTTCCTGGATCAGATCTTTGCGTCGTTCTGTGACGATGCAGACTCATTGGATTTTGCTTTTGACAACGGGCAGGTCTGCCGTTGGTTCAATGGACAGGCAAGAATTAGCCCTCGAATTATTTCATTTTATTTGGATGAAGAAAACAGAGATCTGCTTTCAGCTGATATAGAATACAATGTGCTGCCATTGATGTATGACAGTGCTATGGCTGTGGGAGATGCTCACACGTTGTTAATTCAGGATACAACCATTTCACCGGAAGTAAAGAACAAACTGACTGTAAGCTATCCTTGTCAGACGGATAGGGACAAAGCAGATCTCCTTGCTGCGGTTTTATTCTTCGGTATGGAGCGTGAGTTCAGAAAACGTGATGTTAATAACAAGGCACTTTTAGCATCCGGTTGTTTCTCTCCGCTGATGCGTGATTTTATCCTTGATGTAAAAGTACCAAGACCATGCCACCACTTCTGCGGTCGTGATGCAGAGTTGGAAAAGCTCCATGAACTTCTTTGCTCAAAGGGAAAGGTGTTCGTTCAGGGTATCGCCGGTATTGGTAAAAGCGAACTGACAAAAGCCTATGCGAAGAAATATGACAAAGAATACACCAACATTTTGTACATCACCTACTCCGGTGATTTGAAGAATGATATTGTAAATATGGACTTTGCTGATGATGTGGACGAAAACGAAACTGCCGATGCAAGATTCAGCAGACACCATCGCCATCTTCGCAAACTGAGAGCAGACAGTCTGCTGATTATTGATAACTTCAATACTGTAACAGCAAAGGACAGTATTCTGGATGTAATCCTGAAATATCATTGCCGTATTCTGTTTACTACCCGAAGCAAATTTGATACCTACGCTTCCGTGAATCTGGAAGAGATTGCTGATACAGAAACATTGATTTCACTGATGGGCTGTTTCTACTCCGATGCGGAAAAACAGCGCCCGGTTCTGAAACAGATCATCCAGGCCGTTCACCGTCACACTCTGGCTGTAGAATTATCTGCCCGCTTGTTGGAAACGGGAATTCTGAAGCCGCTACCCCTGCTAAACAAGCTGAAAACGGAAAAAGCCGCCCTGGATGTCACCGATACGATTGACATCACCAAGGACGGCAGGAGCCGCAAGGAAACCTATTATGACCATATTCATACGCTGTTTTCCTTGTATCAGCTGTCCAATGCGGAAACGGATGTTATGCGAAATCTTTCTTTGGTTCCGCTTACCGGTATTCCGGGCAGGCTGCTTGCAAACTGGCTGAAGCTGTGTGATATGAATATCATCAATGGCCTGATAGAAAAGGGTTTCGTGCAGACAGTGGATGGACGAACGGTTACACTGCATCCTATGGTACAGGAAGTGGCGATGGACGAAACCCGCCCGTCCGTGCAGAAATGCCGTACTCTGCTGGACAGCATCCATGAGATATGCCTGCTGCATGGCTATGACATCTCCTATTACAGGCAGCTGTTCCAGATGGTCGAGTCTGTGATCGAACGCATTGAAAATGATGATATGCCGTATTACCTGCGTTTTCTGGAAGATACCTTCCCATATATGGACAAGTATCACGATTTGCAGGGGATGAAGTTGGTTTTGAATGAGCTGTCTGCCCTGAAAAAGCTCTGTCGTGTCATTCAGGAATACAATTCCGATAAAACAATGGACTATGCCAGTGTGCAGGAAGCTATGGACGGTATCTGTCTAACCATCGGTGACATTCAGCAGGCGACTACACATTTCAAGAAAGCGATGGCTATTTATGAAGTGCTGTTTGAATCAGAGCCGGATGTCATTGAAGCGAAGAAACAGGAACTGCTTGAAACTTATACACAGTCAGGGGTATATTTAGGAAAGAAATTACTAAGTAAATAGGAGAACATTAAATAAGCAAGGATAGCTCTGTGTAGTAGCAGGGCTATTTTTGTGTTTCAATAAATAATATTTGTTCATTGCTCAATTTCCGCTCAATCCACGCTCAATGTGTTTTCTGCCCTCTTTCAGTAGAATGAACTTGCAAGGTAAACAGCACCAAATTCTTAAATCCGGTGCCAATTCCATGCAAAACTACTGAAAGGTGGCATTTTTTATGAACACAAACAAACACAAGGAGGTACAGAGCAAATGAGAGAACTGAACACCATCAAAATCATTGCCGTGGATCATGGATACGGCAACATCAAGACTGCCAATACAGTTACCCCTACCGGAGTGACCGCCTATGAAACAGAGCCAATTTTCTCCGGAAACATTCTAGAGTATGCCGGTATCTATTATCGCATCGGGGAAGGTCACAAGGAATTTATCGCAGACAAGGCTATGGATGAGGACTACTACATTCTGACTCTGATGGCAGTTGCCAGAGAACTGAATGTGTATGGTATCCGTGAAGCAGATGTTCATCTGGCTGCCGGTCTTCCGCTGACCTGGATTCGCAAACAGAGAGAAGATTTCCGAAGCTATCTGCTCCGCAATAAGGATGTGGATTTCCGTTTTAACGGCAAGGACTACCATATCCGTTTTGTCGGATGCAGTCTGTTCCCGCAGGGATACCCTGCCATTGTTAGCCGTCTGGGAGATTTCAAGGGAACCAATCTTCTGGCAGACATCGGAAACGGCACGATGAATATTCTGTATATCAACAACAAAAAGGCTGTGGAAAGCTGTTGTTGGACAGAAAAATTCGGTGTCAATCAATGTATGATTGCCGCCAAGAATGCGGTACTGGACAGCTTCGGCGTGAAAATCGAGGAATCTACCATTGAGCAGGTACTTCGCTTCGGAACTGCTGACATCAGCAAGCCGTATCTGGACTGTATCACATCCGTAGACAAGCGCTATGTGGCTGATATTTTCGCAACGCTCAGACGCTATGAGTACAATCCGGATCTGATGAGACTGTATATCGTGGGTGATGGCGGCTGTCTGGTCAAACACTTCGGACAGTATGATGAAAACCGAGTGACTATTCTGGATGATATTTGTGCGACAGCCAAGGGTTATGAATATCTCGCCTTTGCCAGTCTTCGCAGGAAGGAGTAACCCATGAGCGAGAATATCCGCAGCACAAATCTTCGCTTCAATTTAGAAAAGGACACACAGAAACAAGCATGGCAGTATCTTCAGACCATGGACAAGCAGCATTTCAAATCCTACAGCAATGTAATAGCCGTAGCTCTGGTGGAGTATTTTGAACGTTATTACCGCAGTCAGGATGATCCTTACTTTGAAACCAGAGAACGTGAGGATCGATTTGTAAATCAGATTATTTCCTCTGTAGAAAGTGCCATGGAGAAAACACTTCCGATATTTCTGGCAGGTTGTATGGCGGGATTGTCGCAAGTACCTGTTGCAGCAGCTCCGGTTACACAGCAGGAACCGGATGCAGAACTGGATTGGGATTTCCTTGGAGAATAATTTTTCTCCAAGCTGATCTCACAGGAGGGAGGTGAACACATGACACAATTTCTGACACAGGATGGTCCGATACCGCCGTATATGGCATTCCCAA
Source organism: Anaerotignum faecicola (assembly GCF_003865035.1). Taxonomy (NCBI): domain Bacteria; kingdom Bacillati; phylum Bacillota; class Clostridia; order Lachnospirales; family Anaerotignaceae; genus Anaerotignum; species Anaerotignum faecicola. The sequence goes on from NZ_BHVZ01000004.1 coordinate 36,170, forward strand.
GATTTTTGCTGGACAAAGATGGACTGAATGAAACTGCCAAAATTCTCTATACGATTTTGTTCGACCGAGCAAGGCTGTCACAAAAAAATGATGGTTGGACTGATGAACAAGGTCGTGTGTTCATTTTCTTCCCCATCAAGAATCTGGCAGAAACAATGCACAAAAGTGAAATGTCCATTAAGACCGCACTATCTGCTCTGTAAAAAGACAATCTGATTGTCCGTAAACGTCAGGGCGCAGGGTTTCCGAACAGTATCTATGTAAGAGTGCCACCGGAAACTCTGGCGCAGACGGACAGAAATCTTTCCAGCAGACAGGCGGAAAACTGTCCTACGGATAGAAAGAAAACTGTCTCTGTAACAGAAAGAAAACTGTCCAGTAGTAATAAAGAGAAGAACAATATTAAAAGAGCAAATTCAGAGAGTAAGGATAATCGCACCGCCTATGGTTCCTATCAAAATGTTTTTCTGACTGCGGAGGAGTTGTCAGCTTTACAAAGCGAAGTACCCCACTATCAGGAATACATTGAGAAATTATCCAGATATATGGCATCCAGCGGAAAGCAATATGCCAATCATGCAGCTACCATACGAAGCTGGGCATTGCAAGACCATCCTGCTCCTGTCAGACGAACTTATGAATGTAAGGAGGACGAAAGCCTATGAAGCCAATAGCAAATACTGTGGACGATTTATTTCAGCCGAGAGAGCTTGCGGAAGATGAATATCTGAATGAAGCTGACGGACTGATCTATTGCTCCAAATGTCATACTCCTAGACAGCACCACATTGAACTGAAGGAACGAGTATTTCTCCCAACAGTTCGCTGCCGTTGTCAGCAGGAAGAATACGACAAAGAAGAAGCTGAGCGCAAGCATCAGGAATTTCTCATGCAAGTGTCTCGTCTGAAAGCCAATGGATTGCAGGATAAATCTCTGCATGATTATAACTTTTCCAATGATAAAGGCTACAATCCGGAAATGCAGAAAGCCCATGATTATGTGGCACATTGGGAGGAAATGAAAGTGAAATCCTTGGGGCTGCTTCTCTGGGGAGATGTTGGAATCGGTAAATCATTTTTCGCCGGGTGCATTGCAAATGCCCTGGTAGACAAAGGTGTTCCGGTTCTGATGACCAACTTTTCCAGAATACTGAATACGCTGACCGGAATGTATTCCGATGATAGAAGCCAGTTCATTGACAGCTTTAATAAATACAGTCTGCTGATTATTGATGATTTGGGCATTGAGCGTAGCTCAGAATTTGCTTTGGAGCAGGTGTTCAATGTGATTGACAGCCGTTATCGAAGCAAGAAACCTTTGATTGTAACCACGAATTTGACTTTGGATGAACTGAAGCATTCGAAAGATCTGGCAAGAGCCAGAATTTATGACCGAGTATTGGAGCGTTGTGTTCCTTTGAAAATCAACAATCAGAATATTCGAGAGCTGAACGCAGCCGCAAATATGCAGGAAGTACGAAAAATACTAAATTCCGGTACTTAATTTTACAGTCGATGGTGCTGAACAATTCGCCCATCAGTACACAGATAACCTTGAGATTGCAAAGCAAATTGTATCTGCACCATCTACACTGGATAACAGTACCGAACTGATACCAGAAAGGAGATTTTATGGCAAATAACAGACCTATGACCGAAGACGAAAAGAAATTATTGCAGACACAGCACAGAATGGAAGCGATTGAAGCCCGAAACTGTCAGAAAGAACGAAAAGCAAGAACCAGACGATTGATCCAGATTGGAGCCATATTGGAGAGCGTATTCCCAGAGGTTCAGACCATGGAGCTTGATGATGTGAAGATGGAACTGAAAAAACGATTGAACGCATAAGACTGGCAGCTTTGCTGCTATCCCGAAGGGCGCACTTACTCACCACCCATAAAATGGGCGGTGGTATCCCCTTCAGGGTCGTGCACTCTGCGAGGCTTTGCGGCTCCTCTGGAGCCTTATGTACAATGACACACTTTTTTCAAATTGCTGTCATTGTCCACGCAGTTTCCACAAGTACAATCGCTACAGTGTTTGTAAGTAGTGGGACAATTTGTACCCTACCTTGTGTTAACTGCCTGCGAAAACCTGCCACCGGCAGCTTTATCGCAGAGATAGGTGCAGCATCTGACAGCACCTATTTTCTTTTTCACAAAAAGAAACAAAAATGTGCTGCGGCACAGGAAGGAGGAAAATAGTGAACTATTTCCATTTGGAAGCTAAAGTTGTGAGTCGTGGTGCAGGCCGTTCCGTCATAGCGGCTGCTGCTTACGCATCCTGCTCTCGACTCTACAACGACTACGATGGACTGACCCACGATTACACCCGAAAGCAAGGTTGTCTGTATAGCGAAGTCTTTCTGCCGCAGTATGCACCGGAGAATTGGAAAGACAGACAGGTGCTATGGGAAGCGGTCGAGTCCGTAGAAAAAACAAAGGACAGCCGACTGGCAAGAGAGCTTGTAGTAGCTTTGCCAGCTGAGTTGTCTTTAGACGATTGGAAAAATATGTTGGAGCGTTTTATCCGAGAACAGGGAACGGATCTTGGTATGTGTGCAGATGTGAACATTCATGACCCATACCCTCCGGGGCATAATCCACACAGCCATATTCTTTTCACGATGCGCCCCTTGGATGAGTATGGCAAATGGCAGGCAAAGACCCAGAAAGAATATCTCTGTAAGCGTGGCGAAGAAGAATGTGGCTTTACCGCTGACGAGTTCAAAGTTGCCAAGACACAGGGATGGGAGAAACAATATATGTATCAGTTCGGGGAGAAAAAGGGGTATTTAACCCCATCTGAAGCAGAGAAAATTGAGGGATGTATCAGAACATCAAAGACACCTAAAAGTACCCGCTATGGGAGACAAAATCCTCTTACAGAGCTTTGGAACAGCGAAGAACAGATATTTGCGTGGCGTAAGAGTTGGGAAATGATTATCAATGAAGAACAGGAACGTCATGGTATTGTTGATCGTGTAGACTGCCGCAGCCATGCCGCCAGAGGACTGACCGAACAGCCGACTGTACACGAAGGCTACCATGCAAGAAAACTGGAATCCATGGGAATTGTTTCTGACCGCTGCGAGCTGAACCGTCAGATCAGAGCAGATAATAAGCTCCTGCGTGAACTGAAGGCATCTGTCAAGAAACTGATGGATACAGCAAAAAATACCATTCCCTCCCTTGCTAAAGCAATGGAATCTCTGCGTGCGAAGATGATTATTTTCTGTTATCAGCTTGGGTATATCTGCAAAGGCAAGAGTAGCATTTCCAAATATGTTGATGCCGCAGATCCTATTCTGGAACGCTATGCGGAGTTGAAACAGGAAATCAGAGAAAAGAGCAGTGAGCAGAAATCCCTTCGCTCTGAAAAGAAAGGTACCTCCATTTTTAATGTCAAAAAGCAGATGGAGCTATCTCAGCGCATTGCAGAACTAACCGAAGATCTGGAAGAACTATGTTCTGAACGAACCATGCTTTTGAACCAGTTGGACTGTGCTGACGATAAGGAAGTAAAGAAAGTAAAAACCAGCGTGTCCACCATGAAAGATACACTGAAAAATCTGGAAGCCAAGGAGGTACAGTTCTCTGCCGAGCTGGATGCAGCACAGAAAGAATTTGCTTCACTACAGGAACAGGTGGCAGACTTTGATCCCATCGACCTGTACAATGCACGACAAGCTATCCGTTCCGAAATGGAGCAGGATGCTGTACACAAATTGCAGGAACGATATACCGACGAATATAGCTATATAACCATGGTTGACGGAAGGCGGGAGGTTTCCCTTATGCTGGATGAATACGCCGAGGAACAAAGAATTCAGCAACTGAAACAGGAGCAACAGCGCAAGTTCCAACAAGAACGCAGGCAGAACCACCCCCTAAAAAAGCAGAAAGACAGAGAACGCTAACAAAATCAGCGGGAGTGCATCGTAAAAATGCACTCCCGCTTTTTAACTGTGTCACAGCAACGAAATCATTCTGCGTCTGGTTCAGAAAGGATTAACTTGCTAATCAAAGCATTAGAAATCTGGTGGTTTTCGATATGAGTAATATGGATATGTAGCCCCTTGAAGTCCAGTTCGATATTCTGCTCCCCGTCGTTAGGAATCATATCCAGCTCGCCAAATACAAGTCCGCTGAAAGTGTCCACATCCTCCATACCAATATCCACACCCAAAGCCTGTTCAATGTCATATAGTTCCACATTGCCGATGATAGCCCAGATATTTTCATCCATTTGCTCGACATGGGGTTCTGCTGCGGCTTCCTCAGCAGTGTCCTCACCTAAATCACCAACCAATTGTTCAATCAGGCCGTTTAATGTCACAATACCTTCAACACCGCCATATTCATCAAGCACGATGGCCATGATATTGCTGCTTTTTTTCATTTTGCGGAATAGGACATCTGCCTTAATAGTTTCGGGAACGAAAAAAGGAGCTTTGACAGCATTCTGCATCACACATTCTCGTCCTTTATCGTCTAAGCGGAAGTAATCCTTGGCATTCAGAATACCGATAATGTTATCTGCGGAATCTCCGCAAACGGGATAAAGAGTATGACGGCTGTTATGGATGGTTTTGTTCCATTCTTCCATAGAATCTTCGACCCACAGCATAGTAACATCTGTACGATGGACAGCAATTTCCCTTGCGGTCAGGTCGTCAAATTCAAAGACATTCTGGATGAATTCTTTTTCCTGTTCGTCAATAGCGCCCTTTTCACTACCAGCATCTACCATCATGCGAATTTCTTCCTCGCTGACCTGTTCGTCTTCTTCGTTAGGATCAATGCCCAGAAGTCGCAGAACAGCATCAGTAGAAGCAGATAGGAACCATACAATAGGCTTGAACACGATGGAGATGCCTCTAATTAAGCCGGAAATGCCCAGTCCCAATGCTTCTGCTTTTTTCATTGCCACTCGCTTGGGAACCAGTTCGCCAAAGACCAGAGTAAAATAGGACAAAATCAAAGTGATCAAAACAACGGCGATGGTGTCCAGTGTAGCCCTGGGAACAGTAATCCCCAGATTAATCACCCAATCCACCAATGGATCAGAGAAGTTATCCGCCGCAAATGCGGAACCCAGGAAGCCAGACAATGTGATGGCCACCTGAATGGTTGCCAGAAACTTGGCAGGCTCTCTTGTCAGACGGAACAGGTGTTTTGCTCGTTTATCTCCTTGATCCGCCATCCTTTCCAATTTGGTTAGGGTCAGGACAACTGTTTCTTAGCATTATTCCACTTTCTGCATCCTATATCCAACGCCAATATGAGTCTGGATGTATTGTGGAGCGCCAGGGGTTTTCTCCAGCTTTTTTCGCAGAGTTGCCATAAAAACACGCAGAGAACCAATGTCATTCTCCCAACTGCTTCCCCATACATTTTGTAAAATAAAACGATGTGTCAATACCTTGCCTGTATTTCGTGCAAGTAAACACAGCAGCTTATATTCCATTGCAGTCAGAGACAGCTCATTGTCACCCAGATAAGCACAACCCACAGAATAGTCAATTCGAAGTGGACCGTTTTGATAGACCGCCTGTTCATTGCTCACATTTTGTATCAGCGCAAGGCGGCGCTGGGTAACACGCAGACGTGCCAGTAATTCTTCAACAGAGAACGGTTTTGTTAAATAATCATCTGCACCGGCATCCAGTGCATCAATTTTATCATTATCCTCAGCTCTTGCGCTGATAACAATGATTGGAACGTTTGACCAGCTACGGACACGGCGTATTACTTCCACTCCATCAATGTCTGGTAGTCCCAAATCCAGTAAAATTATGTCAGGATTATGAGAAGCTACTTCCATCACGGCTCCTTCACCGGTGCCTGATGTAATAAAGCGGTAATCATGTGCTCTTAATGTAGTAGTTATCAGATTGCGTACCGGAGCATCATCCTCCACAACGAGGATTTGAAATTTCTTCATGTATTATTACCTCCTCCAGCGGAAGGGTAAAACGGAACACAGAACCATGCGGTAAATTGTCCGTAACATGGATTGATCCGCCATGCGCCTCCACAATAGCTTTGCAGAGGTACAGACCCAGCCCAAGACTGCGGCGATTATCCGCTATTTTATGTTCGCCGCTGTAAAATTTATCAAATATTTTTCCTTTTTCCACGTCGCTGATGCCCTTGCCGGTGTCAGCGATTTTGATTTCCGCCATCCCGTTCTTGCATTCAGCACTGATACTAATCAAGGTGTCCAAAGGTGTGTATTTCAGTGCATTGTCCACAAGATTGATGATGACCTGCACGATCAGTTTTGCATCTACCCGTACCATCAGTAAATCATCCCCATAATTCACAGTGATGGAATGCTTTTTTGCATTGGGGCGGATATGCTGCATCGCTTCCTCGATGATTTCAGAAACCAGCTCTGGAGAGGTTTTCAGCATCATGCGACCTTCTTCGATACGAGTAGAGTACAAAAGATTTTCCACCAGGTTGGTCAACCACATGGAGTCATCGTAAATATCTGCATAAATCTGCTGTTTGGTTTCATCATCAAAGCTATGACTGTTGTGTAAAAGATTGCCTGCATTACCGGAAATCGTTGTCAGTGGAGTGCGTAAGTCATGGGAGATGGCTCGCAGCAGATTAGCTCTAAGTTGTTCGCTCTCTGCCAGAATTGCTGCAGCTTCTTTTTCCCTGATATTCTTCTCATTTTCCAGTGCAAGCGCTGTTTCACCGAGAATAGACAAAAGGATGCTCTTCTCTGATGCATCCAAAGCACCTGCCATTGCATCAATTCCCACGACACCATATATTCGTTCATTGACACGAACAGCAAAATACAGATACTGTGCATCCGGGAAGTTCTTTGTTGTAGCTCCGGCATTATGATTGTTCTGAAGAACCCACTCTGCAACCGCAAGTTCTGTTTCTTCATCGTAAAATCGCTGTTCATCCGAAATGAAAAGTATCGGCTCAGATAATCGTCCACCCTCGTGGTCAAAAATGACTATACTTCGTCCGAGCAGCTTGTTGATCTGCTGTCCGGCAGTTTGCAGAATGGCTAATTTGTTTTCTGCCTTAGACAAAAGCTGATCTGTATCAAAAAGTACCTTTGTTCGTTTGGCGATTTTCTCTGATTGTCGTGCCTGTTCTTTATATCGAATGGCCAATGTACCTGTGATGTACGCCGTTAAAAACATAACTACGAATGTTACCGGATAACCGGTATCGTAAGCTGCGAGCGAGAATCGAGGTGCTGTAAACAGATAATTAAAGATAAATACACTGACTATGGATGAAATCAAGCTGTATATCTGATGGGATGTGGCAATAGATGTCAACAACACACCAAGAATATACACCATTATCATATTTGCATCGGTAAAGCCTATCTCGTGAAACAACAAACTGAGTAATGTTGCCGCAAACAGAATCAGAACGCTCTTTACAGTGTTTTTTATGATTTGCTCGTGATGGTATTTCCTCGCCTTTTTGGGATGATAGGTCGTATCTGCTGCTTTATCTGGAATGATATGAATATCCAGCTCTGGTACATAGGACAACAGAAGTTGTGTTAATGTCGGCTTTCCAAACAGATGCTTTTGGATAGCGGAGCTTTGGCCCAAAACAATTCGAGTAATACCGGAGATGCGGGCAAACTCTGCAATTTGGTACGGAATATCGTCTCCATATACTGTTTCGATAGTCGCTCCAAGCTGTTCAGCCAACTTGCGGTTTTCCTCTAATCGCTTTTTGTTTTCGTCGGTAGCCACTGCAAAATCCGGTGTTTCAACGAATAATGCTGTAAACTGACTGTCAAAGGCTTTTGCCATTCTTGCGGCGGTACGAATGATCTTTGCATTGGACGGTGCCGACGACAGACAGGCGAGGATATGATCCTGCTTGCTGTTAATGTTATTTAGTTTGTTCATTATCCTCACCTCCAATTTTATAATAGATTCTACCATACAAAAGTCCTGATTTCCACCTCGAAAATGTGAACGATCAGTCTAAATAGTCAGCATATCCGCATTTTAGTCTACAATGTTCCATTTCCAATGCTGTAATTACTCGGTCACGATTTTTTGATTTCAAACTCTTTTTCCAAACAACACGAATCCATTTTTCCTCATCCAGATTTTCAACTGTTAGACCAAGCGTGGTTACCAGCATCTTTGTCTTTTCGTATGGAATCCGAACAGAAGCGTATTGTTTCCCCAAAGGTTCTGTGCTGTCATCTGCCAGAAGAAGAATGTCGATACGTTCGTTTATTAGCTTATCTAAGAGATGATTGATTTGTCCACTACTGAGAAAGAACTCAACATGAGGAGCAGATTCAGAATAACTCTCTAATGCAGATGCAATGGAATTCAACAGCATCGGGGTTTCTGCTGCAATATGAATCTTGCATTGGCTATTTCGATTACCTTCGGCGATTAGGCGTTGGTTTTCTTCAATGAAATCTCCGAATCTTACAACAACATAGTATCCAAATGCAAAAGTTGCCAACAGAATTAGTATTAAAAATAGATCCTTCATCAAGAACACTTCCTTAGCCTGATTAAAAAAGGATTGATTATATGCAGAAGCACTTGTGGACGGCTTTTTCCTGTCCTAACACAAGAATTGATTTATTTCGACCAAGCACGGTATCCGGCGTAATGCTCATATTTAATCTTCCGTTCTCACGGATACCAAGGATGTTGATGCCAAACTTTTTACGAATGTCTAACTGTGCAATGGGTTTTCCATTCCACTCATGTGGGATTTCCAATTCAAAAATAGCGTATTCGTTATCCAGTTCAAAGTACTCCAAGATATTATCAGAGGAACAACGGATCGCTGTCCATGCAGCCAACTGCTTTTCAGGGTAGACCACTTCATCTGCGCCATTACGTAGCAGAAACTTTTCCTGTATCCCACGAGATGCACGGGCAATAACCTTTTTAGCACCCAATTCTTTCAGCAGATAAGCGGTTTCCAAAGAGTTTTGGAAGTTATCTCCAATGGCAACAATACAGGAATCGTAATTGCCAATACCCAGAGAAGCAAGGAATTCTTCATTGGTGCTGTCTCCAATCTGTGCATTGGTAACATAAGGAAGCAGCGCATTTACACGTTCCTCACTGGTATCTACTGCCATAACCTGATGTCCCATAGTGTGCAGCTTCATAGCAATAAACTTGCCAAATCGTCCAAGACCAATCAATAATACCGATTTCATAACAGAACCTCCTTGTTCTTAACCTACCGAGATTTTCTCGACAGGGAGTTTTGATAATGTGTTTTTTGTTGCCGGCAGTGTAGCGAAGATCAGCGTCAGCCCACCAACTCTGCCGATATACATCTGTGCAATCAGAATCAGTTTGCTTATAGCTCCAAGTTCCGGTGTGATACCCAGTGTCAAACCGACTGTGCCAACCGCCGATGCACTTTCATACAGGCAAGTTACAAGCGGAAGATTTTCCAGTTTACTGATTGCTATGCCACCAAGAAGAAATAACGAAATATACATAAAGAACACCGTTGCCGCATTTTTTACGGTATCATCATCGATGCGTCGCCCGAAGAAACAACCATTCTGACGTTTTTGAAAGACTGCCGCTGCGACAGATATCATTACTGCAAAGGTAGTAACTTTCATACCTCCTGCCGTAGAACCGGGTGCACCGCCGATGATCATCAACAATGATGTAATCATCTGTCCAGTTTCGCTCATTGCATTCAAGTCCACGGTGTTAAAGCCTGCTGTTCTCGGCGTAACAGCTTGGAACAAGGCTCCCCAAAAGCGTTCTGCAAACGGAAGATGTGCCAGTTCGAAAAAGAAGAAGTAGACTGTTGGAACCAGTATCAATCCTGAGGTAACAGTAAGGATAACTTTGCTTTGCATACGGTATCGCTTTATGTGGATGCCGTTGGTGCAAATATCTCTCCAAGTCAAAAATCCAAGTCCGCCGATGATAATCAGTAGCATGATTGCCAGATTGATAATTGGATTCGCAGCATATCCCATCAAAGAATTAAACAGAATACCATCATTTACAATGTCAAAACCGGCATTACAGAAGGCTGAGATGGAGTGAAATACTGCCATCCAAAGACCTTCGCCAAATCCGTAATCCCCGATGAACACAGGAGCCATGATCGCTGCGCCCAAAAGCTCAATAATTACGATGCCTTTCAAGATGAAACCAGTGAATCGGACAATGCCGCCAACCTGCGGTGCGGAAATTGCATCCTGCATTGTGCTTCTTTGCATCAAGGAGATTTTCTTTCCTGCTGCCATTGTAATCGCAGCAGCTACTGTGATAACGCCCATGCCGCCGATTTGAATTAACACAATAATGATTGCCTGCCCAAACACTGTCCAATGTGCCGCCGTATCATAAACCACAAGTCCGGTCACACAAACCGCCGAAGTCGATGTCAGCAGACAATCCAGAAACGGTGTAATCTCTCCACTTTTACTGGATACCGGCAGCATCAGAAGCAGCGCACCCAACAATATGACAGCGGCAAAACCGAGAATAATCATCTGAGAGGAGGATAATTTACGTTCCAGTTTTCCCATCTCAACACCTCCAATGTTCGTTTTCATAAATTGTATTATTGCATTTCAACCATAAAATGGGCATTAGCGTGCCGGTTATGGCATTAAATTCGCATTAAGATAAAGACCATCACTGGTTCTCAAATAGAGAACCGTGATGGCCTTCATTTTTAACAATATATCAATTCATTTAAGACGATTTCTTCCGCAGCATTGCGGATATTATTACAAGCACCTACCCAACCCATCTGATCACGAGATTTTAATTCCTCATTTACGCCTTGCTGCTCCTGTATTTGTTGGATCAGCAGTTCCATTCTCTGATGAGCTGTATCATCAATGCTATTTAAGTGAGATACCAGTTTCCCTCCGAACAAAAGCTCTGCGTACAGCCAAGGGCGATGCTCTTTTATGTAGGCTTTACGCATACGACCATACTTTCCATAGTGGGGTTCTTCATCAACCGGCAGTTCCAAATCTGGATAATACATTTCATCTTCGCCAAGTGTATAGGTTCCGCCCATTTCTTCAAAGATTGACTTCATAGAAATACCTCCAATCTGTTTACTTTATTGCTACGCTATGTTATAATACCACAAGGCACATCACATATCAAGATAAGGAGGGTATGAAATGCGGAAAAATGATGACATCATAGCTATCTATTCCCGTAAATCTAAATTTACCGGAAAAGGTGAAAGTATCGGCAATCAGGTAGAACTATGCAAAGAATATGTTCGTGTACATTATGGTGATACCGCTGTAGATAAAGTTGCTGTATATGAAGATGAGGGCTTTTCTGGTGGTAATCTGAATCGTCCGGATTTTAAGATAATGATGGATGCAGCCAAGAAACGTAAGTTTAAGGCTATCATAGTTTACCGTCTTGACCGTATCAGCAGAAACATCAGTGACTTTGCCAGCCTGATTGAAGAACTGGCTCGTCTTGATATTTCTTTTGTTTCTATTAAAGAGCAGTTCGATACAAGCACTCCTATGGGACGAGCTATGATGTATATCGCATCTGTGTTCTCTCAGCTGGAGCGTGAAACCATTGCAGAACGTATTCGTGACAATATGCACGAACTGGCAAAGACAGGTCGTTGGCTTGGTGGTACAACACCTACAGGCTATGCTTCCGAAGCAGTCAAGAGTATTACCATTGATGGCAAGTCTAAGAAAGCCTGCAAGCTGAAACTGATTCCTGAAGAAGCTGATATTGTCAGAATGATTTATGACTTATATATAGAAACGGATTCTCTGACCTTAACCGAAGCTGCTTTGATTAAACAGGGTATCAAGACGAAGAACAACATTTACTTTACCCGTTTTTCCATCAAAGCCATTTTACAGAATCCGGTTTATATGATTGCGGATGAAGATGCTTATAATTTCTTCATTCAGAATGACACAGACCTGTTCTCGGAGAAAGATGCCTTTGACAACAAGCACGGTATTATGGCTTACAACCGCACCGATCAAGAGAAAGGCAGAGCTACAAAGTACCTTCCTGCAAGTGAATGGATTGTATCCGTTGGCAAGCATCCGGGTCTGGTTCTAGGTAAAGTATGGGTACAAATTCAAGAGTCTTTGGAACGCAATAAATCAAAATCTTTCAGAAAGCCACGCAGTAACGAAGCGCTTTTGACCGGCTTGTTATTCTGTAGCTGCGGTGAGCGTATGTATCCGAAAATGAGCAAGCGAAAAACTGCGGATGGAAAGGTGATTTACACCTATGTTTGCAAAATGAAGGAGCGCAGCCAGCGTTCTGTGTGCAACAGTAAAAATGCAAATGGCAATACATTGGATATGGCTGTGATTGAGCAGATTAAAATGCTTGAAGAGGACAGAGATACTTTCATTGCACAGTTGGAACAGAGCCGCAGATTTTATACCGGCAACCGCATGGACTATGAACAGCGATTGGATGATATGCGAAAGGAAACGGCAGATACAGAGAAGAAAATCAATTCTCTGGTAGACTCCCTTGTAGATATGGGTGACAGCCCTGCCAAGGCTCATGTAACCAAACGAATTGAGCAGTTGAACGAGGAATACCAGTCCCTTGAAAAACGTATTCAGGAGCTGGAGGGTCTGACCACACAGCATGCTCTCAGCGATATTGAGTTTGACTTGATGCGTCAGCTGCTGACTGTCTTTAAGGATGGCATTGATGAAATGACCATAGAGCAGAAACGAGCAGCCATCCGCACCATCGTGCGTAAGGTTATCTGGGACGGAGTCAACGCTCATGTGGTTCTGTTTGGTGTGCAGGACGATGAAATCGAATACCCGGAAATCGCTTCTGTTGCTTCTGATAATACAGACGACGAGGACGAAAACGAGGAATTGGTGGCATTTTCTGATGTAGACTACGAAGATGACGATACGGAGGATGACCGCCTGGGAAAAACTAATCCCCTTAGTGCATCAAAAACGCATTGGGGGGAGAATAGCAAATGAAATCCTGATGTCCCTGCGGTTTTCCAAGAAATTTCAAAACGATATTTCACTTTATGAACCGATTGGCACCGATCGGGACGGCAACGAAATCGTCATGCTGGATGTCATCAACAGCGAAACACCTGATTTTGCGGAACAGCTGCATCTTGCCATCGAATCGGAAAAAATGCTGCACGCAGTACAGGAACGTCTCAGTAAACGAGAGCAGATTGTTGTCATTTTTCGCTATGGTCTGTGGGGACAGGAGGAACTGACACAGCAGGAAATCGCCGGACGGCTCGGTATCTCCCGTTCCTATGTATACCGCCACATCTATTGTAAATAAAGTGCTTTAAGAAATCGCTTCCAGCTCGGGGAAGCGGAATTTAATAATAATCTGTTTTGTTTCGGTTAACTCAATTCTTTCAATTAAACTGACAAGTAATTCTCTGCTGGTATATGCAGATTGTAAAAAACGCTGCACCAGTTCTTTTGACAAAGTATCGGAACTGATGGGACTTTCCTTTAATCGCTCTAACTCTTTTAATTTTTCTTCTAAAGTGGTACGTTCTATTTTCATTCGTTGATACATCCGCTCAAAGTCTGTTTCCGTAAGTAAGCCACTAAGGCGATCCATATACATCTTATCCAGATTGTTTGTCAGATTGCTGATTTTATTACGCACTGCATGTATGGCATATTCCTGCTTCAGTTCCTTTTTATCCGTTTGTATCGTTTCTTTGGCAATCGTCTGCAAACGATGCGGATGCAGATATGCCTGACAGATTTCACGTACTTTTTCAATCACTGCGTCTGTAACAACCTGTTCCTTTATGCAGTGGCAGGTACAGACCCCTGCTTTTGTAAATCGCTGATAAGTGCGGCAAACAAAGAATAGTCTGTCCTCTCCTGTTGTCGTCTTACGGTTGATGACCGCAAGCGGATATCCACATTCATGACAGAAAATCAGCCCTTTTAACAGGAAATCATATTTTCTGCTGCGGGTATATTTTCTGCTGTTTAATAATTGCCTTACTTTATGGAAGGTTTCTTTATCAACAAGAGGTTCATGTGTGTTTTCAACGACAATCCATTTGCTTTGTTCCTGTTTGATGCATTTCTGTGACTTGTAACTGATTTTAACCGACTTACCCTGTACCATATTTCCTATGTAGGTTTCGTTCTTCAGCATATCCGAAATACGCTCGCTGGACCAGAGACCGCTATACGGGCCTTTTTGCCGCCTTTGCCAGCCGCAATAGGTTGCAGGTGTCGGAATTCCTTCTTCATTCAGCACCATTGCAATCCTGCGGCAGCTCATGCCGGTCAGAGCCATTGCAAATATGCGGCGAACGATAGGTGCAACCGCCTCATCAATTACAATTTTATTTTTTTCAGTCGGATGCATCTTATAGCCATACACAGGTTTTCCGCCAATGAACTGCCCCTTCTGCTGTTTATCATGCTTTACGCTTTTAATTTTTTTGGATATATCCTTTGCATACATGTCATTCATAATCGCACGAAAGGGTGTAATATCATTTGCGGTGGATTCTATGCCGGTATCAATGCCATCCAGGAGGGAGATATAACGGACTCTTTTCTCCGGAAAATACCGCTCCATATAATGCCCCGTCATAATATAGTCTCTCCCCAAGCGTGATAAATCCTTTGTGATGACCATATTGACCTTTTTTGTTTCAATATCACCAATCATACGCTGAAACGCGGGTCGATTGAAACTGGTTCCGCTCCAACCGTCATCAATGTAAGTATCGTAAACAGATAAACGATGCTGCTGCACAAATTCATTCAGCAGCGATTTCTGATTTGTAACACTTTCAGACGGCCCTTCGCTTTCATCTTCTTTTGATAAACGAATATACAATGCAACATGATAATCCATGGGGTTGCTTATTTCTAAATACATCATATTCCTCCTTGAAATAAGCGACCAGTCACTTTAAATATGGTAACATAGCTTTGTTAGTCATTTCAAGCGAACATGAAAGATATGCTCTGAAATATTCATCCAAAAGTTGTGTTAAGGACTTATTGGATTCTGTATAGATACAATGAACGATAGGTTTTGCTTGTTTCATAATTATCCCCCCTTTGTTCAACGTATGAAAAGAAAGATTTATTTTTGTCTGTCCGGCTATATAAATCATTCCGGAATGTCGGCACAAACCACTCCCCCCCAAAAAACGTCAATCTATTCTCCATTCTTGTCGATATTCTCAGAAGGTCTGCTTTTCATTATACATACATCAGTAGTCTTACACTTCCTGACGGTGGCTTGGGTATATGAAAGGTCATCGCAATCCTATCTTTGCCATAAGTAGGATAAAGGAGCAGATGTTTCTCGCTCGCATATTGCTATGGTCCTGGCGCAATCTCTCCCTACGGCTTTCCCTTTCGGGTTTTCATATGCCCAATTCCGGAATTTGATGATTCAATTTTCAAGGTACAATATTACTAAAAGAAACGAATTTTTTTATCGTGTCTGCGCTTTTTCAGATATACGGATGAAATTTCATAATTGCTGCAATCAATCCAACTTCCAGACTTCTTTTCACTGTTTCATCTACCATTTCTCTGCAATGTCCATTCTCATCCATTACAACGCGCATAGAAAGCTTTTCTATATATGGCTTATAAGTATCAACCACTTCCATCAAAGCTTCTGTATCTCCCGACACAGCCAGAAGTATCGTTTTTGTCTTTAGTTTCTGTTTGCTGCCAAAAATGCTTTTTCTTACATTCTGGCTGAAAAGTTCATTTTGGTTTTTTCTGTTTCTCATTTACCTCTGTATGCACCTCCATCATCTTCCTGATATACTGCAACGCTACATTTCGGTTATACTGCACAGAGCTTTTCGGCATCAGGATGGTTTTTCCAATCTCCTTATCCGTCATATCCGCAAAAAAACTAAGAATTATAATTTCCAATCTTTTCTTCGGTAATAAAAGCAATGCCTGATACAGCATTTCATTTTCGATAAATACCCTGATATGCTCCAGTTCTATCTTTAACGCCAATGCCGGATATGTATCGTAAGTATAATAATATTGTTCCAACTCACCCTCCTCAAAATCAGAAAATACATAGCCCTGCTCTCGCCTTTTCTGTCCTTCGCGTAACAGTTTATAATTTGTATACGTTATAACCTTTTTACAAAAGGCATCAAAGCGCATCTGCAGGCTAACCTCAGAAGGAAGTAAATTCATTTGGTTCACCTCCTTCTAATTGAAGTTTTGTTATATGAAATTCTTTCCTTCTACTTAATACAAGCCAAAAGCTGCTCTCAAAAACCAAACTTTATTCATAATTTTTTGCGCAAAATAAAAAAAGTCGTTTTCCAGTAATCAGAAATTACTAAAAAACGACTTTCTTAATTTTTTTATGCATTAACGAACAGACATCATCCTGTATATAGTATTAAGTATCTCATCACTAATTTTCTTCATCTGGAACCTGCAAATTCACAGGCTCCAATCCTGCTTAATTCCTTTTCTTTCTCGATGCTAACCAGTCATCAATCCCTTTGTATTTCTTATCCCAGCATAACCGATGGACGGAAAATTCATACGCATTTGCCATTTCCATCATCTGCATACAGCTTTTTTCCACATGCGGGTTTGTGTACTTATCCATGTCATAGGCTTCTACGATATTCACTACGCCGTTACGCTTTAGCTGTGCAAAAATCGGTTCTAATGCTCTGTAATGGCTTACGCCTGCCAGCGCAACAAAGGTTTTCTTGCAGAAGGCATGTGCAATATCAGCTTTTAATGCGCCTTCTGTTACATAAACTGTTTTATCCGCCGGATTACCAATGAAATGCACCGGCCCACCTACAGATGTACCACGAAATTGGTTGGAGCTAGAAAACCAGATATACTTTTTATCCTCTATCGGTCGGTCCAAGCGAATCTGGAATCCCTCTATCCTTCTGTCCATAGAACGTATCGGAATCAGAATCCCGGAGGCGTGCTTATTGAAGTTAATGCCATAGGTATTATTCTTTTTCGTATAAAACCCTGGTACACCTTCCAGCACACACTCTCTTGCCATAATCGCAGATACGATTTTATGAAAGCCAAAAGCAGGCGTGCTTTTATAGCCATATTTCACAATCTGCTCTGCATCCAGACCTCGTTCCATAAGATTTTTCTGATGGTCTTTTGATAAAATCAGCTGTGAAAGCAGCATGGAATAGGTCTGATGCCGTGTTTCCGAGTCCGCTTTCGGTATCTGCTCCATATCAGGCGTATATATCGGCTTTGGCAGCGCATCCGCTTTTTTGTTATCATGTAAAATCTCGCAGATCTCTGCAAACGCCTGTGCATTGCTGATCTGAAAGACCTTGCTGTAAAGCTCTATCATTCCACCGCTTTCTCCGCAATAATTGCAACGGAATACATTCTTGGCAAAATTAAGGTTCATTTTGCCTTTCTTATGTCCGCAAAAAGGACAATCCACGTCCATATTGGTGGGCTGTCGGCGGCGAACCTTTAAGTTTAATATCCCCGCAACATCTAAAATGGTAAATGGATAATCACGCATCTATTCGCCTCCTATTTTTCAACTGCCGCAAGCAGCAGTTTTGCGCCTGCGCGGAGCACATTATTTTTTCCGTGATAAGACTCGACGTACCAATTGATTGCACCAGGCTTTTCTACGCAAAGCTCGCCCAGTGTTTTCCCTTTATATGTACCAATCGGAATCAGGTAGTTCTTAGCATCCTCCAAGTTCATTTTCTGCATCAGTTCCTCTACAGGCATAGATGCGTCCCACTCCGCTTTCTTCTGTTCCGATGCTTTCTTTTGCATTTCAGCGGCCTGTGGCATTTCATCCAGCAGTTCTTCCTCCAGTTCATCCTGCCCCATTTCTTCTGATAAACCGCTGTCCGGAATTGTCACAGGTGCATCCACAAGACTTCTGTCCTGTTCCTCTCCCGGTTCGGAGAACTGGATGCCAAAGCCTGCATCTGCCAATGCTCTGCCGACAGCCGCCGTTTCAGCAGTCTCTACATATTTTAGACCATACGCATCATCCTCTTTGCGCCAACGCTGGGCGAATGCACAGGAAATATACGCATCCTCCGCATCATTGCGATTCAGATATACCCTGCTTTCGATAATAGCAAACTCATTCTCCAGCTTTATAATACGCTTTGTAATCTTCCCTTCCGGGTGCATCAGTCGAAACCAGAGTTTTCTATACTTTACATCTAAATAAAACTGCTCCTCGCCATTCTCCCCTGTCAGCCGTCTTAAAAAAGCCGAAGGGTCAAAGCCATCTACCTTATTCAGCCCATTGATGATGGACATATTGTTTACTACTGCTTCGTTCATTGTAATTCTGCTCCTTTCTGCCTGTTAATAAAAAAGCTGAGTCATCAGTTACCCAATCACTCAGCTCTTTCCTAAAGTGTCAGCTGCTCAACTTCTTCCTGTTTTACAGCCTTCTGTTCTTTCTGCTTCATCTTTTCAAATACATCCCTGATTCGTTTTGACAGTATTGTGTTTCGCTGAATGGTATCATTGCGATGCACAGCGGTAAATAATGCACGTTTCTGTCCCACTAAAATCACTTTTTTCTTTGCCCTGGTAATTGCAGTATAAATTAAGGCTCTTTGCAGCATTACATAAAACATAGAAAGCACCGGGATAATAACACAGTCAAACTCGCTCCCCTGACTTTTATGAATTGTTGTTGCATACGCCAAATCAATACTACCTAATTCGTCCATACTGTACTCTTTTATTCTGTTATCAGAAAATGTAACGGTTACAGGAAAATCGGCATCCTTATCTACCATAGACACAAAGCCAATATCCCCATTGCTGACCGTTTCCATATTCTTCGTCTGCATTACCTTATCCCGATATCGAATCGTTCGATTCCCGGAACTGATTTCCAGACGCTTATTCACCGAAGGATTGATCATATCCTGCAATGCAAGGTTCAGCATTACAGCGCCTGCATCACTTTTCACACGGAACGGTGTTAAAACCTGTGTATGCTCTACGCCGTAAATCGAAGTCTGTTTCAGAAATTCGGATTTTATAATCTCAGCCGCTTCCGCTGCATTTTCCGCAGGCAGAAATTGAAAATCATCCCCGTATAACAGCTTGGTTTCTCCCATCTGAATGCTTTGTGCATTTAACGGAATCCGGCTGGTATTCTTCTGGCGGAATACCATATCCAAAACCGTCACAGGCACAATCCCACTTGCAATCATTTCATTCAGTACATTGCCTGCGCCTACGGACGGCAGCTGATTCGCATCCCCTACGAACAGCACCTTTGTTCCTGTACCTAAGCTATGTAACAGATAATACGCCAAGCGCATATCAACCATAGATGCTTCATCCACTACAACAAAATCCGCGGGGATAATAACCTCCTCATAATCAGCGGTATCAGAAGTAAGGTTTAAGGCTGCATGCAGCGTAGACGCATATGGAAAGCCTGTACTCTCCGCCATTTTTCTGGCTGCTCTGCCTGTAGGCGCTGCCAGTAGGATATCTTTTCCCGGGTGCAGCCGTTGATAGACTGCAAGGATACTTTTCAGTACCGTTGTTTTCCCGGTACCCGGTCCGCCTGTAATGATAGAAAAACGATTCTCCATACACATCCGAACTGCCTCTGCCTGCTTCTCAGAAAGCAAAACACCATTTTCCTTCTGCACTTCCTTCAGATGCTGCTCCAATTTTGCACTATGTCTCTTTTTCGCACTTAACAGCTTTGCTGTTATTTTTGCTGTCTGCTCCTCAAAATGGAAGAACTGCGGTAAATAAATCCGTTCTCCATCTACATAGAGCTTTCCGTAAGCACATAAATCCGAAAACGTATTTTTTATCATAGTTTCTGTTACCTCGCCTTTCGGCACCGCTTCAGAAAGCAATACATAAGCCTGTTCCAGCAGAATATCCTGCATAAGAAATAAATCCCCACCGTCTTTTGCTTCTTCCAGAATAAAAAGTATCCCATTTTCCAACCGCAGCGGATCCGCAGGTAAAAAATTGATATTTCTCGCAATCTGATCCACCGTTTTAAAGCCAAAACCGGAAATTTCGCAAAGCAAATACGGCGAATGCTGTATCACATCTACCGAGCGGCTCCCGAAATGCTCCTGTATTTTCTTTGCTTTATTCAGCGTTACGCCATAGGCTCCCAGAAACGTCATAATCTCCTGCATGCTTTTACTGCCTGCATAGGAATCCAGAATCTGTTCCAGACGCTTTTCGGAAATACGCTTTATTTCCAGAAGACGCTTGGGCTCCTTCTCAATCACATCCAGTGTATCTGTCCCGAACCTTGCTACAATTAAATCCGCCGTTGCTTTCCCAATGCCCTTGATTAAACCAGAGGAAAGATATGCTGCAATACCGCTTTTTGTTTTTGGTAATACCTCGGTATAGCTGTCTACATGAAATTGCAGACCATATCTGCTGTTCTCCCATGCACCTGTTAAGGCAAGCATACTATTACGGATTGCAGGCAGATAATACCCGATTACAGAAAAATGGATTTTGTGATCTCTGCCATACCCAAGCTCTTTCGGTATCCCGGTGTCTTCGCTGGCCATTCTAAAGATACAAAATCCATTCTTTTCATTCTGATATATGGTTTTCTCATAAAGTGCAAGTAAGGTTATTTTTGCTCCTTTCTCTGCACAATTCTGATTGTTCCAAGTCATTTCCTTTTGCTCCACTGTTTTATCAGCTCCCTTTATTTTACAATCTTTTTTACCTGAAATACCCTGCTTTCTGTCGTTGTCGCATATTTTTCATAAAGCTTGCTATCGTTTAGTTTCATTTTCTGCAGATTATCCTTGGTAATGCCGGTGCGCTGCATTGGCTTATAGCTGATATGATATTCACTGCCATCTGCGGCAACACATAATCCTTTTGTTGCATTTCCAAGCATTTCCGCAAATTTCGCATACGCCGTTTTGATTTTCTGCTCCAGCTTTCTGGAATTACTGTCAATCGCAGCCTTTTCACTTTTCATACGATAAATCAGCTCTAACGCCTCTCCATAATCACTCTCAATCAAAACCTCATCAGGATTGTTTCTCTGCATCTGATAGCGTTTTAAGCTTGCTAATACCAGATCTCCGTCGCCACCTAAGGCAGGCTCAATTCTGGGTTCCACATACTCCGTCCAAAAAGATTCCTCCTGTAAAATCAGATTTTCCTCAAAATCTAAATCTCTGTCGATTCTGCGAAAGACAAAATCATTTTCCGAGTTCCCGAATAAACACGCGCAATAAGCAATATCCAGATTCTTTACAGCCATATAATGTCTGCACTGTACCTCATAATGATACGGAACAGCATCATTCTCCCATTTCTCCTTTGTATGGATATTAGCCGTCTTACACTCTAAAATACCAACCGTACCATCGGATGTTTCAAAAAAGTAGTCTACGTCCGCCAGCATAAACGGGAATAACGGATGTCGGTACATTACCTTCTCCTGCCAGATGCGAAAACCTGTTTTCTTCGCAAAAATAGCAGCTACTAAATCCTCCAGTCGTTTACCGACCTCCATAGCTACCCATCCGGACGTATTATTATCCTCTGGTTCTCTGCCAAGTTTCTCAAAGTATACATCTCTCGCTGTTTTATACGGCGAAAGACCGATAACGGCAGCTGCATCACTGCCGCCGATTCCATTTCTGCGGTATTGCAGCCATGTTTCTTCCTGCATATCTTCTGTACTGACAAGCACATCTGCTGTATAATTCAAATTTAATCCCATGAATTTTCCCCCTTTACCAATGATACTCTCCTGCAATGTCGTAGTCCTTCCAGCGCAGATGAACGGCTCTTGCGATATTCTCCTCCATCTGTACGATTTTGGAGCCGTCAATGCCTTCACACTGCATCAGATAAATAACCTCTGCAATCTGTAAATATACCTCATATACGCTGCATGGTGCATTTCCGTTCTGAATCCGAAAATCCTCCGAAACTTCCATTGCATACCTTTTCGGTACGCCAACACGTTTCATTACACCGAGCATCGCATTGATTGGATACAGCACATATACATCCATTAAGGACTGCATATTACCCAAAGCCTTGCTATACTGTGCATAAAGTAGATTCAGCTGCTCATCGAATTTTGCAAGGTCAGCCTTATTTTTATGCTGCAATTTCAAAGCACTGCCTAAAGGAATATTTCTCGCTTCAGAGCCGAAAAAAATCATAGGGTACAAATTTGCGCCACTCTGCCCGGTATCGGATGTTGTCAGCCGAAGCCCCAACTGAATCTCCTGATTGGGTAAGCCGTGTTTCTGTAAGCTTTCACGATACTCCTGCAACAAGCTATCCTGATTCTCCAAAGACCATACGGCTGTAGCGATAGAATGGTCATAGGATGCCCCTGCAAAGGTATATCCCGAGAAATTATCCTGTAAATATTCTACCGTTCTGCGGAACAGCTCCGGTGTCTCCAAGACAGCATAATCCGAAGCGTCTCCACCATGAACAGCGGAAATTTTATCCTCACAGAAACGCAGGAGTGCATCTCCACCGGCTACACCCATGCAATAATTCAGAATCTGTGCCAGCTCCGCTTTCTGCACCTTATTCAATGCATTGCCGGATATTCTGGCACGCTCCAGAATTGTCTTAATCGCACAGCTGCGAACCGGGTACAAGTCCTCCTTGACCTTCAGAATCAACCGCGTATGCTCCAGTGTATCCTCAAATACATTTGCCTTGCCTGTTTCTCTCAGTTTTTCCTCAAGCATAGCAGAAATCTGATGTCCCTCTTCGATAGGATAAAATCTGATTTCATTGCTTTTCACCTTTCCCCATTCGGAATTTTCTTCTCGCCGTTCAAGGAATGCAAGAAAATCCTCCTCCTGCCAGAAGCCTTTCCTGAATTCATCCGCAAATACTCTTTCTTCCATTTCTTTTTCCACCTTTCTGTAACATAATATTTTTTCTACTATCAAAGGCATCTGCCTTTTGACCCAAATAAAAAAGGAAGGCATCTTAAACTGTTCACGCTTAAAATCCCTCCTGATTAAAAAACTGTAAAATAAAAAAAGCGCTATTACCTTATGCCGTATAGACATAAAATAATAACGCTCATCATCCTTAAACAACATCTCTCAGCGAATGCCTCGATACCTAACAATGCTTGTACCTTTAGAGTATCATAGAGGATTTGCTGTGTCAATGTTCCTGATTGCAATATTATATTATTTTACAGAAAGGTTTCCTGAATTGCTACAATTCTTTGAAAGCATATATTCCTTTCCCGCTCTTGCAGATGGCAAAATGCCCATAGGAATTTCACCTGCCCCCGTTTGACGGCCTGCTCCCATTGCCTGCGGCGGTTATAATCACACTCGGACTGTGGCTGAACAGAAGTTTCTCTCCAATGTTGTCTGCAAGATTTTATATTCAATTTTTAAAGGTTAGGTATTTTCTCGTACTGTAGATATACCAAAAGGGGAAACGAAAATAATTTTAGAATAGAAATTTTTCTTGCTCTTTATTATATATCACATTTATATTTATTAGCAGTGCAAAATAATCACATATCATGACTATATTGGATGAAAAAAGGCGCTCACCATTTCCGATGAACGCCTAATCTTACTTACCAGTTATCTTTTTAATTTACTTTTCGATTTTTGTAACCGTTACCATTTTGCTTACTGCATCCCAAGTCGTTGTTGCACCAAGCTCATCTGCTACGAAACGAACAGGCATATAGGTACGATCATTGAGGATAACGGGAGCGACACCGTATTTTTCAAGTACTTTGCCGATTGTCATCTTAATTTCCTTGCCATCAATAGTCAGTACGACCTCTTTTTCCTTTTCATTCCAAGCAACCTTACCACCCAGAGATTCTGTTACGAATCTGATCGGAACCAAGGTTCTGTCGTTCATGATAACAGGTGCAACGTCCTTTTCGTAAGCCTTGCCGTTTACGAACATTGTCTTGCTGCCAATCTGCATTACTACGACTGTCTTTGTTTCCTCTGCGGGCTGGTCGGGTTTGGATGCGTTCTGCTTAAATGCAGCCTTTACTTCCACCTTAGATGCCGGCATCGTAAAGGTGTATTTGCCATCGCCCTTATCGATCAGCTTGATTTCCTTGCCGTCTTTGTCGGTTGCTTTGATTATGCCAAGTGCATAGCCATCGTTTGCCTTCGTTGTAATAGTTACAACACTGCCCTTCGCCGCGCTTGTCTTATCAAGCGTAACTTTGCCATTGTCTGCGGAAGAAACGGTTACAGCATATTTTGTTGCGCTGCTGCCACCGCCGCCGGAAGAACCGGAGTTAATTTTCGTCCAGTTTACAGTTATGGTTACGCTGTGGTCAGGCATAGTAAAGCTAATGCCTCTGTCGTTGATTTCTTCATTTTTTGCAGTCCAAGTTAAGTCGCTTTCACTTATTCCCACAAGTGTAAGGTCTTTTAATGTATATCCACTTCTCTTACCAATCTGGAGAGCTACTCTCTCATCTTTGGCATAATCAGCCTTATACGTTGTTCCCGGAGTAATTATCATTGTATCTCCATAAAGGCCGTATGCTGTAACAGTATACTTTTCACCGGAAATAACATCTTCATAAGTTGCTGTTGCCGCAACCGCTTCGGCAGGCATTTTAAATTTTGCTGTTACGCTTGTTTTGCTTGTGCCCTCAACAAATTCTACACTGTCAAGACCGATCCATTCCTTAAACTGCTTGCCTGTTTCTGCTGCATTTGCCTCGATCATTACAATCTCATCTTTTTCAAATTCGCCGCTGCCTGTGCCGCCGTTTACCGTTAAAGTATATTTCGTACCGGGCGTATTTGCCTTTTCATATTTGAAATATTCATACGTTGCATCAAAGGAAGCAACCTCCGAAGCTGTTTGTGGGTCCTCACCGCCCGTAAATTTCGGTGTTTTATATTTTGAGAAATCCGGAGTATTTGTTGAATCTATTGTGCCTGTTGGGCTATACAACTCGCCTGTGCCATCGGAAATTTCAACACTTCCTGCCGAAATAGCATTTGTTGTTATGGAAGATGCAAGAAGATATCCACCCTCCTGAATAACGTTATCTACGGAAATGGCCTGTTTTTTAGCGGCAATCTGCACACTTCCACCCTTTTGGATGTATTTATATTTTGTACCATGTCCATCACAGAAGATTCCGTATCCACAGGATCCCGCTAAAAGCTGTGCATCGCCCAAAATCTCAATTTTTTCGGATGGAAAAACAGCAATGTTTTCCACCTGATTGCCTAAAGTCTCGTTAATTATTGTTCTAATTTGAACATAAGCATTGTCCTTGAGGGTGATATTTGAGCCGCCGATGCTGATGATTTCATTAACAGTACCCGTGTCCTGATCTATTGAAATCAAAATTTTCGCATTTTCCTCAATTGTCAAATCTCCGTAAGCTCCCAAGCCGCACACAAATTTAACGGTTGTGATGTAGGGAACAGAAATGATGCCGTTTCCTTTAATCGTTACATTATGTTCAGAGTAAAGACCATAACAATTATCTAATTCACCTGCAGATACATTGGAAGGAAGCATTTTGCTTGTACCCTCCAGTTCAACCGTTAAATCCTCCAATCCGCTGTATATCATAAAGCCGGAAGAATCTGTTTGGCCACTTCCCGTGGCAATGTCTTTCTTGTAGTATGTTGTAATTTCCGCATTGTCAAGGGTTAGTGTTTTTGTGCTTTCATTAAACGAAATTTTTCCGTTGCCCAAGACATCACTTGCATTTTCACTTGTAACCTGAATTCCGCCAACCCAAAGATCGTATTTTTCAGGTTCAACCGTTGTTTTTTCAATTTTGTAATATTTATGAGCCTCAAGCTCTGTCTTATTTGTCGGCGCTTTAATAGCTGCTGCATTTTCTGCACTGTCGCCCGCTTTAACTGTTACGCCTTCAAAAGCTATTGTGGCAAGGCTGTCTTTATTTGCCTTAATTGCAGGATTGCCCGAAAATTCCGCACTGCCGCCGCTAAAGGATATTTTATCCCCCAAAAGGAATAATGCATACCAATAATTGGTTTCTGCCGTCATTTTACCGTCTTTAAAATCGAAGTTCTTCGCATAAATGCAGTAGCTGCCGGTTGATAAAAGCTTAACCTCGCCACCATCTTGAACATAGTCAAAGCCACCCTTGGTTGATGTTTGATAGAAACAATACAAATCAGAAACAATGTCAACCTTTGCATTTTCTGTTACCTTAAAGTCTCCCGCAGCGCAGATACCTATAGTGCCGCCTCCCGACATTTTAAGGTTAATGTTAGCATCGCCACCAATTGTTAAGCCGCCTTCGGCAAAAATTCCTTCATGGGTGCCTGCTGTTGCCTGGTGGTCTGTTTTAATTGTCACCTTGTCACCAATAGTTAAGAGCCCTTTGGAACCAATTCCATAGGCAAAAGTCCATTCCGGAGCAATGTTAAGGTTAAGGGTTCCTTCGCCCACAAATGTGAGGGTTCCCTCGGAATATATTCCGTTATACCCAGAATAACCCAGTGAGCCGTCAAACGGTGCACCAACCGTATTTTCACCCTCAAGTTTAATATTAAGCCCTGAAAGCTTGCTGTAAACAGAAGCCCATACGCCCATGTTGGCTTTTTCTGTAATGTTTACTCCGCTAAGGGTCAATGTATTTGTTTTGGCATCAAACTTAACTTTCCCATCATTCACAGTACCTGCTAAAACATTTGCTGCATTTTTGTTTGTAACCTGTGTTTCACCAATCCAAAGGTTATATTTTTCTTCAGGCTCATAATTTTCAGAATATATTTTCAGATATTTATATATTTTATATCCGTCTGCTGTGTTAGGAAGCGAAGTAATTTCTGATGCGATATCTTTGCTTTCCCCCGCAAGTATTTTCATATCGGTATATTTTGAAGTATCAGGTAAAATGCCTCCCAAATAAACCGCCTGCAAACCTCCTGTAGCCTCAATTATTCCGTTAGAAATTTCAAATTTTTTGGAGGAAGATGCAACAGAAAGTCCCACTTCTTCGCCATCAGCTATTAAACTGCCTCCTGTGAATTCCATGCCTTCCACAGCAAGACCTGCATATTCGGATGTAATCCTCACTGTGCCGCCGTTTTGAGTATAAGGCTTGCTGTCCGACTCAATGCCGACATATGACGAATATACCTGAACTTCTGCGCTGTCTTTAATTTCAAAACCATTAGCCATGGCTCCTATGAAGTATGTACTTTCTTTATAACTGTCTTCGATCGTGCTGGTTGTTATATTAAGCTCTGCACTTTCCTGAACAACGCATTTTCCGTAAGATATAACACCATAAACAAATCCTACTTTATCGCCGGGGTTGCCACTCATTGTGTTCACATTAACAGTTGTGTTTTTGCCGAATGTAAGGTTGCCTTCGGCAAAAATTCCCATGTTCATGCCGCTGCCCTTAGCAAAATTTGCTTTCGGAACATCCACATGTATTGTTCCGCCTCCTGTGAAGGTGATATTGCCTGTGCTTGCAATTGCAATGGCATAGTCGCATGTAAGAGCCGTAGTCGGGCTTGCCATAGCAAGAATGTTTTCATTCTCAAGATTAATTATAAGGTTTGGCATATCTGCATAAATACCAACATATTCCGCTTTCCCATCCACTGTTCTAAGCGCACCGACCAAGTCAAAAAAGCCTGCGTTGCTAAGTGTGAGGGTATTTGTTGTTGGGTCAAATTTTGCAGAGGTCGGGTTGTCGGTTAAAATGTCCTCTTTATTTGCTTCCGTTACCTGAATTTCGCCCAACCAAAGGTTATATTCCGATGGTGCTGTTTTTGCGTTTACTGCAAAATATGGATATGCTTTAAATTCTGCTGCGCTTGTTGGAGCCTCAATAGGCTGTGCAGCTTCACTGGAGGAGCCGCCTTTAACCTCCACGTCGCTAAAGGTGATTGCTTTAGATTCATAAACTGCAACGCCGGTTTTTGCCAAAAATTCTGCATTTCCGCCTGTAAACGAAGTAACGGAATCCTTTCCGTTCACACACAGGGCTTTATCATTTGAAACTACGTTAAGCGTTCCGCCGCTAAAGTCGAAGTTTGTAACCTCAATACCAACATCAGCCCTCTTAACGTTCACTTTTCCGCCTTTTTGAATGTAATTAAGCCTGCTTGATCCGCCCAGACTTACAAAAATCCCCCAGGAATTGTTCATCTCTGTGGAAAGGGTAATTTCGGTGTTTTCCAAAACCTCAAATTCCCCCAAAGCGTTAATTGCTTTAATTACGGTTGAAGCATTTGCTGCACGGGTTAATGTAATATCCAGCTTTGAGTTGCCCAAAGCTTTAATTCCGCCTTCTGCATTAATTCCATAAGCCGCAGTCCCTGAAACAACGTTTTTCATTTTAATTGAAACATCTTCCTCAATAGTTAAAAGCCCTACCGAGTCAATTCCATAGATATAGTTCCAGTCGGAGGCAAAGGCAATATCAAGGCTGCCTGTTCCGCAAATGGTTAAGTTTCCTGAGGAATATATTCCTCTATAGCTTGTGGTAGTTTCATCTTTTGGTGAATCAATTGTGTTATTACCTTCAACCTTAATAACAAGGTTTTCAAGGTTGCTGAATATTGATGCACCGAATCTATTGACGTGTTTTCCTGTGATGTTTGCGTTCTTAAGGGTTAAAGTGCTTGATTCAAAATCAAAAGAAACTGTACCGTCTTTTAAAACATCATCTGCGTTTGTGCTTGTAACCTGCACTCCAGAAATCCAAAGGTCATACTCTTGGGCGGGCGCAGCTGTTTTTTCAATTTTATAATATTTATGTGTACCGATTTCTTCTGCTGTGGCAGGAACTTGGGAAAGCTTTTCGGCAACTCCCGCACTTTCTCCTGCCGAAATGGCATAATTTTTAAAGCCTGAAAAATCAAACTTTGCATTGCCGGAATCTATGGCTTTTTCTTTGCCAAAAAGCTCTGCCGTGCCGCCTGTAAATTTAAGAGTATCTGCTGTGTGCAGGGCAGTTTTTTCTGATGTTACGTTAAGGCTTCCGCCGCCGAATTCAAAGTTATCCATATAGATGCCTTCTTCAGCCGCATTAACAGTCACTCTGCCTCCTGTCTGCTTAAACCCTGAACCGCTTGCTACAGAATGTGAAATGCCCTTTTTGTTTGACTTTATATCAAGTACGGCATCTTCCGAAACCTTTAAAACATTGGCTTCAATTGCCGAAACATAGTCATGTCTATTGTTTATATCCACCGTAGTTTCCGAGTTGCCTTTAAATTCAATTGTTTCGGGAGAATACAAACCTATATATTTATTTTCCGTATCATCAGTAGTGTCTTGAATCGTAATTTTCACATCATCAGAAACAGTAATGCCCTCTGTGGCATAAATTCCCTGGGCCTCCTCCTCACGATATTTTCCAAGGTTTATGGTAAGGTTCGAGTCCCCCTCGATATTAATTGCTCCTTCATTATAAATACCGCAATAGTTGTTGGAGTACGTGCTTTCATAGGTACCAATAATGCTTGATTTTCCCGTAGCTTTAATGTTAAGTTCATCAAGCTTTCCGTAAATCGGATAATGCTTGCCGCCTTTACTATAGGCAAGTCCTTCGTCTATATTTGCTCCGTCAAGGGTAAGGGTGTTTGTTGCCGCATCAAAGGAAATCTTGCCGTTGTTAACTGTATCTGTGGATAAAACATTTCCTGCATTTGCGCTGGTAACCTGTGTGTTTCCCACCCAAAGCTTATATTTTGTTTCTCCGCCTTTCGGCTTCCAAAGGGCAATGTTGTCGATAAAAGCCACAACACCTTCCGCCGGATTATTTTCAAAGTAAAACTCAAGCTTAACAGTATATCCTGCGGCCTGCCAAAAGTCAAATATTTTATTCTGAATTTTCTCTGTGCTTGGTTCAACTCTCCAATGCACACCGGAAAAACCGCCCGACAGCCCTACCGGCGTAATTTCGGCAGCAAGTTTTCTGCCTGGGTTTTTGCCGTCCAGCGTCCAATAGTCAAAGGTAAGCTTATACTCCTTACCGATTGAAAGGTCAAAATTATCGCTTGTTTTAATTGTTACTTTAGCATCTTTTCCGTTTAAAAAAAGAGAATTTTTGCTGCCTTCGGGTGCAAGCACGTTCTCGCCAGTTTCAACAACATAGGCCCCTTGGCCGGACCACTCTTCAGGCATATCGGTGCTTGCCATAAAGCCCAATTCCTCGTTCTCTTTAAAACTCTCCGAATCATAAGATTCAAAATCCTCGCTCCAAACAAGCTCGTAGCCGTCATATGGCGGCTCAAAATCGGTCGCCGCAAAGGCACTTGCCGGAACAAGAGAAAAAACCATAACCATGCTTAAAACGAAGCTTAAAAGTTTTTCCCTCATAATATCCCTCCTTTTATAATGTTAAAATACAATAAAATATATTGTTGGGGCCCCTCCAAAAGAAGAATCAAGAAGATAATTTTCAAAAAATTATTGCTCCGCCGAAAGAACTTCAAAGCCTGCCACCCTTGCAATCTCTCCGATCGTGGTTTTAGTATAGCCTTTTTCCAGAAACAGAGCCACCGCTGCACGCAGTACCTTCTGCTGTGTTAAAAGACCTACTGATTGTTTTCCTCTCGGCAAATTAGCACACTCCTTCATATGTAAAGTATACTTGTGATTACACTCCCGTAATATTATGTAATTATCATAACATACGACTTACCATTCTGCAATCAAAACTTTTATAAAACTGTCTTTGCAGCAGCGGCATTAAAAAATAAGTATAAAAAAAGGCAATGCCTTAGGTGCCTCCAAATAAAAAAACATATTATAACTGAAATAGCGGCAAAACTGCGGATACAAGGAAAAATTCCGAAGGCACCCTTTAACTTAGATTGTCTGGGAACTCTGACGGCGTAGCCGCACTTTGCAATATTTCAGTGGTTAGGTTTCTTATACCTTGCCATAATAAAAGGTCCTACTAATGATATTTATCGTATCATAGAAGAACCTTTAAACACTATTTTACAGAAAAACCCTCACATGCCCTTTTTATAGCAATGCAGTCGTCAAACCACTGCTATTTTATAACAAGGAGGTTTTTATATACTAAAGTTTTATCTTCCCCCAGTAAAACTGGGGGTTTATTTCCACGCATAAATGCACCAAGAAAAAGCAGCAAAATATAAAATTGTGCCGCCAAGATCATTAAAGCAACGGTGTCATATACAAAGGAAGGAACACAATTCCATTTTCCTCTTTTAGATCCCCTGTATGCAGAACGTATGGGGTATTTGTTTGTTGATCAAATTTTCTAATAAATTTTTTTAGGGATGTGATTGTGTAGTTTTTGGAAGATTTCACTTCAATGGGAGAAATATTATGGCGATTGCTTGTTTTGCTTTTTGCAATCAAAAAATCAATCTCCATTCTTTCTTCTTTATCTTCCCTGCAGGAACAGGAGTAAAAATATAATTTGTGACCACTTGCAACAAGCATTTGGGCAACAATGTTCTCCACGATCATCCCTTTATTTACTTCCAGTTTATCAAAGAGCAATTTTTTATAAAGCTCCTCACTTACAATCCCATTTTCATCAAATGCATGACTAATCAGCAACCCTGTATCTGCCATATAGCATTTTAAGGTCATGCGATCCATATTAAGTTTCAATCCAATGCTCGGAGCTGTAGAATTGTAACAGATATTTACGATCATTGCATCCTCAAGCCAAAACAACGCATCCTCATAGTCCCGCAGGCGCGCCTCTTTACTGATAGATGATAACTTAAACTTCTTTTCATGCTTTTGCAGTTGTGACGGTATTTCATCAAAAATACTCGCTACCTTAATTTCATAACCACTTGCGTGTTTCATAATATCTGCTCTATATAAGGTAAGTATGTCTCTTTTGATTTTATCTACTTTATCAAAATCCTTAGATAAAACATACTCCTGAACTGCCTGCGGCATCCCCCCGACAATTAAATACTGCCGGAAGTAATCCATAGCCTTACGGTGCATGCTCTGACCCATTGGCTTATTCTCTGTAAAGCACTTTTTAATAATCCCCATAAGGGTATCATTTCCCAATGCTAAGAGAAACTCCTCAAAATCCATCGGGTACATTCTGATGTGGCGTTCTTCAGATGGAATCAGAATATCCTGCACATTCTTTTTAATAGACATGAGTGAACCTGTTTCAATATAATCATACCGCCCATCTGCCACAAGATATTTAATCGCAGCTCTCGCTCTTGGATACATCTGCACCTCATCAAAAATGATTAGCGATTCATGCGGATATAGCTTTACATTATAATAAACCGATAAATACATAAATAGCGAATCCAAATCATTCAGATAATTATTAAATAAGTCTTTCACTTCATCATTTACCCTATTGAAATCAATCATAAGGTAGGTTTTATATTCAGTCTTGGCAAATTCCTCAACAATATAGCTTTTTCCAACACGCCTTGCTCCATCAATCAGTAATGCTGTTTTTCCTGCTCCGTCCTTCTTCCATTCCAGGAGCACATCATATATTTTTCTCTTCATTTAAAAGCTCCTTTCAATTATACAATAAAACTACGCCTTTATTTTATCACGAAATCCAAAATTTTAACACCATAATTATACACTTTTTCAAAGTTTTTATATCCGTAGTTTTACACGTTTTCGAGAAATTTAATTAGTATGCTAGCTAAAAAATGAAGGTTAAAACACGGGAATCCTTTTGGCATAATAAAGCACCCCACTTGTTTATCGTACTATCTAACAAATGGGGTGTTATTCAAGGTCTCTTTTAGTAGATATATTTTTTCTTTCTAAGCACAGATACCTTTCTTATTTTTCTCTACAGGTACTATCATTTCTCTGGCAAGTATCATCCACTGCACGATATGAAACAAATCTGCCTGAAATTCTGCTGTAAAGCGTGCATCTTCCTTCCACGCAAAAGCGTTTTCATCCATCCGTTTTATGGCATTTTCTGCCGCCTGATATATTTCTATAGACCTAGTATCCTCTCTTGAAAGCATAATACGCCGACTGATATATTCCTTCTGCCTATGCTCATTTACAATAACCTCACCAAGAAATAGCTGTTGTAGAATCAGCATGATAACCTCCTTTATCCGTTTTTCAGTATCTTCCTGCAAAAGATACTTGGGCAGATTCTGCATCAGTTCCATCACAAGATAAAGTGCTACATATCTGCACTCTATTTCCCGAAAGGCTTGGTAGTGTCTGGAGCCCTCATCAATATGCAGAGAAACAGCCTTTTTATAACGTGCCTCATAATGCTCATACCATTCTTTCAGTTCCTTTTGGTAGTCCACGTGATCCACCTCGCTTTATCCCATTTATTGTGTTTTCACTTCCTTTATGCTGCATTTTTCTCTCTGATTTTCTTCAAAACCCTGCTTTCGTATCGTTTCACAAACTCCTGCACCTCGCTCGTCATAACATGATTGCTGTATCCCCTGCACTGAATGATTTCATTCTTCTGCAGCTCCATCGTATAGAACGGTTTGTCCGGCGATTGCAAATCCCGCACAAAGAGGATAATGCTCGTTCCGTCTGCCACACGGGAGGTATAGGTTGCAACACAGTGATGGAGGGTATGTCCTTCTTCTTTGATTTCCAGTAAATCCTTTGGCACAACAACGGCGAACCGATTATCTTTCCAGGCATAGAGATTCCGATATTTTTTCAGTAATCGCTTTGCTCGGCGTTCTTCCTGCTGTATTTTCTTTCTCCGCTCCTGCTCCCGTCTATTCAGTACATCCTGATATGCTAATTTATGAGCGACAATTAAATCTTTCGGGAACAGGACAAAGCTATTTTTCAGATCATATCCAAGTTCCCGGCAAAAACAGATATAGTCCTTCCAGATACCCATAATTGTTAAAAGGTCATACTGTCGGTCTATAAAACCATTACAGTACCGTTCTGCCTTATGCAGTGACGTATACTGTAAAAGCGCGAAGATAACATCCATGTTCTTTCTGTATGTATCGTAGAACCGCTTAAACTCGCCGGCACTCAGGTTCACCCCCTGCTTACATAATTTGTTATATATATCCAACTGATAGAAGGACATATCGCAGGCTTGAATAAAGCGAAAATTCTGTTTGGAAACCCCAAGCATTTCGTGAAGGGACTTCTTATTCCTCTGCACACGATATGCATAATTGGAATAGCTTGTAAGCTCGTAGGTCATTGCATAAAGCCCCGCTTTCACGAAGTATTCGATTTCAGGCATACTCTGATACCGCTTCAGATAGCCATAAGGATTCACTGCGGCCCCGTCCCAACGGGAGGCAAATTCCTTTAATGCACAATATTGATACCGCGTATTCTTCAGAACAGCATGCAGATTCTTTGTATAGACCGCTACGTCCAAGAAACTATATTTCATCCAATCCTGACACCATCTGATTTTTCCGGTCTGTTTAAACTGCCGATATTCATAGCCAAGAACCAAGCTATCTTCATAAAACTCTCGCATCAGCTCCTTCGTGCTGATTTTAGGATTACGGTAATCACCATAATACGATTTGGAAACAGAAAAATACCGTACCAGAAACCCTTTCGGTGTTTTCTGGAAATAAGCAACCTGCCCATGGTCAAAAATATGTTTTGCTTTTCCCTCTGCAAGAAATATAACCTTTACGCCACATTTCGGGCAGTGTCCTTTTGCACGATGCCGTACTTTATGCACCTTTACCTCCTGATGGCAATGCGTGCAATAGCCGTCCATATATTTTTTTCTGCTGTAGCGATAATAGATATATCTGCTGTGCGCCATCGCAACCTCATCAATCCAATCATCGAAGTCCTTGGGCAAGGGCTTTATTTCTTGCATTTTCCGGTCTATGCGTTTCTCAATTATTGCATGCTTCTTTTGAAGCCGCTGCTCCAGAATCATGTTCTGCGCCTGCCTGATTTTTGCATACCCACTTCGCTTTATCCTTTCATCCTCCGTATAGGAAAGGTATGTATTCACCACTCGTTCCGAAGCGGTATCACAAAGAACAGGTTCTTCCTTGCTATAGTAATCATACGCAAGCAGAGAGTCTAATCTGCCCGTGCGCCATTTCACAGTACCTTCTTCATAGTACTGTGAGATATAATCCGTTTTTGTCAGGAAGGTTCTGATTCTCGGTTCTTTTATCCCAAGAACAAGATCCTTTCTGCTATATAACTGCAATACCAGAATTCGTTTATGATTTATCATCCTTACCGCTGCTTTGATATAGTACGATGCTTTTTCATGCCGTCTTGCCTGACTGATGGTAGCCTCTGTCGCCAACTGTACCGGTATCTTCCGAAGCAACACTTTCTTTAAGCTGTTCTTTCCCATCTTAAAAAACACCTCCTTTACATCTGTAGGCAAAGCTGATTCTGTATTTCAGGATTCTCCGTCTGGGGCGATTCTTCCTTTATAACCGTTTTTTCTTTTTCCTTGGCATTTTTCTTCTTCCGCTCTTTCTCCAGTTTTTTAAGTTTTTCTTCCCGTTCTTTCCGTTTTCTTGCTACTTCCTCCTGCCGCTTCTTTTCTTCCTCAGCTTTTTCCGCCGCCAATCGTTCAAAAGTAGCTTCGTCCGTCATATAATAGGTCTCTGCGTAAGCATAAACCTCATTATCATCCAACCATCCATTCTGGCTGTTTAATGCTTTCTTCACCTCACTTGTTACATACGCAAAGCACTTGGCAAGTGTTTTCTGCTCATCATTGACCAATGCGGCGAATGTAGCATCATTCTGACATTTATTTTTCAAATATCTGACAATGGGAAATACCGGCAAAAGATTACTCTTTGCAGTTTCCAACTCAGCCTCCAGTTTAACCGCTGCTTCTTCACTCTGATTCTCCTGCTGTTTAAAGGGGATAATGTTTCCGTTATCCTTTTCATTCTCCCTTGGTACAGATTCTTCCGGTACGGAATCACCCTTTTCATCCTGTTCTACAGGAATTTCTTCTTTTATGGGCAATACTGTTTTTTCTGTCATTCTGCCCGCAACAGTTTCTTTTTGGGGAACAGGATTTTGTTCATTCTGTTCTTCTGCTGTTACAGGGTTCTTTTTCTTCGGTTTAAAAACACTAAAGTCTGCTACCTTTGTTTGATTCATACTTTTGAAAATATCCATTTCAATTCCTCCTAAAAATAAAAAAGCAGGAACAATTTAAAACATATCTGTTTTAAATCATTCCTGTTCTTGTAATCCGTTCTATTATCTTATTTTATCCTTGTCCCTGTAATACACATTGGGATTATAATCGGAAATCTCTTCTATAAATAATATAGCCTAAAAATGATTTTCTTCAACCACAGAAAAAATCATTTTTCAGCTGTTTCCTGTGCATCTGCAATCGCCTGTTTTCCCGACATAATAATATGCGGTGCAATTGTCTGTTCCCATGCTGCAATATATCTGCTGACACGGAAGAAAAGCTTAAAGAAATCCATATCATTGATATTGATAAAAACCTTTCCCTCCTCTTTATAAGAATCTCCCTTGATATAAAAACCGCCTTTCTCTGTTTTTACCTTCATACCGGTGCCATTTCCGATTTCTACATACCATGGATATGTTCTTTTCTTCCCATCTTTCCCTGTTTCCGCGCGGATGACACGCAGCTTCGTTACTCTTGCTCTGCCATCCTTATCCGGCGTGCCAAAAATCTTTTCCTGCTTCAACTCAAAGTTTGATACCTTATTTTGCAGCTGTGTCAGAATATATTCTGCTTCATCCGGTGAAATATTCGCCATCACACGGATCGTCTGCTTTCCGGTACCCTTGCTGTAATCCTGCAGAACAATACCGATGCACGAGGTCTGCTTTACGCCCTCTTCATCCTTATCTCCGAAGGAATGGATATGTGCATAGAAATCTGTCGGTGCAGGTTTCAGCTTATCAATGAATTCAATCAGCTTTTTATCTGTTTTGTATACTGTAATCTGTCTTGAAATATAGTTCTGTTCGCTCATGCTCATTTCATCCTTTCAGTTCTTTTTCTATCTTTTTCACTAATAAAAAAGGCAGCTTTGTTAAGTCAGAAATCTCCAGAAAAGCATCTCCGTAAATCCGTTCAATGTTTTCCTTATCATCCCCGATTGCAGCTGCAACAAACAATATTCCCTTATTCGTATATTCCTTCTTAATCCCTCTTAAATCTGCTTCTGCCGCCGAACCCAGATAGCCGCCTGTACCGGCCGGCTGTCCGTCTGATACCAGCAGCAACAGCTTCTTTTCCTCGGGTTGTTTTAATAAACGCTCCGCAACATACCGCAGGGCTGCACCATCCCGATTCCCGTATCTGGCTGACAGATCCATTAACCGATACCGATCCATTTTATCCATGGAATCAAAATCCGTATAGGCATATATCTGAACATTGCTATCGTCCGTATGCCCCATAATCAGAATCGGTACATCCATTGCCTTGCAGAAATCATAAATAATGATACCTGCCGCTCTGGCATAGGTCACTCTGTCCTGATCCGCCATAGAACCGCTTTCATCCATCAGCACTGCAACTGCCAGAGATTTCTTTTCACTCGGCAGACGATTTCTAGAGAAAAACCTGCCTTCTCTATCCATAAGCAGTCTTGGTTCTATACGTCTGCCCATCAGAAGAGCGGATTCTTTCCCTGTAAAGGACATATCCTTAAATACCCTTTGCAGGCGTTTCTGTATCTGCTTGGAAATCGCAAGCAATGGCGGTGCTACACTCTGATACTGCTGTATATAGCTTTCCTCTATCTCCTGCATACGGTTAATGATAATTTTTATACCGCTGTGTGCATTTCCCAATCGAATATGCTCTGCCTCCTGCTGCATTTCCTCTGTCAATGCCAATGACAGTTCTTCCTGTACCTTTTCCTTCGCAACAGCAGTTAAAATACGGCTGATGTCATCTCCGGCAGTGGAATACCCTGCTCCATGATAGGACAGATTCTGCTCTACACCACCTTCTTCTCCTTCGTCAAAATCATCTGTTTTCATCCAGGGGATTCTTCCGGATTCCTGCTCTGTTGCCTTCCGCAGTTTTTCTTCTATCTCCGTTCTCCCGCCTATGTATTTCTGTGTATCAACCGAACTGCCTGCCGCAATCGGTGTGCCGTTTAAACTCGGCACTTCTGCCATTTGCGGAATCTGTTTGTTTAATTTCTGCAATATTTCAGATGTGTTTTCTTTCTCCTCCGCTTTTTCCGCAATTTCCTTGATATACGCCCAAACCATAAGCAGTATTCGATTGACTGCGTAGCATCTGCGTTTCATATCCTCGTCGTATATCGCATCATCCACCAGCGGTAGCACATCATAAAAAAGGTCTAACAGTTCTCCCGTATACCCATCGCGGTTATTGATGTCACCACTGCGGCAATACTGATTCAGAAGATTACAAAACACAGAAAACCGATAGCAGCCATTTGTTAACTGCTCTGTAACAGATGGCATCATTTCCGTAAAACGGATATTATTAAGGTGGATACCCGTAGCAAACCGCCCTGTATATCGGTCGCAGATTCTCGCCTCTATATAAGCATCCTCAAGGATATTTAAGAGAAGCTTTGCTGCCTTTAGAATTGCCTGTTTCTGCGCTTCTGTGCCTGCCTTAAAATAATCCGTTACTTCTGTAAAGCTTTCCTGTTCCTCTTCCGATAACTCCATCTGTGGATATAGCCTGCCATAGGATAATTCTGAAAAGTACGTTTCCGAAATTCTAAAATTTGTAAAGAGCATATGTCCGACTTCATGCCCGACCAACCCCAGAATACTCTCCGCCTTCAGCTTTCTGTAAGGCATACTCTGAGAAATATAGTTTCCTGTGTTAATCAGAATATTACGGTTATTGGTACAGGCAATCATCGCATTCTCAGACGTATCGTATATCGTTTCCACGCGCAGCCTTCTCTTATAACGTTTTGTTACTGCCTCTGCAATATCTGTCAGATACGCCGCAAAGGCTGCGGAACTGAACAATTCCTCATCCGTAATTTTAGATACTTCTGCATTGATTTTTCGCCGCATTTCCTTATGTGATGTTCGCATTCCTCTTTTTTCACTCCTTCCCTAACTCCTTAGACAACAATACGCCGACCGATACCCCATAAAAAACAGCCACCTGATGTAAAAACCAAAGAGGTGGAATCAACTCACCTCTTTCATATCTTGCATAGGTGCTTTTACTGACATGAAGCTTTTTTGCAATCTCTCTTTGGGAATAAACCGGGTCTCTGCTTGCACGCAGGTATCTCAAATTCTCTGCAATATTCTCGTACACAGCCGCATCCCCCTATACATTTAATACAGGCTCGATGCAGGTACTCATAATTTCTGCTCTGTTCTCCGCATCTGCAGATACAGAGGGTAAAATCGTATACCTCGCTGCTTCCATAAGATCGCCGCAGATCATATAGCTTTGCACCCAGCTGATCAGTTCTCTTACACCGCAACAGCCATCATCAATCATATTCATCCTACATTTCTGCTGTATGCTCGCTACAATCTCTGCCATAAGTTTAAGCCTGCTTTTTTCCTTGTAGCCTGTAATACCGGAAACACGTTTTACCAGGGTATCTACATCGGGTTCCTCCATATCCATGATTAAATCCATTCTGGATAAAATAGACTGGTTTAAGGAACGACAGCCTTCATAGCCGATATTCGTTGTAACAACCACAATCGTATCCGGGTGACGCTCGATTCTTTCACCTGTCGGCAATGTAACAGCACCACAGGTATCTAAAAGAGAGTTCAGACCAACGAGTACACCGGGATTTGAAATCACAGTCGGCTCCTGCAGCTCCAGAACATACCCCTTACGCATTGCCTGCACTAATGGAGATTCCACATAGGAAAACTGCTGTTTTGTGGTATCACCGAATTTCCTTGCATCCTCTGCAATCACCTCAAGCAGCTTATCATATACCTCATCCTCTGTAATAGTTTCGTTATATTCACCCGTCAGTTTAAAATACGCCGTTGCCGCATCCATGCGGATGTCTTCAAAGGTCGGGTATTCCACCATAGTGTTCTGTTTCTGCGATACGGGCATCATCTGCCCCATAATATCGAAGATTTCCGTATTAGCAGAGCAGGTCAGATGCAAATAAGGCAATCCTAAGCCTGCTGCAATCGCTTTTGCTCCTTCTGTTTTGCCTGTTCCGGCATTGCCACGCAGGAGAAAATTCCGCATCGGACGACTGCTGCGTGTGGTCTGCTGTGCATGTTTACAGATGCTTACAACCTCATCCGGTACAACATACCAATCCGGAAGAGTCGGCACACATTGCTGTTCTTTTTCCGTTAATTCACGTTCTTCTAATACATATTTCCCGATAAAGTCCTCATGTGTAATCGACATTCTCCTTTTCTTCCCTACGTTTTGGCTTACAGTAAATACCTTGAACTTTCCGAATAATACAGTATCCGGGTTATATGCCCCACGATTCAGGTTAATCGCTGTAAAATTCGGAATATTCCCCGTTGTCGGTGTGACTACATGAATACCTGCACCGCCTAATGTATCTGCTTTTTTCACCCTGCGGTACAGGTTATCACAAAGAATATAGGCGTGCTCTGCAGCAACAGTCAAATCGGGGAATCCCATTCGTTTCTGTTCCAGAAGCATGTTATAATGCCACATGAACTCCTCATCTTCAAGTGCAATATCGAGTAATGCAAAGAATAATGCTGTTCCGCTTTGTTCGTTTTCCTTCAGGACATACGGTTTTGGCGGCTGGGTAAGGTCATCATAACGCCCTGCAATAAATTTCCCTGTTTTGCGGTTAAATACTACTGTATGCAGTTCGCCTGTCTTACTCGGATACTCCACCGTATATAGCAGATCTCCCTGTGTTCCGACTGCTCCGGCATTTTCATCCTCCGGGGTAATGTGCAGCTCCATCCGCTGTAAAATTGCAGATAAGGTTGCCGCATGAAGGGACGCTGTACGGGTACTCTCCATATTATACGTCGATAAATGCATATTGCTTTTCACATTCACAGATACATCATCAAAGGGTGCCGGAAGTTTCCGATTCCACGTCCATGATGCAAAAATCTTATTTGCTGCCATAAAATATATTCCTCCCTTTACCATGCAAAGGTCAGCTGTCTGCCCGACACCTTTACCTGTACATCTTCATCCATCATCAGTTCTCTGAGCCTTGCCCAACTCTCTTTTGGCGGAATTTCATGGAAATGATCCTTCCGCACATTTCTGCCATTCTCCTTTACGGTTACATCTCCATTTTCATTGATAGACAGCTTAGAGTACCCTCTGCTGTTCATATTGGTGATAAGCTCTGTTAAAAGCTGCTGTCCTTTCTGTGTAAACCATTGTTCTATATCCTGCTTCTTATTCTCCATAAGATTTTTTGTCCCTTGGATACTTTCAAAATTTACAAGGGAAAACAGGTTCATATGAATTTCTCCCATTTCGCTCAGCGCAATACTGATATGGCAATATTCACCTGCTTGCTGAACCGGGATATAAGCCGCCTTTTTTCTCTCCGCAATACACATAATTTCCTTTTCTCCCAGTGCAACAGTTGCCTCCGGGAATTTCACCCGTAGCTTCTCCTGCACGCGCAGCTGCAGCTGTTGTGCAAAGAGATTTTTATAATCCGGTTCAAGGTCTACAATCTGCATTGTTCTCTCCCTTTCCCGTTCCGTTCTTCTTGTCTGCTTTTCTTTCCAAAGCTCCCAAAGGAAAACCATACAAATGCCGATTATCAGCAGCCATGCATGCGCCCGAAACCGTTCCGGTACAAAAACAGCGCATCCAATGCCTATCGCTGCCAATGTACCTGCCATTGACAGAACTGTTTCCCTTGTTTTTCCATTCTTTCGCATTTTTTTCATCCTTTCCTTGTCTGCAATAAAAAAAGAGGGATAAATCTATGTCTCTCACACTGGATTCATCCCTCTTTTATACGCTTCCGCATCTTATAACGGAAGATCCTCATCATCTGTGCAGTAATGCTCCTGATACGTTGCCTTTGGTTGAGATTTCTTTTCCTCAGCTTTATCCTCATTATTTTTGCTGCCGCTTACAAACTCCCAATCCTGCAAAATCACCTTGTTTACCGTCCCTTTACTGCCATCCTTCCGCTCAAATGTAACAACATCAAAATCACCGGAAATCAAAAGCTGACTCCCTTTCTTGACCTTTGCTGCTATAAGCCGTTCAGCAATCGCACGAAAGGCCCATACCTGTAAATATACTGTGTGCCTGCTTGTGCCGTAGCCCTTTGTTACTGCAAGATCAAAGGAAAGATACGTTGCGCCATTGGCACTCTCCTTCCCCTCAATATCCGCTGTAACACCGCCTACCGTTGTCATGTGAATCATCATACCGCATACTCCTTTCCGCCCGGTTCGGGCATTAAAAAAATAAATTTGAATAAAACAAAAAAGCGTCTTTGCTTCACGCCATTTAGACGTAAAAACAAAAACGCTTTTTTATCCTTAAACAACATACCAAAATCAATGCTTGGTAAAAATCAATCTTATGGACTAAGAGTAGCATAATTCCATTAGATTGTCAATTCAACCTTTTTGTACAAAGGAATGCAGCTCCAAGACAATTTGCCCCGGAGCTGCCGGATGAAAAATCTTTTTTGAAAAAGCAACCTTGAAAATATTATTTTCAAAGTCTAAAGGAAACTGCCACAAAAAATTGTGCTTAGCAGCCAGAAAAAATTTCCTATATGAACGCTAAGAATGTTTTTTTATTACTCCAACTTTTTTACAAATTCTTTAAAAAATCTGCTAAATTATCAGCATTGACTATGAACTTATAGGACCTTTTTAGAATATTTCTGTAGCTTGCATGATCTACTTGACCATTGAAACCGATAAGTATACAGAATCTTAACTCGCAATTGCTACATACATTTTTTGAACTTATACTTATTCCATAACTTGTTCTTCCTCTATTTATGAATATTACGGTGCGGCAAAGCCGCCAGTCCGGTGTGGCGAGAGCCACCTGTCCGGACTAACGGAGCCACCCCATTTTGTTTATTAAGTTACTTTGCCATTGCTGGATCCAGTCCATATACTTCTCTCATAGAGAGGTCTTTAGATGGGTCAACACTTTCAATATCGATTTTATAGGAATCATACGATATACGATCCATGATGGCATCGGCAAGAGTACTTTCACCATCACAGATTTGCTGGTACCATTCACTTTCACGGAACTGAGAACAAAAGATCGTTGAAGATTTTTTTCGTCTTTTATGTATCAGTTCAAAAAGATTTCTGGCTTCAGCTTCTGTCAGTTTAAGAAGCAGCCACTCATCAATAATCAGTACTATTGGCTTGGTGTATTTCTTCAGGACAGTCGAGAAAGTTCCGTTGTCCCTGGCAGCCTGTAAGTCCAATAATAGATCAGGAAGTCGTACATACCGTACTGAGTAATAGTGCTTGCATGCTTCCATGCCAAAGGCACAGGCCATATAAGTTTTACCATTTCCAGTTGCTCCAGTAATAAAGATGTTCCGGTATTCTGTAATGTATTCACAGGTTACCAGACGGTTGATCAGTGCTTTGTTCAGCTTTCGTCCAGAATGGTAATCAATCGCTGCGATGCTGGCATCTGGCTGTTCAAACTCAGCCTGGCGGATCAGCCTTTTCAGACGATTGTTTTTGCGGTTGCTGTATTCGACATCAACAAGCATGCCGAACCGATCTTCGAATGGAACTTCCTTCATTGCAGGATCATCCATCTGGATGCGGAATGCATCTGCCATAGCAGTCAGACGCATTTCAATAAGTTTATCGATTGTACTTTGATTTGTCATGATTGTTTGCCTCCATAGTATCTGGCTCCTCTGGTTATGCCGTGTGGTTTTACTACTTGAGATGATTCTGGTTCAGTACTAGGTACATCCTTCGCTGCAGCCAACAGATTTTTGATACTTTTATAGCTGGGTTTACCGGAATAAGAAAGTGCCTTAGCACAGATCTGCTCCAACCTTTCTGGTGAATATTTTTCTGCCAGTTTCAATAATCCCGTGCAGCTTCTGTAGGATTGCTGTTCAATCCTGCCGGAGGTAAGTATTGCATCGACAACCTTACTTGTGTTAATTCCAATCGAATCAGCCCACTTACGGAACCGGTCACCGTTCCATTCCAGATATTTCTGGTGTTCCTGCGGCATATGTTCTGTCACAGTAGAATACTGACCACTTCTTCCATAGAGTCTTCTGTGAAAGGCAATACGATTGTGATTATAAAATATTTCAACCGTTGTATCTGTTATATGCACATCAACCTTATTTTTGATATACTGATAAGGCACGGAGTAGAACATTCTGTCTACTGCGATGTGATAGTTAAACTGGATGGTGGCTTGTTTCCACTCAGCCAGTTCAAAAGGTGTAGCAGGCAACGGAGCCAGTAATGGCATTTCTTCCCCAAGAAATAAACTAAGTCTGCTACATTCTTTTTTCTGGAATTTACGGGCATTGTAGGCATCCAGTTTTTCACGGATAGATGAATTCAGTTCTGCAAGAGAGAAAAACTGCTCATTGCGAAGAGCTGCTGTTATCCATGTGGATATCTTTCCTACTGATCCCTTTACATTCGGTTTATCCT
This sequence comes from Anaerotignum faecicola, assembly GCF_003865035.1. Taxonomy (NCBI): domain Bacteria; kingdom Bacillati; phylum Bacillota; class Clostridia; order Lachnospirales; family Anaerotignaceae; genus Anaerotignum; species Anaerotignum faecicola. Next base: position 80,747 of record NZ_BHVZ01000004.1, read on the forward strand.
TTGGTTTCCGGACTCTTTCCGGAAGGATGGCAAGATTGTAATGTTCTGCCATCTCACGATAAGTTGTGTTTAAGGCAGTGTTGTACCAGTCACTCTTTTTATGATTCACTGCAGTTGTACAGTTATCAGAAACGAGCATAGGTGTGACACCTCCAAAGAAATCAAACATCTGGACATGAGTTTTGATCCAGTTGTCGGTTTTCTCATTCATATATGCTTTTACAAAAGCATACTGACTGTAAGTTAATACACCTACAAATATCCATGCATCTGTGATTTCTCCGGTGTCCGGATCAATGATGTGGGCAGGATCACCGGCCCAGTCAACTTCAATCTGTTCACCTGGTTTTCTGGGGATATGCATGGTAGCCCTGCGTTTTTCTTCATCCTTCTGGATGTAGTAGCAGAACTGAGAATACATCAGAGGCTCTTCGCTGCTCATGCGGCACTCCTCGCAGTATTCTACCCAGAGAAGCTTTTTGTTTACGCCGTTCCGATTCCATTTTCCTGGTGCCAATTCCACATAGAAAAGTTGTGAAATCATCAATCTCAGCATATAAAAAATAGACTTTAACCTAAGTTTGAGATAAAGGCTCCAAATCATCCATTTTTAAGCTGCCGAAAAGGCTTAAGGGCTTGCCCTCTGCAATACACAGATAGCAAGCCCTTTTCGCCCCTAAAACAATTTACATTAAATATATTTTTCTCACTTTTTGGAATACTTCATTTTGCTTTCTTTTTCCCAAGCATAGTTATCTTGCAATCGCAACTGTCTTTGTGGAAGGAACCCAAATCACGTTTGCGCCCAATTCCTCGGAAATATAGCGAATGGGAACCATCGTGCGTCCGTTGCTGATGATGGGTGCTGCGCCAAAGCCTTCCAATTCCTGATTGATTCTCATGGTCAAAACCTTGCCGTCAATCACGATGGTAACTGTCTTTGTATCCTGCGCCCAGCTTACATTTGCACCGAATGCCTCTGCAATAAATCTCAGCGGAACCATCGTTCTGTTCTGCGAAATCAAGGGTGCCGCATCCAAAATCTTGTTTTCATTATTCAGCACAACACCATTATTGCCAATCTGCATGCTAATTGTTGTTAGGCTCTCCTTTTCCACAACGAAATAGCTGCCTTCCTCTACCACATAACCAACAACCGCATTCGCCTTTGCATCATAGCTGCCGCCAACAATTTCCAGCTTGCCTGTTTCGGCGTTCAATCTTGCCAAGGTCAGTTGATTTACATTCTTCACATCCTTGGTATCCGCAGGAATTTTCAAAACCGCAGGTTCTGTGAAATCCTTACCGGAAACACTCGTTCCCTCTGTTACCAGCGTTACCTTATCATCCGACTTCGCTGCATTTGCCGCCGCCGTATTTGCTTCTGCTGTGGTTTCTGCTATTTTTACGGTATCATTCTTGCCATCCACGGTAGGAGATACAGCAGGCTTTTCTGCGGGTTTTTCTGTGGGTTTTTCCGCAGGCTTACTGCCGCCACCGCCGCCACCGCCACCGGAATGTCGATTGGAAACGGTCAGTGTTCCATTGGCATAAATAATATCATAATTATCATTTGACAGCGTACCGGTAATGTTGATTGTGGTTTTGCCGACTTTGCTCATATCCGGTGTCTGCGCATAGGTCAATGTTACAGTGCCGTTCAGGGTATCTGTACCGACCAAACCCTCTATCTTGTAATCCTTACCTGCTTCCGGATTGCTCAGAGCCGGCACATCGCTGCCGATGTAGGCGCTCTTGTCCAGTGCCGTAACGGTAACCGCTTTTTTCGCCACCTTCACTGTAAGGTTTTTCTGTACTGTGTTGTAGTTGCCGCTGTTGTCCTCGGTGTAAGTAGCCGCAAAGGTTTTCTTTCCCACGTTGCCAACAGAGCTGTCGGGAGTATCCCAAGCCCATCCCTTCGGCAGAGGTACATCCTTCAGTGTGCTGCCATAAACAGCGTTCAATTCGGTCGGTATAGTCGGGTTAGGCGTTGCCTTGCCGATAGTAAAGGTTCCGCTTGCTGTGCCGATATAGTCGCCTTTGCCGGTGACGGTCACTGTGGCCTGTCCGGCATTCGTATTATCACTGGCAGAAATTGTGTACCGGTCCTTAGGAATCGTTTTACCGTCTACCTGAACTGTTACCGCATCAGCGGCCGGAATTTGAGCCTGACCGGTATATGTATAGCTGCCGGATACCGTCACTTGGGCATCGGTCAAGCTTTTTGCATTAACGGTTAGGGAAACATCCTGCTCCGTTGCGGAAATCGTTTCATAGTTCTTTTCCGTATCTTCACTGGGAGTAAACACCACTTTATACGAGGAAGTTCCCACTGCGGGAGTCGTATCCTTTACATCATCCGACCAAGCGAATGTACCGTATTGGGTACTGCCTCCGCTCAAGCGGCTGTCCGACACCTTTTCCCCGCAGGTAATTGCGCTTGCCGTTGGCCAACTGATTTCAGGGGCCGCTGCCTTGCTGATGGCAAAGGTTTTTTTTGCTGTACCGATATAGTTGCCTATGCCGGTAACGGTCACGGTTGCTGTGCCCGCATTGGTGTGATCCGTATAGGCAAGCGTATAATCGCGGCCCTCAACAAGCTGTGTGTTCTTTAATGTTACGCTTACAGCAGGGGTAATCGGAGAGCCTGTATAGATAAACGATTCGCCCGCTACCGCAACATCTGCATTTGCAATCCCGGCCTGCCGAATATATACTTGCTTCGTTTCTGCCTGCGCTGCCATATTTTGCGATCCTACAAATTTTGCGGTGAGCGTGTGCCGTCCCTTTCCGAGATTCGCTTTTGCGGTGTCAATGGTAAAGGTTAGCTTGTTGCCGGAGGTTACATCTTTCGCCTCAGTAAGCTGTCTGTCTCCTTCGTAAATTGCCATCTGACCTGCCTGAGGCGTGTTAAGTGTTCGCGCCTTTTTAACAGGAGCCTTGCCGGTTGCCTTAGGTGTCACAGTGACGTAGATAGGATCGCCGTAGACATAGGCACTCACTTTCACTCCGCCGCTAAACTCAGTCCCGGACTGCGCAATGGTGTACTGCACTTTTGCCGTCTTTCCCTCCACGGTAACAGCGGCGGTATAGGTGCCCGCATCGGTGGGCGTTCCGGTAATAGCAGTGCTACCCTTGGTATAGGTAATGTCCGATACAGACACATCGGAGATAAGGGTGTTTTCCAGAACTGCGGCCTTTCCTTGTCCGTCATAAATCAAATTGTCCGCAGGAGCCTTGATAATCACACTGCCACCGTTGCCTTTGGGCAGTCCGCAGTTTTCTGCCGTACAATGTTCCGTAATAGTTGTACCGTCCTGACTGACGTTGTACTCCCAGCTATGCCGGTGTGTCTGAAGCTGCACGGTTTTGCCGTCATCTGATAGGGCGATACCATAGTCGGAAATGTCAGAGGTGAAGTTTCCTTCCTTGATCCAGTCTTTATTTTCCGTCTTAGCGATAGGAATCGACTCTCCATCGGTAGGGCCATGAAAGGATGTCACACCGATGCGGGTTTCTTCATGCAGTTTCTCCATTACCTGAATGGTTTTCCCATCAAACAAAACCACATTTTTTCCGCCATTTCCAGTGTTGTCGGTAATTGTTACCTTGCCTTTGCCGGTGACCTGAAAGGCTTTGTCCTTGAAGTACACGCCGCCGCCATAAGTAGCGGTGTTGCCGGTAATTTTGCCGCCGTGCAGGATCATCTCTGCGGTGTTGGGGGCGACGATTGCACCGCAGTACACACCACCGCCATAAGTAGCGGTGTTGCCGGTAATCTCGCCGCCGTACATTTCAAATTTACTGTACTCTCTCAGAAATACGCCTCCGCCTGACGGTTTTACGTTGATATCTGAACCTGAATAGGTTGCATGGTTATTTGTGATTTTTCCGCCGTACATGATGAATGTTGAGGGATTGCTACTACTGCCCCAGCAAAACACGCCGGCACCGTGGACAGTCTCATTTCCGGTAATCGTCCCTCCGTACAGATGGATTGTTCCACCCACTTGGTCGGTGGATACACCGTTCTGAAAACCGGTAATCGTGCCGCCGTACATGTCAAAGGTGCTTCCTGTTGAGAGGGAAATGCCACCTTTCTTGTATACTTCATTGCCCTCTCGGCAAAGCTTGCCGGTTGTCCCGCAGTCTGTCAGCGTCAACTTTCCGTTTCCAGAAATCTTCACGGCACCATAGCCGGAGAAGGTCATCTTATGTCCGTTCAAACAAAGCACCACATCCGACGGTTCCCAAATGCTATTCAGCTTGACATCCTGTGTCAGGTAGTAGCCGTCCACACCTTCGGGCATAGAGGTCGGCATCTGAGGCTTTGCAGGATTTTCCGCATAGGGATTCCACGGCTGAAAATTCAACTCCTTTTCCTCCGCATGATCGCCAATAGCTGTGTGTGTACCACCACAGACACAGTGCGCTGTATGCCCCTGTGTGCGAAGCCACACCACATTCTCCTCCCGATACAGCTCGTTTGCGAGCGCATCATCCGGGAAGAGGTTATTGAAATATTCTCCGCCGGTTGTGTCAGTAACGGGGATGGGTGCCTCAGGGGAATCCGAATTTTCTACAGAAATGCCAAAGCGTGCATCGGCATTCAGCTTCCCGAAGGAGAGCGTTTTCCTTGTGTGAAGCAGAATATTTTTCGTCTTGTTCTCAATTACCTTTGCACCGCCGCTGAGGGTAAGCGTGCCATCCAGATAATCCACACCTGTGGTGTTTTTGGTAATGGAACCGCCTTTCAGCGTACATTTCCCGCTATCAAGCAGTACGCCGGTGGTATTGCCGCTGATTACGCCGCTGTGCAGGTTGAACGTGCCGCCTGTCACCGCAACGCCGGAGGAACCACCGCTGACTTTGCCATTCTTGCAGTCCATCAGAGTGAAGGTGCTGCCGTCATCTACGGTAATTGCAGAAGCACCGTTAGGGGCTGTGATGCTCTTTCCGTTCAGACAAAGCATAATATCCCGATTCGGAGCTTCCCATGCTGTGCTTAGGGTAACATCTTCGCTCAGGCAGTAGTATTTTGTGTCTGATTTGTCTCCTGTGATTTCATCCAAAGAGTTAACCTCCTTGAATTCTGTCTGCGTGCCGTTATCCAGTCTGTGTATATGAGGGGTTACAATGGAATACGTCCCATCATTATTTTTCTTGACCCTGCCGTAGCTTTTATCCAGAGAAGGAAACGTAGATTGCCGCCAGATGTCATTCTGCCCATCTTCATTTAACAGCCAGGTCACTTCGCCGGTGCCCATCACCTTCTGCGTCTTGGATATTACTGTGAATTTGTCTCCATCCTTGTATAGTTCACCGTTGTATGTTACACCGCCGAATCTTGGTTCGGAGTGGTAATAGTAACAGTTTGTGATTTTACCACCGGAGCTATTTTGTGCAATGGCATAGTCTTTCGGCACATAGGAAGTGCCTATGAACCCATCCGTTCGGAGTTCACCATCAAACAGGCAGTTTTTGATTGTGCCTGAATTCTCATAGGCAATGCCTGCAGCAGAGGCTTCATCCGGAATACGACCCTGAAATTTTGGATTTCCCGTTCCCGTCCCCACCGCACTCAGGCAGTTTTCGATTATGCCACTATTTTGGTAGGCGATGACACCGATCTCCCCCGCAACATAGAGCGTATAATTGACCATAACACTGCAGCGCCGGATAGTGCCTTCGTTATACGCCGCAATCAGTCCACATTTGGTAACATTGAAATTGTTGGGGTACGCCGCAGAGCCGATGCATTCAACCTTCACAACCAGATCCTGTATTGTACCGTCTGATCCAATCCGGCCGAAAAGGCCCTTTTCAGAAATTCCTTCTTGCTTAGCGTGGTTCCCCAGCCAAAAATTCCTTATGGTATAGGCGTTTCCGTCAAAGGTGCCGTTGTAGAGCTTTTCCTTGGTTCCAATGGGCTCCCAGATGACGTTATTCAGGTCAATGTCATGCAGCAGTTTGGCGTGAATATTAGCTTTTCCGCTATTCACCGTATCCCGAAACCATGCCAACTCCTCTGCGTTGGTAATTTGGTAGGGGGATTCTTCTGTGCCTTTTCCTGCCGGCATTTTGTTTGTTGTTTCTGCCGCAACAGCCAGCAGAGCTTCAATTTCTTCGGCATTTTCTTTGTGGCTATCCTCTATGTTCGGCAGTGCATTGATTTGCTCCTGTCCTGAGCAGGCCTCACATTCATAGGTGCAGGGCGTTCCCTCGGTAGCAGGGGAATAGCCGCAGTCCGCATTATGCTCATGTCGGCAGTCTAATTTTTCTGTGATACAGCCGCTTTCCTCACTGCATTCATGGGTACAGATATGCGGCTCTCTTTCCGCCGTATTCTCTGATGCACTGTCCTCCGCAACAGGATAACAGCTCTCCCCATGCTCATGCACACACTGCTTCATCGGTGCATAGCAATCCTCTGTATGCACATGCCCGCAGGGTGTTCCCTTCTCTCCTTCCGTATACCCACAATCCTCTGTATGCTTCGTGTGGTGTATACATAAGCCTGCACCAGCAGGGGACTCAACCTCTGCCGCCGCTATCTGCATTTGCGGCATGGTCAAAATCATTACCGCTGTCAATAAAAATGCGGTCAATCTCTTTCGATTTCCCATTTATACTCTCTCCCTTCTTTTTCCTCATTTTCTGTCGGAACTACTCAATACCTCCTCTTTTTTTCCTGTATTTGATTCTGCGCCCTGTTCGGTGCATTTTTTCAATAACACTGTCATAAGCATTCTCTCCGATACAAAATCTGTCCAAAGGCTTTCCGCAGGCTATGAATATCCACAGGCTTTTTCCCAAACCAGTCCGCATTGTACCGATAGGCACGCAAGGCAAAATCCAAATCCGAAAACCAAAAAATATGCGCATGCGGTCTTTTCTCCCACAGCAGCTCCATAATCTCCAGACTAAAGGTGCCATCCTGCGCCACCACAAATAAATCAACCTCAGGCCCATCCCGCACCAAGCTGCAAAAATCCTCCTGTCTCACATAGGGGGTAATCTCCACAAAACGCAGATATTCTCTGGCACATTGGTCAAGCTGTCCTAACAAAATTTCCAGTTCTCTAAGGTTTTCATTGTAAAGTGCAATCTTCAACACGCCGCCTCCCTTCCACAGCAGATTAAAAAGGCATAAAAAAAATCGATTCTTTTACAGAACCGACTAAATTTAGGATACCATTTTTCACCACTCTGTCAATAGGTCTTGCATGAGATGTCAAAAATCTGCACGAAATGTAGGTCAAACCGAAAAAAAATATGATACAATAGTTCGTGAAAAGCAAAATTCTTAAGTTAGGAGGCGAAAATTATGCGGATTGCCATTGTAGATGACCTTTCCACCGATTCCGAAGCTTTGCGGAAGTTCCTCTGCCGCTGGGCATCGGAACAGGGGATTCCTCTGGTTCCTTCCCCTGTTATATTGGAAAGCGGCGAGGCTCTGCTTGCCCATTTCGCTCCGAATGCCTTTGATATAATCTTTCTGGATATTTATATGGCCGGCATAACCGGTATGGAGGTTGCCCGAAAAATTCGGGAGCAGGATACGCATTGTCAGCTAATCTTTACAACCACCACCGGAGAGTTCGCTGTGGACAGCTATGAAGTTGGGGCGGCATATTATCTGGTAAAGCCCTTTTCCTATGAAAATCTAACACAGGCACTTTCACGCTGCAGTGCGGAGCTTTTGGAGCAAAGCCAGTGCGTAATCATTCCGGGTGCTGCAGAACAGCCACCACTTCTGCTCCATCAAATTACCTATACCGAATACCAAAGTCGCAATGTAGAGGTTCATCTGCTTGGCGGAAAAACACGCCTCATCTCCATGCGGCAGGCTGATTTTGCGGCTCTGCTGTTGGCATATCCTTATTTCTGCGACTGTATGCGTGGCGTTCTGGTCAATCTGGAGCAGGTGGAAAGCTTAACGGCAAGTCATTTTCTTCTGTCAGATGGGACATCTGTTCCTGTCAGCCGATTAAAATATAAGGAGGTACGGGAAAAATATCTTTCCTTTGCCTATGCCCGCATGAGAGGAGGCTTCACAAATGGAACTCTATGATATGCTCCACCCGATGCTGGAGCTTTCCATCTCTATCCCCGCTATCATTCTGTGCTTTCTACCGATGAAAAACCATCTGAACGGCAAGGGAAGGCTCCTCTTGCTGTGGGGCATTCCCACTTTGATTTTGTGGTGTGTAGGGGCGGGCTGGCTCTGCTGGCGGCTTCGTTATAGCACAAAGCTCTGTATGCTTTTGACGCAGGCATTGCTTCTGCTGTTCTATTGCAAAGCAGTTCCGCTATCTCGGTGGAAAACCGTCAACGTATTTCTGGCAGTTTGCGGTGTATTTTCCAGCATGTATAATCTGGCAATTCTGATAGATGCCACTCTGTTTCGGCGGAGTGGTGCAGTTGCGCTTTCCCTAAACAGTACCATTCTTTATGTCCTGCTGTGCTGGCTGTTGCTGGGGGTTTTATGCTACCCTGCCACACACGCCGCCCGTTGGCTGTTGGATGAGGTGGAAACGCCGGAAACCTGGTATATATTCTGGATATTGCCGTTGGTGTTCTGGTGTCTGAATACCACCCTTCGCCCCAGGAAATATTCCACGCTTTATACCAACCGTGTGATGCACTTCTATCCGATTTTAATTCTTGCACTTCTGGGGCTGATGCTGCTTTATTATGCCCTGTTTTACTGGATGGCAAGAGGGATTGCCAAAAATATCCGTCTGTCACAGGAAAACAAACTGCTGCAAATGCAAACTGCCCAGTATCGCACTCTGCAAAAGAGTATTGCCGACACCCGCCGTGCCAGACATGATTTGCATCAGCATTTCAAGGCATTGCAGGGCTGTGTGGAAAGCGGCGATATCTCCAAAGTGGCGGCCTATGTGAAAGCATACGGAGAAAGTCTGCCACCCGATACAATTCATCCATTTTGCAAAAATTATGCTGTGGATGCCATTCTGCACCACTATGCAGAGCAGGCCCTTCTCCAAAAAACCGATTTGGAGGCTGTGGTTCAAATGGAGGAGCAGACGATTATTCCGGAGCCGGAGTTCTGTTCGCTTTTGGGAAACCTTCTGGAAAATGCCCTTGATGCCTGCGCCGCCTCCAAAACACCACGCTTCATCCGTCTGCACATTCGCCAGCAGGGAAGCCTTTATCTGACGATGGATAACACCAGCGACCAACCGCCGCTCTCCGATGAAAAACGGCTCATTTCCTCCAAGCACGATGGCTTTGGGATTGGGACGGAATCTGTACGAATGACCGCGGAACGCTATAATGGGGATGCTCGTTTTGAATGGAGGGAAGGAGTATTCTATGCCTCGGTTATGCTTTCCTCTGCTGACTGACAGAATCCCCCTTCTGTGCATCAAACGGTTTTTTTCGGAAAATTTTATAAAAAATCGGAATTTCCTATAAAGGCACAAGAAAACGGTTAATTTATAATCAACCGTTTTCTTACTAAGCTATAATTTTTCTTTTATATCTGTCACAAAACCATTTCTATATTCACTCCAAATCTCTCTCACCCTCTAAAAGCTCCTTGGTCTTTCCGACTAGATATAATGGAATATTGGTAATATTACCGTCCTTTCTATATCCTATTTTTGAAAATTTGACTGCATATTGAGGGTGATTGTCTACAACACATTCATCCAATTACCTTCTTTCAAAATTAAAATTGACTTTCATGCCCTCAATTACAATGTTCCAGAGCATAAAAGTCAATTACACTTATTTCAATATTTTCCTCATCACGTTATCCGTATTCTTCTTTTTTGACTCCTTATACCCTACCGTTTTACCACTGTGATGAAAGAAGAAAATCTGACAAATGGACAATTTTAATACCATTTTCAATTCCCACATCCAAATCATTTAAAGTAACAACATACTTAGGATAGTGGTCTTTAATTTCCATTAGATTTCCCACTTCACGATCAGACTTTTCCGGAAGCTGCACACACACCTGCACATATATCTTCTCATCTCGTCGGATTGCCACAAAATCTATTTCCTTGGTATCGTTCTTTCCGATAAAAACATCATATCCTCGCCGTTTTAATTCAAGAAAAACTATATTTTCTATTACTCCGTCCAGCATTTTGCGATTATACCCCATGAGAGCATATTTAAGAGAAAAGTCAGCCAGATAATACTTCTCCTGTGTTTTCAAAATACTTTTTCCTTGTAAATCGTATCTTGCACAAGGATAAATGATGAATGCCTGTTCCAGCCATCTTAAATAATTATAAATACTCTCTACAGATATTTTTCTATGCTCATTTTTAAGAAAATTAGAAATAGAATTCGCAGAAAATGTTTTCCCTATATTTTCTATGACATACTTCACCACACGATCAAACAAATCCTGTTTATTGATGCGGTGTCGCTTCACTATATCACGAGAAACAACCGTATGATAAATGCCATTGACAATTTGATATGCCGGCTGCGTTTCATAATCTCCGATTGCAATTATCGGAAATCCACCAGAACAAATATACTCTTCAAGTAGCTCTCGTCTGGACAATGTACTGTTCGCTTTGAAATCTAAATACTCCTGAAAAGATAATGTAAATACAGGAATCAAAACATACCGCCCTGTTAGATAAGTAGAAATCTCACTGGACATAAGTTTGGAGTTGGAGCCGGTTACATAAACATCCGCATTTGTACCTTCAAGCAAGCTATTAACTGCTTTCTCCCAACCTTTAATCTCTTGAATCTCATCCAGAAGTATATAACATTTCTCTTTTCCTGCAATTTCTGCAATAAGTTCATCATACATCTGCTTCGCTGTAATATTCTCAGGAATATCCATTTCTGTATATCTCTTCATTATAATACATGATTCCGGTACATTCCGGCTAAGTAATTCTTCTTTTAGCATTTCAAAAATAGTAGATTTTCCACAGCGTCGGATACCTGCAAGAATTTTTACCAGAGGTTGATTTATAAATGGTTTTATTGCTTCGATATAATCCGGTCTAAAAATCATGTTATCATCACCTTTCTTATTTATTATAACAAAAAACTATATAATTTAAAACATTTTTTCTGTTTACACCTTAAAAATTATAAGAATTATGATAGTTTTATTGGTTCTTTCCCCACACACTTTCTCCACCCTATTTCTTCTTTTATCTCTCTCTTATATTTGTAATAGGAATTTCTACTAATTCCAAACAGTTTTATAACCTCCTTATCCTTCAGCATACCGTTAAAGGACGAGGAATACTTATATATTTCCCGTTTTTTCTGCTTTGTACTTTCGTATTCAATTTTTGTGCCGGCAGCTCGTCCTATCTGCTTACCATTCAAACGAGCCGTTTCGATTCCCTCAATGGTTCTTCTCCGCAAATCCTTAACTTCCTTCTCTGCCTGCTCAAAACATATTTTTATCTGCTCCTTCGCAAGAGCCAGCATATACTTGTTTACACCTTCCAGAATATAATCTACAGTAGTACCTGTCATTTCAATGCCGGACTCCATTGCCTTCTTGTAGACACTGGTATTGATATGCGGCTCTTTGAGAAATACCAAATCAATTCCCCTATGATATAATTCTTCATAGGCTGTGAATCCTTCTTCCGCATCCCTCGACATACGGCTGACAGAATCAAAAACGATTCTGTCCCCTTGTCGGACGTTCTTAATCAGCTTCAGCCACTTTTCCCTTCCTTCCATCTTCGTTCCCATATTAATGCAACACTTGTATAGCAAAAAATTCTAAAAATCGAATGGGTGAGCATAGGCCCTCCCATTTTTTTATACAAAGGAATACAGCCCCAGAGCACTTTGCCCCGGAGCTGCTGGATGAAAAATTTTATGAAAAGTAACTTTGAAAATATTATTTTCAAAGTCTAAAGGAAACTGTCACAAAAAATTGTGCTTAGCACCCCTTAAGCTGTTGCTCCTTAAAAGCTACTACGAGGAATACCTCTCATGTGTCATAACTATCTTGGTGGTATGTATCTCCGGCATTTTCAAATAACTTATCTACAATTTTCAAAAAAACATCTAATTCTGTCTTTGATACAGCTATATCGTTTCCTTCAGTATCAGACATATGTTGATATACTCTGTCATCTTTATAAATAGCAAAATCCTTGATTTCTTCGTTTGTAACCCAAACTATTCGATACATAAAATTTGCTGTTGGTCTTAATACATTCTTTCCTGGGGATTCAACAATCTCCCCTTGGTTTAATAAATCAGACAATTCATCGAGCACCAAATTGATATCAGCTTCATTCGTTATATATATATAATCCGATCCTTGCTGAATACAGATGAAATCCGCATCAAAATTATAACTCTCACCTTCATAACCATCTCTCTCGGTTGTTTTTTTCAAAAAATTACTACCGATCTTTTGAATATCTTCTTGAATTATATTGACATTAATAATTTTTTCAGAATCATTCCATGTTATATCGATCCTTGGGAATTTTTCAAATACATAACCATTATTTATTGCCATTCCAACAACCTGATGGCTTACAATAATAGAACCCCATGCTTTATTTGTTGCTTTTTCTATATCAGCTAGCTTAAAATAATATCTTCCGTTCAAAAGAAAATACTCGGCTTCACTGCTAGAATCATCATAAATGAGTCTGCCTTTTTCCACTTTGACTTTAGCGGTCTGTTGGGTTAATTCTTTCAGCGGCTCGTTGGACGTGGGTATATCATAAGGATCTACCACCACACCTTTATTATCATTCTGGATTGCATATACTGCCATATCTAAATGGTTCATAATGTCTCTTATCCTAACAAAGTTGTATCCATTAATGTTATAGCACTGGATTGTCTGTATCTCGCCATTATTAAAACGCACCTGAGCATTATTCAATGTTGCATTGCTTGTATCCGATGCAGCATATACCGTTGTAGAAAATAATACTATACATAAGAAATATAAGATTTTTTTCACTTCTCAACGTCGCTCCTTCACTATAAAATAAAAATAAGGAAATTGTCAGAAAAAATTTCTACATTTTTATTTCTTTATAATTTAAAACTTAACAGTTACTAACGTAAGCATCTTATCTTTGTCATACAGAATATATCTCACGCCAGAATTCCATCCATCTGCAATCATAAAATAAACATTTGTTTTATTTGTATGAACGTATTCTTCATACCCAAATGTGTATACATAATGTGCACCATACAAGCTGCCTTTATCCAACTGAATAATTTGGCAAATCTGATTTTTTACATTACTAGACACTTCTGATTATTCTGATATGTGGAAGGCAATATATAAAGCCTATGAAAAGAAGGCAGTAGTGCCCGTGTTTATTAAAGATCCTTCTCCAATGGAAGATGGCTATAAGTCTTTAAATATTAGAAATATTGTTGATTCTACGTTTGCACCATATAAAACAATGAATGATTTCGTTGGAAACATTGGGGATTGTGGACCGGTTGCAGCAACCAATCTTATGATCATGGCAAAGCATTCTTTCGGTGAGGATGTTTTATTAGATGGAACAATCAAGAATGTATACGATGAATTATTTAAAACAACGGGATGTGATCCCAAGAATGGAACATACCCTAATTTTCTGTCTTCTGGTATTAATCAGTATCTTACAAGTATTAATAAAAAATATACAGGTGCAACAAGAGAATTTCAGTTTGTGAGTGATGTAGGAGTAAATGGTATGTCTGTACTATTGTTATACGTATCGATACTTACGCTTTGTACTTCTTCTTGAGTATTTAAATTTTTTACTGTACCAGTACCTTCATTAACCGCAAAATAATCATACCCGCCGACATAGTAAATTTCTTCATTTGCTTCAGCAGAATCTAAAAAACCTTTTTCATCAGAAAAGCTGTATTCAATGACAGGTGCATATTCTTCTTGCGCACCAATAACAATATATCCATGATAAGTATCCTTCTCATCTTCAATATCAAATTTGTATGCAGAAGGAACACCTTCGGTCTCATATATTGTCTTACTTAAAATCAAATTATAGTCATTTGGCAATTTTTCAATTATATCTTCATTTTCTTCTCTTGAAAGCAGAAAATCATATGCAATTGCCATTGCCAAATCTTCGCTTACTACTTTATCATTAGACCCACTTGCAAACGCAGTTGATGTTCCACCCAACAACATTACCATAGATAATGCTATAGCCATAATTTTTTCTTTCATATATTTTCCTCCCTCGTATAGAATAAATTTATAGAAAACAATAGGAATTTATTGTATACTATATCTATCAATCCTGATTGAAACAGATTTTGTGTTAGCCGCACGATTCTGCCTTTTCATTCAGGATTTTTTTATCACCTCCATTACCGATTTTTTCTTACCATTCATAGCACCGCCTCCTCTCATTTATGTAATTTATAAAAAGCACTCATATTTAATAAATGCTATTTACCTTAATGTGTACATTTTGCCATAGTAACAGTATTGATTACATCACCTTTCCAAACAGTTCCACAAGTGCTGCATTTCTGCCCTTCATAGTATGTTGTAACACAAGAACCATTACTTTTTTTCTTATGTTCCTTTAAAGTAATGTCCACAAGTTTATGGGCATGTCTGGGTTCAACCTGCGCCTGCACCTGTTCCGGCACATCAGCCACTTCCCCCTGATAAATAATTTCGTATGTAATATCATCTGTATTGCACAGTTCAAATTCCACCAGACTGTCTTTATTTATATGTGTGTGACTTTCAAATTCTCCTTCCATCTGAATATCATCAGCAGCTACTTCTTCCAATTCGCCCGCTTTTACAAATTCAACATTCTTAGAAAACAGCATATTTACAGGAACATCCAATTCCTTCGCCGATGCATTGCCACAAAACATTGCCACCATCGCAATCGTTGCGACTGTCACCTTTCCCAATCTGCTGTTCATACTGCACTTTTTCATAATCTTTATCATCCTCCACTTATAATTCTTTATCTCCAATCCTACAAAGCCAATGCTGAAAAATGTTCCTTTGCTTCTAGCCTGTTCCAGCTCCAGCACCTTTATAATCAGCTCGCAATATTTTCGTTTTTGCCCCTTTGTATATTTTTTTGTTACATCTTCATCACAGGCAGCTTCTGTCCATTCTGAAAGATTTTTCATTAAAAGGTAATACAACGGGTTGAACCAATTCAGGCAATTTAAGAACAACACCAATAACTTCCGCAATAAATCCCGATGCTTCACATGATAAAACTCATGCTCTAAGATAAAACCAATTTCTTCTTCATCAAAGAAAGCTATCATATAAGCAGGAATCACAATGTATCTTTTCCTTATACCGATTGTACATGGTGTAGATATATTGCAGCACCCAATCAGGCTTATGTTTGATACCTGATTACTGTCTTTAATCTTACAGAATGTTTTATGCCATAAATCATCCTGTACATAGAACATAGACTTTTTTACGGCATACAACAGGCTGGCATATTTCCATACATAATAAACGAAAAAGCCAATAACTCCGATCAACCAAATGGTTCCAAGGTATTCCATGTGTATTTGCTCTCGCACATTATATATAAAGCCATCATATCTGCTTATATCTTGATGTATCAATAGATCTGACTGAATAAAAGCCTTTTCACTGCCATCCCTTAGCGATACAACAAAATACAGCGGTGTTACAAATGAGAATAGAGCTATTGTATTTACATAGACCATTGTCCTTGCCGAAGTCCACTTATATGCAATCTTTTCAAATGGTAAAAAAATCGCACAGAATACAAATCCGCTGATAGATAACAATAATGCAACAATAAACGCTCGCTCAATTATCAAATTCATCTAACCACGCCTTCAAATCATTCATATCCTTCTTACTGATTTTGTCACTACCTCGGAAAGCAACCAGAAAATTTTTTAAGGAGCCGCCGAATTTGCTTTCTACAAAACCTTCTGCTTCCTTTGTTTCATATTGTTCTTTGCTTACCAGCGGAAAATAACAAAGCTTGTTCCCCTTTTTGGTTACTCCCAAGATACCCTTCGCTTCCAAACGTCTCAGGAATGTTGCTACGGTAGGGTATGTCCATTCTTCGCCTTCTTCGTTTAAAATTGCCAGCATTTCCGGCACTGTAATCATTGCTCCTGTTTTCCAGATATGATTCATTACCTTCATCTCTGCATTAGAAATACTCATATTTTCATCCATCTCATATCACCTCCTTCTGTTACGTCTTGTAATTTCATTCTATTACATCGTGTAATATTTTGTCAACTACTTATTTTCTTTATAGACAATTTTTTCATATTTGGACAAAACACATAATTATATAAAAAACGGCTGATTTATAATCAACCGTTTCCTAATTTCTTCATTGTTTTCTCCTCTCTTTCAAACCGTTTTATTTTCGTTTATCAAATATTATATCCTTATTCAAATATAATGTAGAAATCGCCTCCAAAGCCTTTCTATGTCCGTCGCAAAACCACAAAAAGAAACCAAGATTATCGCGTGCCTTCTCCTTCTGAAACTCCGACTGGTTTCCAATAGAAGTATCAATTTCATCATTTGCGATACATGCAAGAATCTCTGCACAGGATAACCTTGCCTTTCTTGCCAGATGTAGCACACGTCGCTCCATTTCTGTGTAATTCTCTCTTTGAAAAACATTCTTCGCCACTGTCAACGGCAGCTTTTCAAAAAATATAAAACGAAAAAATGCCTGCACCTTAACCATAAAGCTGCTTTCAAGAGGTATGACATAGAGCTTCGCCAACAGACGATATAATGCAATATCTCCTTTTTCCGCCTGCGCGCTTACTACTAACTGTCTGACTTCCAGTCTTTGCAAAACTGCATCAAAGCGTTCCTGAGAAACGTCCATCCTCACAGCCTTCTTCAAAAAATAAGTTTTTGCTTCTTCTTTCGTCAGAATCTCCCACATCAGGCAGGACCAGAGCAGCAGTTCCTCTCTGCTTAATGCCATTTCCTTTTGATCTACTGTTACAATCGGCTGCTTTTCGCCGTTTTCATTCTTTCTTAATTCATATCTCCCAACCGCTGTATATAATGTAATCACCTGTAAGTTCCCCCTTTTGTTCTTCTCCTTTATGCGACCTTACGAACAAATACCACATCTTGCCGCAAATGCTTCTGCGCTCTGGAGATACAAGCAGTAATATAATTGGGCTTCACATGATACCGTTCTGCAATATCTCTGCCGCTGTATCCCTGCATTTTCAGTTCTATAGCTTCAATGCCCTTTCGTACACTACCACTACAGTTCTCCTTGGACTGCTGTAACGCTCGTAAAAGTTCCCTTTCGTATAAAGTTCCTGCAAGGTCTGTCATATACTGCTGTTTTATATATCGCTCTGATTCCTCTAAAAAGCAGCTCTGTACTCGCAACCTTGTATTTAGCCCTCGCAGGTAATCAATGATTGTATTTTTTATCACATGAAAAGCGTATGTAGAAAAGGCAGCTTGCTTGCACTGTTTATATCGGCTTGCCGCTTTGCAAAGACCAATCGCCCCAATCTGATAAAGATCGTCATACTCCATACCGCAGATATTGTTATTCACATGAACACAACTTTTGATTACAGAATCAATCACTGTCAGATTTTCCTCAACCAATCCTCTTTGTTCCTGTGTTAATCTCTCGTCCATCTGATAGCCCTCCTTTCGGAAAATTTTATATCTATAAATGCCTTCCGTCGTAAAAATCCTCACTTTACTGAATACATTCCTATCTCTATTGTAAAAAACCAAATTTATAAAATCTACAAATTATAAAAATCCGTGGGCTAAATTCTGGGACAACTTATGTCAACAACGAAATAAGCAATAAAATCTGGCAAAAGAAAAAGACTCCCGGAAGGAATCTAAGCCATTTGCAGAGTTGCTGTAATCTCTTTTCTCTTTTCTGTGAAAGGGCGCTACATAGGTCTCTGCAGAAATCCTTGTGATACTCCGCTTTCTTCTCCGATACCATTCCCTCTATAAATCTCAGCAACCATATATCTGTCCATCCCCTGCTCTGATACTGCACTTCTTCTGAAAGCTGTTTTTCCTGACACAGCATACCAGACCAGATTTCATACCATGCATCTCCCGAAATCCTGCGGCTTAATTCTATAAAATGACTCATATCCTCTTGTCTTTCAAAATATTTTTCAGCAAGTAATCCAAACACGGGCAAGTCTTGCTTTAATTCATCGATATACTGCCAATATTGTAATAGCATGAAACCGTTGTCTGCTGCTGTAAACAGGATTATCCCTACACACATCGCAAGCATCCAACGTACACTTATAAAAACCAACGGCAAGGATAATATAATGCCGCACGCTGCTATAAGCAGTCTGCTGAAAAGATAAATTGCCGCAGAATAATTCACACCGTTATAACTCAAAACAGCACTTATCATACTCGGTTCTTTCTGTTCTAAATCAAGTTTTCTTACAAGTTTTTCCGCCAACTGAACCATAAAAATATTATCGCAGAGGCGTACTCTCTTCCGATACAGCTTTAACAGATGCCTTCCTGCTTTTGCCGTCGGGAACATACTAAAGTAGCAAAACAGGTTATAAATGCCATAGCAAAAGAATAATACTCCCATATAAATCAATAAAATCATGTTATCCCTCCATAGAAAAAGAGTGCCGATAAAATCGACACCCATTCGTTTTTAGCTACTTTTATTGTTTTACTTATAAAAAATATATCAGTCAAGTTCCCCCTTAGTTACTGACTTGTTGTATTTGGAATTGTGTACAATTCAACCCTTTCCTTCTCCTTACTATCAAGTGCGTTAAAGAGTTGTTTCAAATCATGTCCTCAACTAAACTCTTGAGTAGGGGATTGCTTGATCATGATTGCCTTGATAAACAACTCACAGGAAAAGTTTGCATTAACTACAAATGGATACAATTTTCCGTACAGAAATTCACTGGTATCATCAAAGCATGCTTTTGCCACATTCAAAATACTTCCGCTTCATCAATGCACATTCGATAATCTCCAACCATATTCACCACTCCTTATCCTCATATGGTGTATTCTCAACACCCACAGAGTTCAAATTAGCAACCATACAGTCGAGCTTGTCCTTCCACATTTTTTTAAACCACTCGGTATGTCCGAACCACTTAACAAGGGTTGGGCTAATTGCATAATATGTTTTAATGAACAATCTGCCATGCCATGTTTTAGCCAGAGTATAATCACGGAAACGGCGTAGCGTCCAAACCTGTGGAC
Source organism: Anaerotignum faecicola (assembly GCF_003865035.1). Lineage (NCBI taxonomy): Bacteria > Bacillati > Bacillota > Clostridia > Lachnospirales > Anaerotignaceae > Anaerotignum > Anaerotignum faecicola. Next base: position 99,990 of record NZ_BHVZ01000004.1, read on the forward strand.
AATCGTAAGAACCATAAACGGCGGTTGCCACATAACAGCCACTATTCGTCTGTTGATTACCAGTCTGTTGATTACTGGTTTGCTGAGAGTCTTCAAAATCTTCCGTATAAGACGGATCTATTTCCCTAAGCTTTTTTTGGTACTCCACAATATCCTTAATGACATACGCATACGATTGGGAGGTAGGGATATGACGCAGCCGGAGCTTATCATTACGCAAAAGTGAAATTATTTCTCTGTAACCATCTTTCTTATCTAGCCCTATATCAATGGCTCTACATAGCAAACTGACACCACCAGTGCTAAAAGAATCGGTTCTCCACCGTGCACACCTAGTGGCAGAGAAAATTTCACTTGCCATATCGGACATAATATCACCTATCTCTATATCTCTTTCTTCATCTTCGCCCAATTCCATGAATGGCAAATCACACTCTAAGTAACTACACTCTGTGTAACTGTCCGGCCTACTGTACATTACAAACGGCATTACAATATCCAGGATTTTATATTCAATGTCGGAAGATCCGTTTTCAGAATAAGCGTCACAGCAAAGCTCAATCAGGGCAAAAGCCACTCTGGAAAACTCGTTGCGCGCTAATTTTCTAACCTCCTTGACCTGATCTTCGGGTGCATTATCAACTGCCTTACAAAAATAACTGATAGATTCCTCCAGACGAATATTGTCAAGAGTAGACTGCAAGCCTGCAGCACGACCTTTCAACAACCACGCTTTATAATTATTCGGTTCAATCTCAATAACTTTATTACAATAATTCTCCGCTTCTTTCTGATTGCCCGCGTCACAAGCACTCTCTGCTATAGTATAATAGTTTGCAATTTTCGCCGAATCATCAATTTTAACGGTACCAGCTACCTCAACGGTTCCTTCTACCATCATTTTCTTTGCTTCCTCAACAGAATACTTTGTTCCACAAGTCTCACAAACAAATACACCGTCTTGCTTTATCAAGTCTGTGCTTCCGCACATTTCACAAGTTAACTGTTTCATCATTGTTCCTCTCTTTTCTTTTTGTCTTTTTATATTGTGCAGAGTTATTTGGTGCCTTTCCGATATATACAACATCAGGGAATTTTCCATCAATAACAGCGTTTTTAAATCGCTTTCCGAAGCTCAGCTTCTCTCCCTTTTGAAGCTGATTCCACTCTGCTCCAGTAAACAGATCTTTTGCCAGAAAAATTTGTTCATCAGGGATGATAGATATTTGTTTTCTTGCCCCTTCAAATAATTCAGAATAGTCCATTTGTTCCCTCACTTTAAAAATTTACATTTTCGGTTCCGTTCATCTAAAAGCAAAGTAATTTCTGCTATGACCTCCTTCTTATTTGCTGCTGTTTTCAGTTCCAAAACTTTAGCGGATATTTTATTTTCTAAATCCGCCAACTGTTCATTGCTCATAGGATCGGAAAAACGGATTTTTTCAGCAAGCTGCGCAAGTGCTGTTTTTATATCAACATCTGTTTCAGCCGCAGCCAGCAATTCAACCTCCGTTTGCAGTTCCCGAATATAGAAAACCTTTTTCTGCACTTTTACTTCCACTCGTTTGATTTCATCGCGTCCCACATCAGCAGTAATCATACATATCGCAGAAACACCGGCAATAACAGGACACACCACGATTGCGCTCCATGCCGGAAATGCCGGTACAAACAGGAATACTGCAAATGCAGCCATCTGAATGATTGCATATACAATGGCAATGTATAAAACCGGAAAACCAAGAAATTTGCTTTTTAAGGTTTCTTCCTTTCCAAGGGCAGTTTTCCAAATAAAAATCTGTGCAACAAATGCTACAGCGGTAAATACATAAGCAATCCAGAATGTTGCTGTTTTTATTGTTGGAACAGCAAAAGCGAAAATGCTTACCAGCGCAAATAGAATCCCAAGAATTATATATCCTTTTGTGCTATTCTTTTTCATCATCAGTTCTCCCTTTTCGTTCCACATTTCGGACAGAATTTGCCAGGCTTAATGAATTTGAAACCACACTTTGCACAAGTGTCTGGTGCTGCCTGCGGTGCACCACACTCATCGCAGAATGCTGCACCCGGTGTCAACTCAACTCCACATTGTTCACAGAAATGGTTTGCTGCCGACTGTGGCTGTGTTGTTATTCCCGCAAATGCGTCAGATACGGCTCCGCCTACCATTCCGCCGACTGTACCACCAACACCAGCCATCATTCCTAAACCGATACCCATGTTAGAAAATTGTCCTGCTCCTTCATTTTGGGCAGCATCCTGTGCCACATCGAAACCACGCTCCTGTTGGTAGGTATATCCTTCCTGCATACGCTTGGTTGCCTGCGCCTGAGAATCAATAACAACTTTCTGTGCTTCGGTCTGTGCTTGGATCATATCGATCTGCTGTTTCAGCTTTGCCTCTGCTATATCGGCATACTGACGGAAATGCAATTCCTTGAACTTTTCATACTGCGGATCACCATCCGGCTTAACCACTGTAGTAACATAGAAGCGTTTGAGTTGCACGCCGTAATCAAGAAAATCAGGAATCAGCCGCTTCTGAATGTCTGCAGAAAATGTTTCAAGGCTTTCGTCAATTTCAAAGATGTTGATGGCGTTAGCACGCATCGCCTGCGCAATATAAGTTTTTACCTTGGTCATGAGGATACTGCGAAAGCAGGTTGTTAACTGTTGACGATCCAGAACTCGCTCTGTGCCGACTAATTTCACCAGAAGCTTACGCGAATCATCCACGCAAAGGGACATTTCACCGTTTGCACCAATAGAAATCGGAAACTTATATGTAGGCTCTACATACTGAACTTTGCTGTCCGTTCCCCAGCGAATTGCCATTTGTTCGGTTTTGTTAATGAAATAGACCTCACAATGAAATGCACTCACGCCGCCAGTCGGAATATTGATTAAATGACGCAGGAGTGGGATATTCCCTGTTTCCAACGTGTGCCGTCCCGGTCCAAACAAATCAAGTGCCTGTCCATTCAGGAAAAAAATTGCTTCCTGTGATTCGTGGACAATCAACTGAGACGATGTATTGAAGTCCTCACAGGGGTGTTTCCAGATGAAGGTGCTGTTATCGCCTTCGTACTTGATTACCGAAGCGATTGCTGCCATAGTTTATCCTCCTTTATCTTGTTCAAAATGTGTACTTTTTTGCAGATGAATTCTGACTCTTTAAGCTGTGCTAATTATGTGGAATTTTGTTGTAAAAAACAAATGTGTATGTTAATATTGAAGTGTGAAGAAATCTACTGAAGATTTGCAAAAAAGTACACTTTATTGCAGAAATCCCCTTTCACAAAAAATTAGTTTTTTCGTAAATATCTGCTTTATATCGAAATGTTGTAATAGGCATATTGCATTCTTCTGCCGCTTTTGTACCTGTAATTTTCCCATTTTTCCATCTTTGATAAACTGTATGAAAATTTTCCGGAAGTGGTTTAGGAGGTCGCCCGAATTTTACGCCTCTGGCTTTTGCTGCTGCTATTCCTTCTGCCTGCCTTTGGCGAATATTTGACCTTTCATTTTCCGCTACAAAGGAAAGCACCTGCAATACAATATCGCTTAGAAATGTTCCCATTAAGTCCTTTCCTCGTCGGGTATCCAATAACGGCATATCTAAAACAATAATATCTATCCTTTTTTCTTTTGTAAGATATCTCCATTGCTTTATTTACTACACAACTGTAAATTTTTCTACCCTACACTTAATGAAGCAATCCTAGCTCTCAAGCCAATCAAAATTCCCGTCATCGTTTAATAGGATTCATCTATTCCCACGATTTCAGTATATCCTCCCACCGCTTTCTGCATTGCTTCCAATGTATTTTTCTTCAGGATGTTTATGCGGCTTTACTTTTAGCACTTTAATGACATTTTCCTTCAATATTTTTACCCCCTTCCAAAATTTGTCAAAAAAAATTTTTCAAAAAATGGTTGTTTTTTGAAAACCACTTTTTGTCGATTTTTAGAAATAAAAAAAGGCAGTGGAATTTACGTATCTCACTGCCCAAAAAGCGTTTTTTGAATCCAAAAACGCCATATCATCTATTTTGATCACTAGTCCTAGTATGCAATTTATTTTGCATATACAATAGCTCATTATTTACTGTGCCAAGACTACCATTGCATACATAATTAATGTAATCGCTCGGTAAAGATCTTTTAAATCTACTGACTCGTTTGGTTGATGGATCTTATTTTCTTGAAATGGAAAAATGGGGCCAAAAGCTACCATATTAGGAAAAGATTTTGCATAGGTACTGCCACCAATAGCAATCGGTGCAATTTCTTCCCCCATCTCACTACAATATAAATTCATGAGTTTTCTCACAATCTCAGTATCTTTTGAAATGTAAAGTGGAGGATTATTTTTTTTATCTGCTATTGTCATTTCATATTTACCTGAAAGTTGACCCATTTGATCTATCACATCTGCTGCATTAATTCCATATGGATATCTGATATCAAATTCGTAAAAAACCGATTCTTTCTTTTTGTACATCTTTCCCAGATTAATCGTTATTTTACCCAAATCTTCTTCAAAGGATTGAACACCCTTCTCTAATTCTCGCGGAAACATCATCAGACTTTCCTGTATAAAACAACTCATTCTCTTAATAGCTTCAGGAACATCGTCAAGAGTCAACAATTCCTTCGATGCTTTTAGAGCAGCATTGATTCCTTTCCATGGCTCACTGGCATGAGCATTTTTCCCTTCAAAGTTTTTTTGATACCTTGTTTTCGTTTGCTCATCAAAAAAAGCTATTGAAAAGTTTGACATTACCGCATTTATAGCTTTGCCCCCATTACATTCCTCAAATAACATATCCTCTTTTGCTGTAAGTTTCTGTTCAATAACAATTTGGATGGCTCCTTTTTCCGAATAAATAACTGGAAACTGTGCATCTGGTGTAAATCCGCAAGACGGCATTTCCTCTTTACTCGTTATATAATGCTTTACACACGAAGACCCGCTTTCTTCATCTGTGCCTAAAATGACACGAATCCTTTTATTTAGCTGTATACCACTATCTTGAATTGCTTTTAATGCGTATAATGCCCCTATTATAGGGCCTTTATCATCTAAGGCACCTCGTCCCCATAAAATCCCTTCTGAAATGACTGCTTCATAGGGAGGATGTTTCCATTCACCCTCTGCCGGAACTACATCTAAATGTCCCAATACTGCAATCATTTGATCTCCTTTTCCAATCTCAGCATAGCCTATTTTATGATCAATATTTTTCACACGAAGTCCCAGTTCTTTTGCCTGCAACAAAGCATCCTCTAAAGCCATATTCACAAATTTCCCATAAGGTGCCCCTGCTTCTGGCTTACCTTTCACACTTGGAATACGCATATTATTTTGAATTCCTTCTATCATTCTGTCATAATACCGTTCCAAACATAAATCTAAAATTTCCTTTTGTACCATTACAAAGCCTCCTTTAAATAAAACGCCATGCTGAACATACAGCATGGCGTTTTCTCACACATTTTTCTTTTCCATCAATTTACTTAAGCCATAATACAGAACAACCGTGAGAATAATCGCAGTGATTGTTGTAGAACCAAACTTGGAAATATATGCGATTCCTCCACCTAAAACAACTGATACAAAGGCAAGTGGTTTATAAGAGGTCGTCTGATCCATATTTTCGAAATCATATTGATGTTTTTTCTTTAGTAAGTAATAATCTACTGCCAAAACAGCACCTATTGGAGGTAAAAATGTTCCTAACGCAGACAAGAACCCTACAAAATGGTTTTGGATGCCAGTAACAGCCAAAGCAGTAAAAATGACACCGCATACGGCTGAAACGATATGCTTGTTAATCCCTGGCTTAATATTGATAATTGCCAAAGCTGCGGAATACAAATTATTATCATTACTTGTCCACTGACCTAATACAACAATCAGTAAGCCCAAAACACCCATGCCTAAAATACTGAGGCCTTCCATGATATTAGTGCTATTTGTCGCTTTTGCCACAACAAAACCACCCCAGTTTGCTGCAGCAAAAACAACCATTGCTACAATAACACCCACGGAATTATCCATTTTGCTTCTCGCATATCTGGAAATATCCGGCTGTAAAACTGCCCCAGTAATCCAACCACCTACTACAATTGTAATACCAGTTCCGATGGTAGCAGGATTATCTGGCATATGTGCAATGATAGGACTCAGACCCGTTGTGCTGATTGCCATAATGGCACAGTAAAGACAAAGTCCCAAAAGTAACGGTGCTGCTACCATACTTAAATAAGTCATCCCTTTATAGCCAACAATGGCAGTTGACATCATGAGCAATCCACCCCAAATTGTAGCAACAACTGGGGATGTCAAAAAATGCCCTGGCAGCATCAGCGCGATAGTTTCACCAAAATACCCACATTGGTATGAAAACCACCCCAACATTGATATTCCCAAAACCAGACCAACAATATTGGAACCTTTTCTACCGAAAGGAACTCTAGATAACATTGATGTAGAAATGCCTTGATTTGCTCCGATTCCCCCAGTTAGCGAAGCAAGTATGGCCAAAATCACACTGCCTACAACAATTGCAATCGTGCCTTCTTTAAAATTCATAACTTCCGCCAGTGCTGATCCTGTATATAAAGTTGACATAGCAACTGCCATCCCAGTTGTAACTACAGCAATATTGATTGGACTTTTCCGTTTGTCATGTGGTACAGGTCTATCAGGATAATCATAATATTTATCCTCTGGCGTATAAACATTTTGATCCATAACAATTCTCCTTTCAGACTCCTTATAAGGTTTATACGTCAACATATACAATCTTATTTATTTCATACGTTCTTCTACTGGAACATAGGAAATATCTTCGAAACCAAAATATTGAGGGTCTAATACCTTTTTGATTTTGTCTTGTCTCAATCTCTCATCACAAGGCAAAACAATGATTGCCACTTCCTGCGCCTGACGCATCTTCGGATTTGGAATTGGTTCACCTGTATGACGATCAACAACACAAATCAAATCCGGACTGGAAACAAATGGTTCTCCATTTTTCCAGCATACATGGTTTTCATTTTTAAACCAGATTTTGTATTCATCTCCAGCATCGCTCTGAATGGTTGTCGTTCCCCAGTAGTATCCGATTCGATCTTCATCTTCAAAGTCTGTTCTTTTTCCTTCTGCCAACACCCAACCGCCAACTTTTTCTGCAATTTTCTGAGGAATATGATCCAGATGCGCTTCCTGAGCTTCACGAATAAACTTACCAAGTTCATAAGATTTGGAGAGAGTTCCAGCAATTACGGTTTCTTTCAGTTCTTTCCCACTCATAATAAAACCTGCCTGACCGGCCAAACCATATGCACCAGCGCTAATAAGCTTACCAATTCTTTCAACTACACGAAGATTGGTTGCCTTTTTGATAATACAAACATTATCCCATTCATCAACAGAAGCGACAGGAAGCCATTTTCTGTCATACAAATATGGTGTAATCTGCAAAATTTCCGGAATAGCACGTCCACAATAATCTCCATCAACTGCCATCATACCCAAAGAACTGCCTGCAGAAATGGGGCCAGAAGTATTCGCACCTGCCAGTTCAATAGGAACAACTACTGTTGTTTTTACCCCTGTATATGCTTCCAGTTCCTGAATTGCTTTTGCCAGTCTGGCTTTTTCTTTATTTACGCCATCAATAAAACCAAAACCTGCCATTTCCTTAAGAGTTGCTTCATCATGCGGTGCAATAGAACCCATCAAAAACGGGCATACAGCAACAGCATCATCGGGAATCTCTGAAATATCTGTTATTTGTACAAAGCCTTTTTCATTAATTTCGCTCATCAAAGACTCAATCCCATTTTCAGGAAGTCCGCCCCCGCCAGTTGCATAAAATGTACAACCTCTTACAAAATCTGTTGCTTCCTGAATGTTTGTCAATTTTTTTGTTGCCATAATTACCACTCTCCTGTTTTGTATTTTTCTTTAATTATACAAATCCATAATTCTAAAACAATTGTCAAAAAAACAAAAATGCAAACCAAATTTTATAAAAAAAACAAACCAAGTTATGGTTTGTTTTTTTACACTTTATTCACTTTTCTTTCATCTTCATAAACAAAGCCAATGTATATAATGTATCCATATCTGATGGCCTTTTTAAGTTGATCTGCAGGAGTTCCTCAATTTTCTTCGTTCGATATTGCACTGTGTTATAGTGGATAAATTCTGCCTTTGCCATCTCTTTCAAATTCATTTTATATTCTAAACAACAGTCAACAATCATTTTTTTCAAATTGCTTTTATTCTTCTTATCGTATATATCCAGCCTATTTTGCATGCTTTGATACAGTATCCGCATTGGTGAATGGAGAAGAAACTGCATTTGAAGAATTGATTGAATTTCACTTCGATCATATATTCTACTGTTTTTTATTTCTTTTAGACCAGCAAAAACCTCAATTACTTTAGGCAGAAATAAGAATAAATCTTCCTTTCCATATACTGTTGCTACAATTGTATGATACGGGAAATTAGATATATTCTCAATGGAATTCTTCACATCCAAAAATTTATTTTCTTCATGCCCAAATAATAGATAAACAGATTTTTGTTGAACTTCTGTGTGTACAACTCTAAATCCTTCTTGCTTTATAATAGAATCCATGAGTATCTTTATATTTCTATTTTTCTCAAAATCTCCTTGCTTCGCAATACAAATAACACCTACAGCTTTTTCCAGATCAATTTTCTGCTTTTCTGCAACAGCAAATGCCTGCGACCTATTATCACTCAAAATTGACAAAATCAATTCATGCTGACTCTTGTGAAGAATATCTTTTTCCCATATATCTATAATCATCTCAAAACTTTGCATAATAAAACTTACATTATGCAATTGCTGTGTTCTTGAAAACATGCCCAACCATAAATGCGTATTATTATGCCATATCTTTTTCCAAACACACCGATTTCCATCATCAATGAAAAAAAAGACATTATCCTTTCTATCATCAAACAAATCCTGTTTTTTCAACAGCTCCTTCATCTGCAAGATATCTAAACCGCAGGAACAAATCTCTTCCATACTATTTTCCAATAGCATCAGTGTAATATCATATGAATCACTTAAAAATTTTAATCCTTCTGAAAAAGATCTTTGTTTCTGATTTAGTTCCATTATCCCCTTTAGAATAGTTCTCTCTTTCTTTGATTCATGTTCACTTTTCCTCATTAAAAGACCCATTATATCATTCATCACAGAAGCATAAGATATTTGGGGATCATTAGGTGGGCAAATTAATGGAAGATCCAGCTTATCACATAACGCAATCACACTATAATCCAAACTTTTTATAACATAGCCTATATAAAATAAAACAATACCTGCTATTTTTCTTTGTTTTAACGCATAAATTAACTGAAGCTGCTTTTCAACATTTTCTTTGATATCATTACAAGACGTAATTACAATTTCTCCTTGCTTCAGATTTAATAAAGAACTCCCCTCTTCATTTAGATCAGACATTTCTAAGACAGTAACACCAGATATCTTATTATTCAAACCTCTGCTTCCCGCTAAAATAGTTGCATTTCTTAATGAATTTGTATTATGTAATAAAGCATTGATGGTATCCATAACACACCTCTTTCCTTTGCTATATAGGGTTGTAATAATTGTTCGTTTCACAACTGCATGATGTTCTTTTTTTCAAAACACATATATAAATCAATCCCACATAGTTAATCCACAATCATTCTAGTTCCTTTTTATATTTAAAACCCCTAATAGACAAAGATCCACATTTATAAAAAAGTATATCACAAAGATTCTAGTACAACAACCTCTGTTAATTTACCAATATTGGCAAATATAGGTTTAAAATTCTTTCATGTTCTTCCATAAACATTCCATCCTTGTAGGTAGCACTTTATGTAAAACTTAAGATTTATAAAAATAAATCATTTCCTCTGTATTCAATTTTTTAAAGACTTCAGAATGTTCATACAACTTTACTTTTGGCACTTTAATGACATTTTCCTTCAAAATTTGTCGAAAAAATTTTTTCAAAAAATGGTTATATTTTTGGAAACCACTTTTTTGTAGATTTTCAGAGACGAAAAAAGGCAGCGAGATTTTTTTCACCTCACTGCCCGAAAATCGGTTTTTAACTCCAAAAACGCTATGTCATCTATAAAATTCGAATTTTTGGGGCTTTGAAAACCGCCCTCAAAAACCGCTGGAAGCCTTGATTTTACTGACTTTGCGGCTATGTCATCTATTTTGATCACTCATCCCATTTTGATTTAACTAAAAGTATGCCTGATGAAGCTGGTTGCCCCTTACATAGGGTTATTTTTCAAAAAAGTGTTGCTCCTTATTTCTCTAAAAAATAGTGGAAACAAAAAAATCTAGAATGGTGATTTATTTTACATTCCAGATTTTTTTCTTTTCATTATGTATTGATATTAACCTTTTAATATTGTATCTTTCTCCATTTAACAATAAACTATATAAAATAGATTTATGCTAAAGAAATGATACTTGGTTTATACAAGCTATATATTATTTTTTAGATTAATTTTTTATTGCCTACCCCCACTATAAAATCACTTTATAGCAACATCATTTTATTTTGTAGCATTAAAAATAGTAATTTTCTATATCAGTAACAGATATTCGGTATGAAGACGTTGTCGTTGGTGTTCCGCATTTTTTAATATATTCATAAAATGATTTGCTTTGAAGTATTTCTTTGGCCTCATTTAAACCACTTTTATACTCATCTAAAGTTCGAATAAATACTCCAGCATACGGAATAGTATCAATTCCAGCATTATAAACATTTACATTATTTGTAATAACCACTGACATAATAAGTTTTTCTACAAAAATACTATTAATTGCTTGAACTCGACCATATTCAAACCATTGTACGCCTTCGCTAGATTTGCGCTTTAGAAGTTTATCCTTGTTTTTTAGCAGATAAGCATAGCATTCGGGAAATGTTTGTCTAAATTCTTTTTCAGAATAAGAAAAAATTTTTTTACCTATTATTTTATAAGGGAAAATTATTTTATCACGCTTCTCACTTTTTTGATATTTTTTCTCACTTTTAACACTAACCGCATCAAAAACTAAATCTTTCTCGATTTTTCCGTCTTGAAGATAAAAAAATAAATCATCCTCTTCTTTAGCTTCAAACACAAAAGCATCATTATACAACGTTGCAACACTATTTGAAACTTTAAAATAATCACCAAAGCGTCGCAAACTTTCTTCTTGTTCTTTATCAAAAATCCATTTACCAATTAATGATTCTTTTGATAAGTTTTTTTGTACTCCATCTTTCTTACTCCAATAATATATATTATCATTATTTTCTTTATTACACATAATAATAATAGAAGAAGTAAGTATTTTAGGAAAAAGTTGTATTCCTTTATAATCAATAATTCCTTTAAGGTATTCTTTAATCAACATCCTTACTTTTTCAGCATGTTTATTTCGTATCACACTATATGGAATTAGATAAGCTAGCTTTCCATCATCAGCAAGATCCCTTAAACCTGCTTCTATGAATGCATAGCAATAGTCAAAACGACCTTCTTTGCACGTTTCAAAATTCTCTTTTAAAAAAATTCTATGTTCTGTAGACAAATCATGGTATGTAATATAAGGTGGATTTCCAATAATAAAATGAAAACTATTTTTCTTACACTTTAAATAATCTTGCTTACATATATTCCATCGAATACCGGTTAATCCATATTCCTTCGCAACTGCATTTAACGTATCAATGCATTTAGTTATACACTTATGATCAATGTCATATCCTGTAATATGATTTTCTAACCCTACGATTATCTGCTCGTTACTATATCCATCTTCTAGTGAACTTGTTATATATCTTCTGACTATTTCTTTCAATATATTGCCTTCTCCACAAGAATTTTCCAATACTGACTTATCATACAAACCATGAGTATATCCAATACAATCCAAAAGTTCATTAGCATATTTTTGTGGAGTAGGCACTTGACAATTATTCCCCATGAACTCCACCTCTCATATATATTTTATTATCAGCAGCATTGACTAATAAAGTTTTATACTCCTCAACTAAATCAATGATAATTTTAAAAGTTGTTAAAAAATCTTCTTTATCCAAATCAGAACGTTCTCCATGAACAACTTTGTGACGTTTTTCTAGCAATGAACTATCTATATATGTAGCTTTTGTCTCAAATATGTCAGATTCAATACCAATCGTCTCTAAAATCTCTTCTAGTTCTGCAGAACTCGGATTTGAATGAGTAGAAATAAAAGGATTGTTTTCATCATATTTCTCTATAAATCTTTTTGTTAAAAGCTCCTTGTGCAAGATCAATAATTTTTTATGCACACTATGTTTATCCGATTTTGCACAAGACTTAAACTCTTTTTCCATCTTTAGTGCAGTAAAATTTTCTTTTAACTCACTATATAATTTTTTTTGTTGCGAAACATATCCTACATAACAGTTTGACGCTCGTTTTATAAATCCTTCAAAATGTGCACATAATAATGCAATTCCCGCTCTAAGCAAAATGGGTTCATTTACTTTATCTTTTTCAACTAAAATTTTCAATGAAATCATTTCTTTTTTCCTCCAAGCAAGATCTTGTACTAAAAGTTCTTCTAACTGTTCAACTGTTTTAATTTTAATATTACTCGCCACGTAAAAATATCTCCTTGCTAAATTCTGCTAGCCTTTTAATCCTTCCAACTGGTCTAACCCCTCTTTTGATCGCAGCTAAATACCCATCAGAACTATATACTTGTTTTATTACCTCACTAAGTTCCTCTGTATTTTCTTGATAATAATCAATATTAGCTGTCAATCCAGGAATTATCGCTTCATACGCTCCCACCAAAACAGGTCCATAACTCTTATTTTTTTCTTTGTCATATTTCTTAAAGGCATTTTCATCCATTACTTCGTATAATAAATCAAATGTCTTTTGAAATATGTCTTTTTCTTCTTCAAAATCGATATTATTTTTATTTATTAACTCCAAAATTTCATCAGTTAAAAAATTATTATAATTTTCAGAGTCACTTACATCAAACTTTGAATACCTAAGAATAAAAAATTTTACTACAAATTCTAAATAGCCCTGTTCTTCCGAGTCTTTTTCTGATATGGGAACTGAATTTATAAAATTAGTATATTTGCTCATATCACGCAACTTTTTATAAAATTCTTCATTTTTCATTACTATAATACAGTTACGAATTTCCTGAGGACTCAAATGACTTCCACCAGTATTCAAACGCTGGAACATCTCATACTGAGCAAACTCATCACTACTTTTATCAATAATTATAATAAGGATCTTTGATCTTTTTATATATCTACGTTGTGCATCAGTTAATGAAATATCTTCATCTTCATTATCCCAATATTTTCCTTCTAATGATGGTAAAAATTTTGTACAGGTCAAAGGTTCAACCTCAACCTCCTCTGTTGATCCATCCTCTGATTCGTTTTTTAAGATACCCATAAATTTGAAAATAGTTGACAATCTTTGCTGACCATCAATTAAATTCCATTTTCCCTTTTCATTTTGATATACATAGACAGGGGGAATCGGAATATTTAATAGAATTGATTCTATCAACGCAGACTGTTGTGTTATGTCCCATCGAAACATTCTTTGATAGATGGGATTTATTTGCAAGTCTCCATCTAGATAAAGATTTGCCAATTCCCCTATAGACATTGGATAGTTATCTGTTTTTATTGACTTAGCCATTAAATCAATCTCTTTCTGTAAGGAATTTTCCATTTATTTTATCCTCCCATAAGTAATCTTATTCATATATTTCTAATTTTAATGCAAACTGCATTTTTATATAGTCTTAAGTGTATATATAATATTGGGTTAAATTCTTATAAGTTCATCCTTAAAACATCTAATGATGAAATATTAACAGCTAAACAGATACAGAAACTACAAAGAGAAAATGCTCAGCATAAGGAAAAAACCTTAATCAAGAAAGTAATTGCCATCTTTATACTACACCCAAACAAAGATTAAGTTATATTTTATAATCTTTGATTTTTACATACTACCAAAATACTCTCCCCCATACTCAACATAAGCCGACGTATCATAATTTAGTAAAAAGTATTGCTATCTGTTTCTCTTAAAAACAGCAGAAACAAAAAAATCTAGAATAATTATTTTCTCTTGCTATTCCAGTCTTTTTTCGTTGTTTACCGTAAATGGGATTATCTCATCTAACTGAGGTTTATATTAATTTGTCATCACCTTGAATTTGAGGTAAATGCTGCACACTCAAAGATTCTATTGTTTCAAGCTGTTTTATCGCTAAATCATGCAAAAGAACCAATCTTTCTGATTGCGTCTTCCCCTGTTCGATTAAAATTGCATTATAGCTTTCCATATTCGCCAATACCAAAAGTTGCTGGATTGTTGCCTCATCCCTCATATTTCCCTTCTTCCCTGGATTAGCATCTCTCCACTGCCTCGCTGTCTGACCAAATAAAGCTACATTCAATAAATCTGCTTCATTCGCATATGTATAGACAATCTGTTCCTGTGTTAATTCAGGCGGAATTAAGTTTTGCTTGATCGCATCGGTATGAATGCGGTAATTCAACTTTGCCACCTCTCGATTCAAGTTCCAATTCAGAGATAAACGGCTGTTCTCATCCGATTTCAGGCGTTTGTAATCTTTGATAATATACAGTTTGAATTCAGCAGAAATCCATGAAGCAAACTCAAAAGCAATGTCAGAATGTGCAAATGTACCGCCCCATCGTCCTGACTTTGATACAATACCAATGGCATTTACTCTGGAAATCCATTTTGTAGGTGACATCGTAAAAGCATTCAGCCCTGCCTGATTTCTAAACCCATCGAATTCGACGGGTTTAAAATTTGGATTATGAAGACTTTCCCATAAACCAAGAAACTCTATGGTATCTCGATTTCTCATCCAATTCCTAATCACATCATTTGGTTCATCACTTTTATATCTGGCAATATCCGTCAAAGAAATAAATTCATTTTGAAAATCCGTAGTATAAATTCCAATCTCAACGCCCTTGGCATGGATCGTTTCTTTTATTGGTTTTTTGGGCATATGATACCTCATTTCTCTTTTTCATAATTACTTTCCACTTAAAATGGTTCCTTCTATATAAAATAAATAAAATGTCGAATGATATAAGTTGTATATAACATAAATACACTTTATCTTAATCTATATTTATTATTTTACCACACAGCCTGATACAAAATCAAAAAATTTAATGCATTTATTTGTTGATGGCTGTTTCCAACTTTAAAACAACCACCAACTTTTTTCATCATCGTGTATTTAATATTCCGGAAGCATCTTCTCAACTATAATTCCAGATTTGAATACTACCTCTATCTTTCTTGCATTCACCACGTTGATATTCTGAATCAGCTGCCGCACCAATTTATCGTCATATTCTGTCAGTACGCAGTTTGTTTTGTCCAGAAAACGCCCGATATCTTCCATCTCTCTGCTTTTCTCGCCTCTGCTAGCTGCTTTGATCTGCTTTATTTCCAGTGCTTCTATCTGTGCTGTGATCGCCTGACAGCATTCCTCAAATGCGGTTTTATCGCCGTTCTGCTTGGCTTGCTGCTGTATCAGTTCCGCCATAGCTTTCTGCAAGTTTTTCTTTTCTTCAGCATATTCGGAATCCTCTGTGTCATGCGTCAAGGCTGTGACTACATTTTTTCTGAATGTCTGGACGAAGTCACCTTTGTTTTCAAGAACCTGATTGATAGCATGTAATACTGCTCTATGTAATACATTTTCCTCTATAGTCGGGGATTCCTTGCAGTATCTTGTCCCATTTCTCAGCCTGTTTTCGCATCTCCACACCGCTTTCTTTTCCCCATACTTAGACCAGATTTGTCTGCGGTACTCACATCCGCACTCTTTGCAAATGGTAATTTTCGACAAAGCGTATTTTCCACTATGCTTGCCCTTTGATTCTGTTTTCAGTTTACTGGACTTCTTATATATATTGGCTCGCTGATGCAGTTTTTCCTGCACTTTATAGAATACTTCCCTTGGAATAATTGCTTCATAGGTATTTTCCACATAATATTTTTGAAGTTCCCCTTGATTCTCTTTTCGTGTTTTGGTCAAATAATCTATTGTGAAAGTTTTTTGTGCCATGGCGTCACCGATATACTTTTCATTAATCAGGATTGTACGGATTGAATTCACATTCCATTCTGTATTGCCCCTTATGGTTTTAATACCCTTTTCTTTCAGTATGCGAGCGATACTGTTCAGGCTTTCCCCCTCCAGATATTTTCCGTAAATCAATCGTACCACTTCTGCTTCTTCTGGAATGATATACAGCTGTCCATCTGTGCTTTTGCCATATCCAAACATTCTTCTGACCAGCATCTCTCCTTTTTCATATTTTCGTTTTAAGCCCCATTTCACATTTTCGCTGATATTTCGACTTTCTTCCTGTGCCTGACTGCTGAGTATGGTGATCAGAAGTTCTCCTGTGGATTCCAGTGTGTTGATATGCTCTTTCTCGAAGTAGATAGCGATATTTCGTTCTTTCAGCTTTCGGATACAGGACAGACAGTCAACTGTATTTCTGGCAAATCGGCTAATGGATTTTGTCAGAATCAGGTCGATATCTCCATCTTTTTGCAAGCATCTTTCCATCATGGCATTGAAGTTGTCCCTTTTTTTCATATCCGTTCCTGAGATGCCGTCATCCGCATAAATACCTGCTAACTGCCAACTGGGGTTTTCTGTAATCAGCTTAGTGAAATATGCCACCTGCGCTTCATAACTGGTTTCCTAGTCCTCCTGTGCGGTACTGACTCTGCAATAGGCGGCAACATTGATTTTTTTTACTTTCTTTTTCTTTTCTGTATTCATATTAGCTTTGGGCGGAATTATTTTGATTTTTCGATCAGTCGCTGTGCTATTCATAATATACTTCCTTTCTTTTTATGCTATTTTTTCTTCCATACTCTTTACACCGTTTTATGGCAGCATTTCTGTTACATTCACTCCGTTTTTCAGTGTGAACATCACTCTGCCATCTTTGTATATGGTAATTGTTTGGGTTATAAATTCGAATAAGTCTTTGTCGAATGTTTTTTCTTCTGTCTGCTCTTTATGCTGCTGAAGCAAGTCTAAAATTTTATTTGTATAGTATTCTGCTCCGCCATCATCGGAGTCTTCATACTGTAACGATGCTCTTTTATATATCAGCTCCAGCAATTCGTCTATGTTATGACTGCTGTCGTTTTTCAGAAGCTCTATTTCATGCTCTACTGCCTGTAAACGGATATTTCTTTTGAATTTATGTATCGTAATTTTTCTAATCTTTTCCGGATGGTTTTTCATTTTAGTTACTGCCTGCATAAATAATTCTTTGATTTGGGCTTCCTGTATATGCTGATTTCTGCAGTGTACCCTGCCTTTTACAATTCGTTTACTGCAATCCCATATCTGTTTATCTCCATGCTTGTAGCAGTGATATTCACTGCCACATTCTCCGCATTTCATTTTATCACCCAGAAGGAAGTATTCTTTATAATAGATATAGGACTGTTCCTTGCCTATTGCTTTGCGTCTTTCCTTTTTCATTTGCTGTACCGCTTCAAATAATTCCGGTTCTATAATCTTTGGGAAGTTCTCATCCCCCATATACCTTTTGTCGCTGAGCATATCATTGAGCTTTACTCGATTGATTTCCAGTCCCTCAATATGGGCTTTTAGCCTTGATACTGAAATGCCGCTGTTATATACATTGAATATCTCCTGCACAAATCTACTTTGTTCCTTATCTGCCTGCAATATGCCATTTTTAAATTGATAGCCGTATACTGTTACTTTTCTTCCCATATTTATTTCCTTCTTTCTGTTAGCTTTAATCCGTTTGTCAGTTCAAATACTAACTCGTTGGGATTTACAATAATCTTTTTTACGATTGCTTGGAATAATGTCTTGTCATATACTTCCAGATATTGCGGTCCTTTTTTGAACTGCTTAATCAGTTCCTTTGTCTGTATCAATTCTTTTCTCTGTCTAGATTTCTGAAGATATTGCTCCTTTGCTCTCTGATACTCTTTTAGGTTTTTGCTGATCATATTTTGCTGTTCCATATAAAAAGCAGAGTCGATCATCTCTCCACTTGCCAAGTGGTTGAGAATCTCTCTCTGCTTTTTCTGTTCTTGTATTCGTTTGTCTAATTGTTCCAACTGCTTCTGTATCATGGGTGTTGCATTTAGCTGCTCCAGCTCGTTCACCAATGGTACCAGTATATCATCACAGTGGCTTGAAAGTTTGTTCCACATGATGATAAAGGCTTGTTCTAACTGACTTTCTTTTATTATGTCATTCTCACAAAGTTCTTTTGTCTGTATGCGTCTGGCACAGCTCCAAGTAATATTGATCTTACCTGTTCTTTCTTTTCTCTCCCGACGATTGTATGAGGAACCGCAGATGCCACAGATAACTTTTCCTTTAAACTCTGAAGGTTCTTCCGACTGTTCTTCTTTGCCGGTTTTTTTACTTTTGCCTTTTGTTTCAGCATTCGCTGAACGGCTTCATACTCCTCATGGGTTACGATTGGTTCATGATCATTCTCAATAAGCACCTGACGATATTCCCCATTATTTTTTCTTCTTACGAATGGTACAATGTCCTCACTGTATGTTTTCTGAAGAAGCAAGTCACCTGTGTTGATGTTGTTTTTCAGAATGATATAAATGGCTCCGCCTAACCATGCCGCCTTTCCTGTTTTTGTTGGTATCCTCTGTTCGTTCAGGCTTTTGGCAATCCGCCATATTCCATTCCCCTCCAGATATTCGTCGAATATAAATCTCACGACAGCTGCTTGCTTCTGGTTCAGCTCAAGCAATCCGTTTGTATTTGTACAGTAGCCATATGCCGGATTAGGCAATATGTATGTACCATTCATAAATCTTTTTTGTATGCTCCATTTCTGGTTTGATGAAATGCTTTCCGATTCCGCCTGTGCCACAGAGGAATAAATGGATATCAGAAATTCACTTTTTTTCAGAAAGTGTATGAATATTTTCTTTTTCGAAATACACATCTATTTACTTTTTCTTAAGCTCTCTGACAATCTTAATGCATTCTACTGTGTTTCTGGCAAATCTGCTGATTGATTTGGTACAGATAATATCAATCTCCCCTGCTTCACAGTCTTCCAACATACGCATAAAATCCGTTCTGCCTTTTTTCTTTGTACCGCTTTTGACGTAGTCGGCATATATTCCTATGAAGCTCCAGCCTACCTTGCTTCGGATCATATTTTCGTAATACTCAAGCTGAGATTCATAAGAGCCTTTCTGGTGAGGAATATTTGTGCTGACTCTGCAGTAAGCACAAACATTTTTCATCATCGGTTCTTCATTTATGTCTGTTGTTTTTGCTGTATCATTCATGTTTATGCCTCCTTTTTTCAAGCAAAGGATACCTGCTTTTCAGTGACACATCTACTATTTTTTTCATAAAGTTTGGCTTCTGCCGGCTGGAAGGTTTGCAAGTTCAAACTGTTCATCTGATTATATTCTTCTTCTGTGATCAGATTTCGAAAGAGCATTCTTGTCAATAACTCCTTGGAAAGCTGGTATCTGATTTCATTTTGCATCTGATCTTTTGACATATAATTTTTTCCCCCCTTAATGACTATTTTCCTATTTATGACCTTTCATCAAAGAGTCACTCTTTCTCTGATGAAAAGTCACAAATGTGTGCCGCTTAAAAACGGCACACTATTCTGACTTAAATTTGCCGTATTTGACACTACTTCCCGGACATTAGGCAGCAATATAAACTGTGCTTGGCTGCACACATAGGCTTTTCACCTCCCCCGTCATGCGGGCTGCCGTCCTTGCGATGTCTGGGACTCGGCAGAAGTATCATTGTGGCTCTGCTTCGGTCGTGGCATTTGATCTTGCCAAAAGATCAATCCCATACAGCAAAATCGCTCGAATTATGTATTACAGACAAACGAACCACCCTCAAAAATATGTTTATTTCACGTTCTGTTGTAACGAATCGTCATGGCGCACTGCATGGTACTGCTTGTCCCTTTCGGGCAAAACAGAGTAACGTATTTATATTGCTGGGTATGTATTTTTCAATGTGCAACGAAGGGAAGAAAATACCCCTCACTTATAAGCCGAAAATACATACCCCTTAACAACCAATTTTTTAAAATTTGTGCAATTTTTTTTGATTTTTTCAGAATCTTATTTTGTGTTTATTGGTTTGTCTGTTATATTGCTCTAATTTTTGTTTTTGGGTAGGCATTTTCAATGCAAAACTGAAGGGAGGAAAAATAACCCTCACTTATAAGCCGAAAATACATACCCCTTAACAACCAATTTTGAAAATTTTGTGCAATTTTTTTAATTTTTTTCAAAATCCTTTTTTATTTCTATCGGTTACCTGCTGTATTGCTTTCATTTTATTTTTGTTTAACAACCAAACTTAAGAATTTTTTCAATTATAGTCTTTAAACTATTAAAAACCCTTTTTTTGTTTTTATGGATTGCTTGCTGTGTAACATTCGCTACCTTTGCAATTTCTATCTCCGTAGTTCCTTTTGCTATCCCTTCACATATATGATATTTGTCATCTATCTGAGCAACATATGACCAAATATCTGACGCTATTACTGTCCTTATGGCTTCTTCTTCAACATTCACTGTGCTATCCATAATGTAATCAATTCCTCTGGTATCTTCAGTGTCCCAGCTATCATAGTATAAAAGACCATGGGCTTTATCTTTTTCTACCATATACTTTTCTTTGCATTCCATCTCATAATAAGCTATGTATATTTCATCAGTTACTTCTACCAATGCGCCTTTGATTTTTATAAAATATTTCTTTCCATCATTGTTCATAGTTATTCCTCCGATTCAAATTTGTTTTTTCATGGCAAATTCAAGTCAGAGGCTGGTGGTGATCGGCACCTTTTTACGCAACAAAAAAAGCAAATCTCGGACTGAGATTTGCTTTTCGGCATAGTTATTTTATATATACAATTGAAAATATCAAATATTTGATGCTGAATGGCTTTTTTCACACAATATATTTAAAAATCGTGTCTTTTTTATTGACTATAGTCCATATCCATATACCATTTCTGTTAATCTCCTGTTTCTTCATGAAATTCAAGAACTAAAAAAACGCTGTCTTAAATCCAGCGTATCATAAAAATATATATCCATATTTCTTATTACATAATAATCCCTCGGTTTTTTGATAAACAGCTTATTTTCTTCTTTCAATCTATGAATCCTTTTATTAAAAAAGCGGTACTCAGACCATTCTAAGTACCACTAATTATCAAAACTATATCAGTCAAGCTCCCACTTATACTGTGTATAGGGGCATCCGACATGCTTCAGATCCCTCTGTATCATTTCTGCAAGATGATGAAACATATCCTTGGTTGCTGCAATCGCCGCAGGCTCCAGTTTATACACGACACTGTCATATACAAAATCAATATAGGCATACCCAATATTAGCCTTATTCTGGAACTCATTTCTGATTTTATTGATTTCATCGCTCCATTTTCTCAGAAGCTCACGAACCGCATGCGGCATTTCACTGCCTTCGGAAATAATATTGTTCGGTCTGATCCATTCATCCCATTTCACCCAGATTTCCTGATTCCTGCCATCATTGCTTTTCAGCATATATAACTTGCAATTGTTTTCTTTTCCAAAATGTGTATCCATAGCACCCTCACCGATTCTGTATTCTTTCAGCATTACACCACTCAGAAAAAATAATCTTAACCAAGCGCATAACTCATCAGTTATCATTGTATCAGGTACAACGCCTGCTCGCAATCATATTTTCTTTAGCACTGTTTATTCACCGGATACTATTCTGCTATAGAATGTTTTCACAACATCATTCAATAAAAAAAGAGGCACTCAGAATCCACTTCCAAGTGCCTCATCATTTACCCTACAGATGATATACTCTCATACAGTCGGTAGCCTATCAATATCCTGTTTTCGGCAGTTTCCCTCTGCTTGCCACAGGTGCATAAATCTTCGTTGTATAGGAATCCTCCGCCTTTACTTTCTGCATTTCGTACATCCCACCTACCTCTACTCTATTCGTAAACTGATACCCGTTCGGCAGATTCTGATATGTTTTACAATAGATAAAAGGACGTTCTACTTCGCAGAAGCCAACGTCCACCGTACCAAATTCGTATTTAATATCAGTGATATATTCCCCTGCCATTAGACCCTTTGTGCAGTCAATTTCATAGACCTTATTGGTAAACAGGTTATCCCGCAATACCTTAAAGCTGCCTGTTTTATTCGTCTTATAATAGATGGTATAGTTCAGGTTCTGATTGAATGTACCGGTAAACAGCCTTGTAATATACGCCGCATCCGCAGGCAGGCTTTCATGCAGATAGAAGTTCTCCAAAGGTACCAGAGATTTGTTCTGGATATGATAGAGATCATATCTGATTACACTTCCGCCCATTGTCTCCTGATAGCCGCTTTTTTCCACATGCGTCTGCAAAGCCGTGCTTTTATTTTCTCTTTCAATCTCTACGATTTCTCCATCCTTCCTGATTTCAAAAGAAATCATTTCATCACTTAAAAGGAAATACAGCGGACTGGTTGTTTCCTTCATGGTATACTTACCATATCTCAGCCAATCGGATTCCGCAAAGCCTTTACTGTCTGTTCTTAGAACAGTAACCTTCTTCCCGTCAGAATCATAAACCGTAAATTTTGCATCCTTTAAGCCATCCCCTTTTAAATGACCGGTGATAGCATTATTATCCGCAGCAGTTTTATGGATCTGTACTTTTCCTTGAATCGGCTTATTTTCCAGCTCTACATAGGTTGTCTTCCCCCATTTTGTTTTTACTGTCTGTAAGCCCTTTGTCACAACATAACCTTCATTTTCCTTTTCTTCGATATAGTAGGTAGCATCACCAAGGAACATCTTATCCAGATGAATTTCCCCCTTACTGTCGGTGATATATGTGCCGATGGATTCCTTATTCTTATCGAAGAGCTCAAACTTTACGCCGGAAATAGGGTCTCCCGTTTCCGCATCTGTTTTTTCAATCCGGATAGAAGCCAGAGGGTAGTTCTCCCATTCAATGAGTTGGTCATCGCCCCAATCCAACGCAACTTTTCTTACATTGGTATCCAGTGCATAGCCTTTTAGGGTATTGGTTTCTCTGATGAGATAGGTGCCGGCGGGGAGCTTATATTCCAGATTGATTTCACCCTGTCTATTGGTGTAATGCTTTCCATAGGTCTTGCCGTCCTCACGCACAATGGTAAATTCCACATTTTCCATTGGCTTTCCTGTGACACTGTCAGTTTTGGAGATACGAAGTGTCGCATTCTTATCGTTTTCAAATTTCACCATAGAGGGTGCATCGCTCTTTACCTGTACGTTCTTGCTGACTGCGGTATCAAGGCAATAGCCTTCGGGTGCCGCTGTTTCCTTTACCACATACCAATCGGGTTTCAGATCCGGAATGGTGATTCTGCCGTCTGCGGCAGTGATATATTCACCAATATAGGTGCCGTCAATTTTTCTTACCTCAAACTTTGCACCCTCCAGCGGCTTCTGTGTTTTTCGGTCTACCTTCTGAATGATAAGGCTGTTATGCGGCTGATTGAAAAATTCCAGAGAATAAACTCTGCCTTTTTCGATATAAATCGTCTTTGCGGTATTATCAAGAAGATACCCCTCCTTTGCCTTTACCTCCTGTACGATATAGCCGCCAATCAGCTTTGGAATATAAATACTGCCTGTTTCATCAGTGCGATATTCACCATTGGATTCACCGACTACTGCACCTTTGATGTCTGTTATCTTAAAGATAACATCACTCAGCGGTTCTTTTGTCACAGCATCCATCTTTTTAATCAGCAGACCGCCTAACGGCGCATTTGTAAATTCAACAGTAACAACTGCATTATCATCTTTCAGCGTCACTGTTTTCAGCGTATCATCTAAAATATGGTCGCTGTCAGTAGATACCTCTGCCACGGAATACACACCGGGTTTTAAGCCTGCAACAGTAATCGTACCATTTTTCGATGTTGTATAAGTCCCGATTACGGTACCCTCTGTTCCCGTAGCACCGCTTAAATATCTTACCTCAAAACGAATACCGGATAAAGCTGCTCCTGTTTCTGCATCTATCTTTTTAATGATAATGGCAGACTGTGGGCTATTTTCAAAGATAATCTCTTTATCCTCGCCTGCTTTCAGGAATACCTCCATAGATTCTGTTTTTCTCTCATAGCCTGCAGGAGCCTGTTTTTCTATAATACGATACCAGCCGCTATCTGCCTGCTGCAGTTGGAACTGTCCGTTGCTGTCTGAGGTATATTCACCGACCTTTACTACCTCTCCGCTAAGAGAATCATTTACCGCCTTCAGCACCTCAAACCTTGCATTCTTTAAGGGCTCTTTGGTAATGGAGTCTACTTTATGGACTGTTAATGTTGCTTTTTTCGTATTTTCAAATACAGCTGTAAAATCCTGCCCGACAACAAGATTTACTACACGTTCTTCATTGCCGCTCTCGTAAGCATTCGGTGCTTTTACTTCACAGATTTTATATGCACCGGGTGTCAGACCTTTCAGCAAAATTTTACCGTCAGTATCCGTTGTAAAGGGACTGCCGGATACAAAGCCTTTATCAGGCTCCTGCAATTTTTCTACGGTAAACATTGCACCGGATAATGCAGCACCGGTCTGACTGTCTCGTTTGATAATCGTAAGGTTAGGTGCTCTATGATTCTGAATTGCTACAGTGCCGGGCTTTCCGCTTTCTGCATAAACCTCATACACCTGCTCTAAAGGAAGATAGCCCTTTGCAGGCGTAACTTCCGTTACCTCATACCAGCCTTCTTCTACATCTGACAGCGTAATGCAGCCGTTCTGATCCGTTACACCCATATATACCTGTCGGGTATTCTTATTTGTGATTTCAAAGTGTACCCCTGCAATGGGTTCTGATGTTTCTGCATCAATCTTCTTAATCTCTACAGATGGCTTTTTCTTATTTTTCATTACAACAACTGTTTCCTTGCCCCAGTCAACCTCACCAATCTGCGGTGTGGCATCCAGAATATAATCAAATCTGGCCGCAAGCTCCTTAACCTCATAGCTGCCCTCCGGCAGATCTTCAATCGTTACTTCGCCATTCTTACCTGTTTCTACTGTCTGTTCAAAGCCCGTAGTATGATTGATGACCTGAAAATAAAAACTGGCTAACGTCTCCTGTGTCTGTGCATCAATCTTGCGGATTGTAAGAGAGCCATACGGCTGATTTTCAAAGGTGACTTTCGGATGTACCTCTGCATTGTTTTCCACACGAACGCTCTGAGAATTTTTCCCTACTGCAACAGAATAATGCGGCGGCGCAGATACCTCTGTTATTTCATATACCCCCGCAGGAATCCCTGTCAGTTTCAGGACACCATCGGAAATCGTAATGCTTGCACCTTTGCCAAGGACAGGCTCTATTGCACCATTCGTTGCCTTTACAGTAATATTGATGTACTCATTGCTCTTCGATACACCACGGATATGGAATACGGCATCTGCAACTTTTTTCTTAGTCTGATAGTCCAATTTTTCTACGACCAGACTGCCTTTATCAGAGGATACAGGTGTATCGGGATTCTCCGGTGTATCAGGGATTGTGGGGGATGCGTTGTAGGTCATTGCTGCAGAATCCGTTCCCTGCGGACGGAAGTTATAGATATACCCCTGCCAGTTACCGGACAGACCTACGGGGTTCCCAAGATAGCTGGCGGCTGTATCTAAAGAACCACCAACGGTTGTACCATACAGTGTATATCGAATCCCTGTGGATTCTGCCAATGTCTTTGGTACTTTTACCGTTACATCCTGCCCCATATCAACTGCAAACGCTTTCGATGTGTCCCATGCGCCGCTTACATTTGTCTGTGGCATGATTTTTTTACTGCCTGCATAGACCTCAATGGTTCCATTTTCCACCATTGCCATAATATCGTCCCCAAGGATACGGAATTTCCATTTATCTCTGGCAATGCTGCTGGTAAAATGATAGGTATTTACAACCCAGTCACCTTCCGCAGTTGCTTCCTCAGAACCACTGACAGGTGCAAGCTGTACAGTTACCGCCGGCGGCGTATACGGGTTTGCAATGCCTTCGTTATAAATCTTTTTTAATGCATTCAATACGCGTGTGTTTTTTGCTGTATCCCCACTCTGGATAGACCATTTATCCAGCGAACCGCCAACAATAGCTGTATGAATCGCACCATGCGTTGCATAATACGCCTCATCTACACTATTACAACCTAACTGTGCAGGCGTTTTATAAGGATAGCCTGCTCTGGCAATCCCAAGGATTTTCTTCTCTGCTGCGCCGATGCTTTCTAATGGGTCTACCTGATATTTCCCGTCGGCGTGCTGTGCAGTTCCTTTCCATCCCGGATTCTTGCAATATGCTGGATACTCCAAAGCCGCAGGATCATCGGCAATCCATTTCGCAATATGGATGTTGTCTACAATTTTGCCGTCATAATGCAGGATATTATTCAAAGGCCTGTCTGCTGTAATGGTTACATAACCGCCATTTGCCTGCAAATAATCATACGGTCCCGAGCCTGTAGCAGAACGTGCCTTTGGTATAGAATCCGTCCCATAGATTTCTGTGTAGTTATCTGCCAGTAAAGGGACAGCAGAATATCTGGATTCTACTGAAAATGTCTTTGTATCCGGCAGCACTGCATCTGCTGTTTTCTCATCGGATTTTTTACTGCCGGTATCCTCTTTTTCTGTTGTATCCTCCTTCTTTTTATCCTCTGTTATACTGCTGCTGATGGTTGTGCTATCGCTCTTGTTCGTGGTATCCCAAAACAGGTCATCATAGCTATTACTACCACTGTTCTGCCCGGGAATAACAAATCCATCTTCCCATGCCGCAAAAGCGGATAACGGTGCAGCGACAGTCATCATAACCGCTAAAAGCAGGGATACCCACCTTTTTGTGTGTTTCATAAAACCACTCCTTTGATTGAATTGTATATATAAAAAAGAGCCCTGATTAAATCAGAGCTCCTTTGCGTTTATAGTATTTATTTTTTCGCTGATTGGATAAACCTTACTGTTTTATTCTATTTCAGATTTTTCTTTGGCGCGCGTTGTTTTGTTTTTAGCCCCAAATCCTGAAGCTTTCTTCCCAACGCATCATCCTTTGCTACTAACAGTAAATCTTCATCCATATTATTTAGCGCATGTAGGACTGCAGCGTACATACCGATAGATACAGACGGAGTTCCTCTCTCGATTGCCCATAATGTAGCACGGCTTATCCCAGCTCTTTCCGCAACTAATTCCATCGATAGCTTACGTCTTAATCTGGCATACTTGATCTGTTCTCCCATTTGTTCTAATATTTTCTGCGTTTTCGGTAAAAGAACCGCACTTTTTTTGCCATAAAAACCACCTCTTAATGTTTAATATTATAAACAATAATGGTGTTATTGTCTATTTTATCAAATATTATTATTAAGTTGTGGGTCCTTATTTTACATACGCAAACATCTGATAGGTTGCTTTTTCCCCTACTGCGAAGCCTGCAACCTCATACATCGGATTCAAATAATTCTTTCGATGTGCCTCAGAATCTGTCAGACGGTTATGTGCCTTTGCAGCATAAGGCGCATACAGGACTGCATTTTCTCCCACATAATAATCCGTCAGACCAAAGGCTCTTGCCATCGCAGTGCATCTGCCGTAAAACCTTGAAACATGTCCATCCGCTATGGTTTTACCGTCATACTGTATCTGCTTGGTAAAGGTATCCAATCCATAGATGGATTTTTCAAGCATTTTCACCTCACACAGAGCATTTAAATCGGCATCATATTTCAGCTCGCTTACACCGGCTTTCCGGCGTGCATCATTCACCAAATCCAAAAGCTTTTCTTCCTCATCCCAATAATAGGAGTGATACTTGCCATACAGGTTATCACTGATAAGGTTTCGGTCAAACTGTGATTTTTCCATGACCTTGTACAGCATTGCTGCAAGCTCTGCTTTTGTCACAGTACCCTCAGGGCGAATCGTACCATCCGCATAACATGAAATTATATTTTCACCCGTCAGCCGCTTCATTGCATCCTTACACAAAGCAGATTGAAAGCGTATTTCATCCGCAAATTGCTGTTCTGACACCCTTTCTTTCTCCTGCATCGGCAGCATGGAAACCAGAAAAGACGCGATATATTGTCGTTGCACCTGATCCTGCAGGCAAAAGCCAGAATACCCAAGCATGGTATAATTTGCCTCTGAAGGATTCCCCCATACACCGGCTTCGCCGCAAATAAGTGCCGCCTGTGCGTTAGGATATGCTGTATTCCAAAGAGCAGCGTCACGGAACACCTTATGCGAAACAGTACCGCCGTTAAACTCTACAGGCTTTAAGCCTAATCTTGCAACTACCGCAGCAAAGTCAGCATAAGTAATCGGTTCATTGGGATGAAATGCCACTGCACTCCCATCCATACAGCCGGTCTGCAAAAAATAGGTTAGGTATTTTTCCGCCCAATGCCCTTTTACATCCGCAGGAATCCCGATATACGCATATTTTTGCAATGCAGCGTACTTTGATGCAGACGGTCTTGGTACAATGATGTCACTTTTGGCATAGGGTGCTGCGATATGGTTCCCTGCCGATACATCTCCAAATGCGGCAACAGGTGCCGCAAATGCAGAAATATGTATGCTGAAAATCATTGCCGCCAAAGTGCCGAAAAATACTTTCTTTTTCATGTATACTCCCCCTTTTCAAAAATGAATGATACTTTAATAAACGATTCTCATTCCGGAAAAGCAACAAAATTTCAGAATTTTTTCAAAAAAAGACTAAAAAAATAAATTTACTGCTGCTGCACCGCCTGCACCAGCAGTCGTTTGGTCGGCTCATTTTCGATACAGGTTACCATTGTCAGCTTATTCCTTTCATCACTCGTTGTAATATCCGTCCAATCTGTTTCATTGATTGCCTTTATGACAGATACCGTATAGGTTCTGGTGCCAAAGCGTGTTTCATAAATGACCTTATCCCCTTTTTTGATATTTTTCAGGTTTCTGAAATCATATTTATAATCCCTGTTATGGGCGCAGAAAGCAACATTTCCATCCCATAAGGCGGATTCTGCAAAATGCCCGATTGCTGTTTTGATTGTCGCAAGGTCTGCTCCGTCCTTTACCGGGTATTTTTTAATCCCAATTCGCTCAATCGTCAGATACCCCAGAATATCATGTGGCAACTGAACCGCAGTTGTTCCTGTTGTTCCTGTGCTTTTCACTGCCTGTGATAAGCCTGTCAGCTGAAACTGATAGCTTTCCAGTACCTTATATAGCATTTTAACCATTTCACTTCTGGTGACCGGGGTATTCCCTGCAATCCGGTTTCCGCTATAGGTATCAATCACGCCTGCTGCATACAGATTTCTGACTGCACCGTTCACCCAGGAAGGGATGCTATCCCTATCCCCATAAGGCAACTGTACTGTGTTCTGTTTTTCACTTTTCACCAATTTCGATACCATGGAAATAGCCTCAAAGCGTGTGATTGTTTTCTGCGGTCGAAAGGTATGATCCTCATAACCACTAACCAATCCGCTTTTTACCGCAGTATCCACTGAATCATAAAACCAATCAGTCTTTGCTATATCCCGAAAGTCCGCCTGCTTTCCATTGATGGCAGGCAGATTAAGCTTTCCGAATAATACAGTTGCCTCTGCTCTGGTAAGTGTAGCATCCGGCCGAAAGGTGCCATCGGGATAGCCACTGACCAATCCAAGGTCACTATAGCCAACTACATATTTTTCATCCGAATGCCCTGTAATATCCGAATAAGCCGCAGCAGATGCAATATTAGGCAGTAATACGGCACACAGAATCAAGCCAATAGAAATTTTCTTATACATCCGCATCCTTCGTTTCCTCCTGTTCCGATTCTTCTGTTTCTTCCTCCAAACTGTTTCGTTTATCGCGAAGGAACAGATAGATACCCGTTCCAATCGCCGCCAATG
The DNA here is from genome assembly GCF_003865035.1 of Anaerotignum faecicola. Classification (NCBI taxonomy): domain Bacteria; kingdom Bacillati; phylum Bacillota; class Clostridia; order Lachnospirales; family Anaerotignaceae; genus Anaerotignum; species Anaerotignum faecicola. Next base: position 130,168 of record NZ_BHVZ01000004.1, read on the forward strand.
CAAGTCCAATACCGCCAATGATGAAGCCTAACGGCAGTTTCTCCTCCTGCTGTGGCATCGACTCTTCTCCGAGGTAGGTAATGGTATATGCTGTCTGCTCGGAAATTTCCTTCTTTGCAGTACCCTTATAAAGTACAGATGCGCGATAACCGGATGGGATTTTCACAGAATAGGTTCCTGTATAATAGCCTACTGCGGCATAGGTATTCCCTACCGCGGTATCGCCACTGGCAAGGTTATTATCCCCAATCCATTTCACATCCATCAGAGTCAGATATACACCGCCCTCCCAGATGCTTTTTGGAATCTGGCTGAAATCCATGGAAGACAGGTTATAGTAGGCTCTGCTGCCATGCTTCGTCTGGTTCTTTGTGGTGTAGCCGGAAACCGTATAGTTGATACTTCCTTTCTCTGCCTTCAATGTAGCCTGATAGCCTTCCTCATCGGTATATTGCTTGGTTGCACCCAGCTTTTTCAATACAACCACATCATTCCGGGATGCTACCGTTGTTTCTTCTGTCTGTTTCACATCCTTCGTTAAGACCTCTACCACTGGCTTACTGGAAATATCAATCTGATGATATACCAGCCCGTTCAATTCAAAGGTTGTATCCATGGTATCAAAAATTTCTTCCGTATTATTGATGACGTACGTTTTCTTAATATAGGAATTCCCGTTTTTTTCATAGGCTTCCTCTAACGGCTTTGGTGCGGCAAATGCCATTGTGTTACAGCATAATACGCCTATCACAGCCATTGCTGCTATTCGATAACCTTTCACATCCTCAATCCTCCTTTTCAAATATCCGATACAGATAAAAAACAAGCCACTCGCAGAACAGAAAGAATAATACACTGCTGATGCCACAGGCCATTACTACGGAACCGGTAAACCAGAGTACATCAAAATATTGTCCGCAAATATAAAAAAGCAGCAGCAAACCGATGAAAATAAAAAAATCAGCAAAAAGCATGACAGCTGTCTGCTGCAGCTTTGGTGCATACCGTCTTTTCTGCTGATCGGATTGATACTGCTCTGTTATGATTTCTTTTGTGATGTCATATTCCGGTCTGATAGCCATTGCCTTTTGCAGCTTATCGCACATCGTGGGGAATAAAATGCTCGCCTCCTGATCCATCAGTATCTCCTCTGTTGCTATTGCTGCTCCCCAAGCCTTCCATTTTTTCTGTTTCCTAAGAAATCTCTTTTTTGCCGTCATTTTTCCATTCTCCCTTCCAGTAAATCATCCAAGGTGTGCTCCACTGTTTCACGATATCGTGTATGGCAACATGTAAGGATGGAGAATAAATCCCCTTCCATAACATAACGCTCAATCTCTCTGCCAAAGGGCAGGATTCCATCAAAGCCGCCAATGGTTACATCCATTTCCTCATGCAGGGAATATGGTTTACTAAGTCCTTCCAACAGCAGACAATGCGCCAACCGTCGGATTTTGTCCTGATACTGCTTGAAATAAAGCAGTCCCTTTACATCCGCAGTTAACAAACACGCCGTAACCTCCGCTTTTGCTGTCATTACAGTCTGAAAAGCATCCGTCCAGTCAGAGGTTCCATCCCAGATTACCACCTCAGCCATACCATCCAAAACGGTATATAGCTGCTGTATCTGCGCTGTGGTTCCTTCCTGTCTTTTCCGTTCATGTATCTGAAATCCCATTACACCGATATTCGGAAATTCGCGCAGGATTTTGATTGCATCCGCGGTACGCTGCGATGTAATCTCTCCTGCATAAAGCGTTCCCAGTCCGTCTGCATCCGTATTTCCGCAAAAAAATGACAGCATCGAAATTCTGCTGTCTCCGCTAATCAGTAATGTCTGCCTGTTTCGTTTGCCTGCTGCACTTGCCAAAGCTGCGCTGAATACACTTTTTCCACTGCCCGGACTGCCAATAATCAGGATATGCTTTGCCATAGATTCACCCCCTGCTCAAAAAAATGATTTCTGCTCTGCCAATAGCTTTTCCGCCAGTTCTTCATTGCTCCGCACAATAACCGATGCATAGAATACTGTTTTCTTCTGCCGTTTTATATACTGCTGCTGTTTTTCGTTCAATGCTACTGTTACTACTACGGTATCTTCCGCTTTTTTCGGCGGCACAACAGACAGGGTTCGGACGAATTGCAGCTCCGGAATGTCCTTCCATTTCTTATCAAACAGATTTATCTTTATCACATCGCCCGTTTCGGGGACTGGGTATTCACTGCCTTCAATCATTCTAAGTTTCAGCAGTTGTGCGGCATTTCCCTTTGGCAGAATATCCTTCGGCAGATCGCCTTCTAACGGAAGCTGTGACAGCTTGGATAAAAAGAGAATATCCTCCGCAACCAGATCCACCGCCGCATATCTGCCGATTACATCCTCTTCTGCCAGCGCAACTCCTTCCGATAGATGCAATGCGCCGACCGTAATCGGTTCTATGTCCTTATCTGTCAGCTGTTCGCCCTTTTCCATGGTATGCAGCACACGGATTGCCTGCTGTTTCGGATAAAGCCGATGGGTAAATAACGGGACTGCAAGAAAAAGCAAAACGACTGCAAGGAGAAAGCAGCTTATGGCATAGTATAGTCTGCTTTTCATACGGTACACCTCAGATATTCTGACGGATAATTCTTGTAATAATCCCTACCGCAACGCCGTTTTCCTGATCCAGACGGTTCACAACAAAGCTGATGTCATCATTCTTACCGGGCAATCTGTAATCGTTGCAGCTATGCGCAATGGCATTCACCCCGTTAGACAGCCTTACAAAAATCACGCCCTTATGAATATCCGTAATCCTGCCGGAATACCGTCCCTGTACCTTACATTCCTTCAGTTTTTCCAGTACTTCATTCTTCATAAGACGTTTCATATCGGCAGTGATCTTTACATTCATTGTTTCTGCATCCGATTCTACGGATGTAACTACCGCCATCACTCTGTCACCTACATGATATTTCTCCCTTGCATCACCGACCCATTCCCATGCAATATCTCTGGCAGGAACTGCGCACTCTGCGCCAAATACCTCAAGACGCACCACCTTTTCCGCTACTGCGATAACACGCGCCTGCACAACTCTGCCTTCGGTAATCTGGGCGTTGCCGTTTTCATTCGGGAAATAAAACTTCCTGCGTTTTGCAAGCATTGCCAGTCTGCGGCTTGCCACAACACTGCGTGCAGTATCATCCAGTGCTATCAGGATAAAATCAATCTCGCAGCCAACCATGTTATTTAAAATACGAACCTGACGGCCCTTCATTTCTCCATAGCCGTTCTGTTCGGAAAGGTTCAGTTCCATCTCACTGACAGGGATAATCATACGCTGTCCTTTATAATAAACCACAGCAATACTACCACTGCTTGTCTCCTCTACACCGCTTAATACACCGGACAGTATCCGTTTACTGCGGTATGCGTTCTGCAGCTCATGCCAGAGGAGCTCCGCTTTATCCTCCTCTGTTTCGTATGCTCCGTTTGCATCGATTGTAAGTACCTGCTGCATTTCATGTAATGTTTTTTCTGCTTCATTTGCCATACTTATTTTCCTCCTTTATTTACTCATCAGTTCTTTCTTGGAAATCTGTACTGTTCTGATCTTTGGTTTCTCCTCTTTTTTTGCCTGTATTATATCTTCCACAGGCTGCACAATAGAATCGTCTTTTGCCTGTTCCTTTCTCCAGTCCGGGATATAGGCAGCTGCTTTACACTTTTTCAGCTTTCGGCTTTCCGGATGCCTGGTATAATCGAATTTTTTCACTTTAAATACATTCTGTCCGCGTAGTATAATCAATGCCTCATCCAGCGGCATCCGCAGCACCTCATCTGCTGTCATCAGTTTTCTGCGGCCAACAGAGTTGGTCTCTCTGTATTCCGGTGTATAATCCGTCATCCGCATGGCATACAGTTGCTTTGATTGGCTATTTACATCAATCGTTACCTCACCGGTACGATTGGAGATAAACCGTGCAGTTACTTCATCCGTACAGCCCAGCGCTATCTGCGTATCACAATTTCCCAGAATCTCCAGGTATTCATCATTGGGATAACGGTTCTTCAGCTGTGCTATGTTCTGGAAAATAACAGAAATCCCGATATTCCTGCTGCGTACCGTTGAAATTTTCTTTTTAAAGTCATTGATAACGCCAAGGTTCGGGAATTCATCCAAAACGAAATTCACACCAATCGGCAGCTTTCCGTCTACCCCCTCTGCATCGGCATAACGCACCAGCTTAATAAACAGGAACGAAAAAAACAGCGAAGAAAGGAAGTCAAAGGTACTATCCTGATCGCTGCTGATACAGAAGAACGCGCATTTTTCCCGTCCCGGTCTGCTGAGATCAAATTCATCCTGCGCCGTAATATCGCAGATAGACGCATTCTGGAACACCTGTAGCCTTGCACCCAGACCGATAATTACACCACCTCTCACCTTATCTCCTGCCTGCTGAAAAATATGGTAGGGTGCCTTTGCCGGATGTCCGTTTGGCAGCATCTCAAAACGCTGATTTAATTCATTCTCTGTCAAATCGGATAGCATCCGATATACTGCGCCCATGTTCCGCTCAGCAGGTGCCCTTTCATAGTCAACATATAAAATCAGTGCCTTTAGCAGATTCAACTCGGAGGAATCCCAGAAATGATCCGTTTTTCCGCCGCCCGTATTTTTGATAATCACATCTGCACAGATCTGTGCCATCATCTGATCGTGTGAAACCTCATTGATGCAGTTCCAACGGTCGCTATGCTCCGGCTGTACCAGATTAAAAACCCGGACGATGTAGCCCTGCTCCTTCAGATACACCGACATATCCTCATACAGCTCGGATTTCGGATCGGTGAGAATCAGACTTTCCCCTCTTTTTACACTTTGGAAAATCATATTTCTGACAAAAGCTCTGGATTTCATACTGCCGGATGCACCAAAAACAGCGATATTACGATTCATCCTACTTGCGACAGGGATACTGACAACCGCACCGTCTACGGTTCCCAATATCGTTCCCTCTGTTTTCTGGATACCGGTAACATCCAACAGCTCCTTCATCCTTCGTTTATCCATAAATCGTGCTGTACCATAACTACCTTTTTCGGAGTAATGGAATTTCCGCTCCGTATCATAATCACCTTTTTCGCCCTTTCCGATAAACACTGCAAAAAGAACGATACCGGCAATCGTTAATCCAAGGAAAAACAGCACCTTTAGCCCCATCAGGGAAAATGCTGCGCTGAGACATACAGATACTCCCTTTTGGGGCAAGGACGGTGCAGTTCCGTCTCCCGGGATATGCCCTGCCTTCTGCCAGATGCTATAATTCTCTATCAACTGTGTCAGGTAGCCACCTGCATAAAAAACAGGAAATATCGCCATACAGACGTATCCGAACATCTTCATACTGCGCTTATTTATCTGCGAGGAAGTTTTTTCTGACGGTTTCCAGATTAACCGTCGAAATCTTTGTTTGTTCTCCACAATACTTCTCTATCGCCTCCTTCTGAAAATCAAAACAGATTACCTCTCCCTGCACACCGAGATATGAAAGCTGTGTCTGAAACTGTATCAATCGTTTCAAATCACAATCAACACAAATCAAGGTCGGGTGTCCATTCTGGTTATAGCCATCCTGTATGATAAACGGCTGCTCTTTCTTCTGCTGTAAGTCCTCCGCCAAAACAGCCAACAGGCTTTGATAGGCTTCTGCATCATACATGAGCTTCAACAGCAGAATCCCATTCTCATCCAATGGTATAAAACAGAATCGTTGAAATGGTGCATTTAAGATAGTCACCCGCATTTTTGCATCCTCTAAGCATTGTACTGCCTGCTGCATTCCTCTGCCAAATAACAGTGCATTTGTACCGTTAAAGCAAAGCTGCTTTGAGCGCAGTATCGACTGTATCAGAATATCGGCTCTGTTTTCCACCGTTTCAAACCACTTGGGTACTGCCACCTGCATGTTATAGCAAAGCCATACTTCTGCCTGCGAAAGCAAAACACCTGTCATTTTGGAGCTGATGATTTTCCTTGTGAAATCTGCCTGCGCCTTTACCTCCTTTGGATGAAAAAAAGCATCCTGCGAAAGCTCGCCTGACTGCATCGGGATATTTTCAAAGATTGGTTGTTTTTTACTGCGATCCATCAGAATCTCCGCCCGTTCCATAATCGCCAGTATTTCCGAAATGCAGTGCTGCCGTTGTCTTTGTGTTAAGCCTGCCCTGCGCATGGAAAAATCTGCACCGTCTGCCAGATAAAAAGAAAACCGTTCCCACTCTAACTGTAGTAGGGTTTCTTTCCCCTTTCGCATCAGACGATAACCCTTTACGCCATCCTTCTGATACTTGGATAGCAGTCTTTCCTCCAACAACCGCCGCAGCACCTTTTGCCGATAGCTTTCCTGCGGCAACAAAAGCGTCAATGCCTCCTCTGCACATTCACCGGATAATGCGACCAATGCCAATACCCGATAAGCCTGCGAATCCTTTGTAAGAATTGTCCTCACCTCCTTTCCGATACCATTCTCAGCATAAGCTCCTAAACTATGCCAAAAACCTGCATACTCCTTTCTTTGAAAATATGGAACTTCATGAGAAAAGTTCTATTTTTCGACATATCCGAAAAACCTATGTCAATTACCGTTTATTTTCTGACACGAAACCAGACCTATATCCGAGCTGATGATTACTCTGGTGCCGTTTCTGTTTCCACGCCTTGTGCTGTAGTGCAGTTCACAAAATGCGCCGCCATCGTCCAGAAGAAAAAAGCTGTTAATAATATCCAATACTTCCTTCGTCTCGATATTATCGTAATCTCTGATACAATGGATGGGCGTATCTTCTGTATACTCATAAATAAACCAGATCAGAGCATACTCCAAACGGCAGATTGGATGCGCCGCAGTAAATTCCTTTAAGGCGTAGGTTAATGGCTCCAGAAGAAATACGGTATGATTCCGATGATTTCGTTTTGGCATCAAATGCGGCAGAATCACTTCGTAGCCATAGGACTTCTCTTTAACTGTAATCCCCTGTGCCTCTGCGGCACAGCTTTGTACCTGTTCCCTGCCGTTCATCTGAAAAATGCTTACGATATTTCTTGTACTGCACGCAATACTTTCCGCCTGCCTAGCCATATCCAGACTAAGCCTTTCAAAATTTTCCGGGTATCTGACTGCATCTGTTGTTTCATAGGCACAAAGCGTATTCTGAAACCGCAGTGCATCCTCACGCAGGTGGTTCAGCCTCTGTCGAAACAGCAGACGATTCATAATACCTCACCTCTCCCTCTCTGCTTACAGTACAGAAAATACAATTTATCCCTTGTAACTTACCAATCTGCTCCGTGTCCTCCAGCACAATCAGCACCTTTCCCTGTACTTTCTCCTGTAATCGCTCTATCACATGGCATAAAAACATTTCATCACCCTTTTTACAGGAATAGATTTCATACGCCTCACCATCTGCGTATACCGCAATCAATAACGGATACCTCCCGACGGCGTGAAATTCAATAGCCTCCTTTAAATCAAGCACAACCCAGAAGCACTGTGCCAGCCCTTCGTCATACGTTTTCTGTTCAAATGCTTTTATGTAACCGTTCTCTTTGTCAGATACAAGCCTGCCCTTTTTCACCAGTTTCCGTATTATTTTTTCCATCTGTGTATCTTCTATGGAAAAATATCTTTGCAGCTGCTCCATCTGCAATGCGCCATATTCACCAATCAGCTCCACGATTTTTCCTTCAATCGCTCCACCGCTCTGTAAGCAAATCATGAAATGTCTCCTTTCTACTCCTGTTTTCTTCGTATCATCTCGCGCAGCTGCTCGCGGTCTGTTGTAATCATCTCCGTTTCCAATCCGGATGCTTTAAATTCTACCGTCACTGTATTGTTATTGGTCAGAATCAGACCGTTCCCACGTGCAAAATGCGTGATATTCATAATCTCTGTATCACTCAGATTCAAAATATGCTGTACCCTTTGCGCCTCCTCATCCTCTAAATTCAGTACAATCTTTGTCTTACTGTTATTGATAATACCTTTTCCGTACTTCCCATCATCCAAAGAAAGGAAGTCGTTGATGTCCTGTGTGGCGCAGATTGCAGCACCGCCATAGCCTCGGATAATTTTGAAAATCTCCAGAACAAACTCCGCAGCCAAGCGGTTGCTGGATGCTCCAATCAACTGCCAGACCTCATCAATAAAAATTGCTTTCTCCTGTGTTCTGTCCTCCTTTGCTTTATCCCAGACATAATCCAATACAAGAAACATCCCGACCGTCAATAAATCTCCGGTTAGCTCTGAAATATCGAGAACGATATATTTATTATCTAACCGTACATTGGTCTGCTGATTAAATGTACTTGCAGAACCATGCACCAGTCGATTCAGGATATTCGCCATGCGTCTGGTCTCTGTGCTTTTCTTCAGAACATCATATAAATCGCCTAAAACGGGCATTGTTTTATAACTTCCCATTTCGTCATACAGCGATTCATTCTGATGGGTAATGCCTTTCCCTGCATAGGTCTGGATCAACGCTTCATCCAATAGCTGCCGTTCCTCATGTGTCATATCCGGAATCAGCAGGGAAAAGAAAATATGCAACCGCTGGATTTTTGCCGATAGCTCGGAACGCTCCGTTCTTTCGCCGTCTATCACATCCTCCGCAGTTTTATCATTTTTTCGGATTTCCATGATATTGATGCAATTTTTCGATGCCGGAGAAATCTGTATAAACTCTCCGCCGATGTTATGGCAGGCTCTGCGAAATTCATGCCCCTTCAATGGTGCCAGAATAAAGGTCTGAATATTCTTTTCTCGAAGCCTTAATGCCATCAACTGCATGGTGAAGGTTTTGCCTGCACCAGATGTGCCAAGCAGAACCATGTTCGCGTTCTTATATATTCTGGAATTAAAAATATCCACAATAATCAGGGAGTTATTGTACTTATTTACCCCTAGTAAAATGCCGTTATCGTCACTCATCTCAAAGCTGACATACGGGTAACAGCTTGCCACCCCTGTTGTTAGCACATTCCTTTTTGATAGCTCATGCAGACTTTTATGTAGCTGATTCAACGGCAATACCGATGCAAAGGCTAAGTCCTGTCTAAAATAGCATGGCTTCAGAATAAGATCCTGCGACAGCATCAGCTTTTTCATCTCATTGGTACGCCATTCCAGTTCCTCCCGGCTATCTGCGGTAATTGTAATCAGGGTATTGATATAGTAAAAATCCTGATTATTTGCCAGACCATCCTTCAGATAATAGCCCGCCCGTACCGCACTGTCGATGTCATCAAAATCCGTATTGGTATCTGATGTTTCCTTCATTTTTGAACGATTGATACGGATTTGTCTGCCTAATTGAAACTGTATCTTTTCCTTCGGCTCTTTGCTGAGGAAAAGATCTATATCAATCCCCTCCCCTGCATTCACCAACAGCGACAGCCAGCCTGCGGTTACCTGTGTTTTATACCCTGTAGACGGAATCATAAAATAGGAGCAGTACAGACCGTCAATCCTGCAATATGCCGCTTTACTGAAATCCATCTGCTCCGGCAAAAGAAAAGCGGAAATTGGAATGGCGTTGGCATCCCCTTCTGCGATATACTTTTCGACCTCCGCCGCAGCACGCGCAGAGAATGGAGTTTCTGTACTTGTTTTGCGATTCAGCAACATATATAAAACCTCCGCCATAAAACTGTCCGGGTTTTCATGCTCCACTACGTTATTGCCACACTGCATAAGATAGGTTCTTGCAGTGCGCTCCGCAATCTCCAGCTGATTCACAGCGTCCTTCTCCTCATTCTTCTTACTGCTGCCGGGAATCGGTTCATACGCAAAGACAATAAAAAAACGCCGTGTCACGGCTTCTTTCAGCCCGATTCGACGAATCAGGTTATAATAATCCATCAATAACACCTTACACCGCTCATCCTGTTCCCGCCGGATTGCCTCCTGTATCTTATCCAGATGATTTGATATATCAGCCTTCTTGGAAACAACCTTAATCTGCATCCGTACAGGACTGATTTTTAAATAGGACATGTAAGAATAGATGATATTACGCTGTTCTCTCGCAGAACGTAGCAGGAAGTTGATGGGTTCTACCTCTATAATTTTGATATAACGCTTATCTCTGAGATAGCAGATACCGTTTTCTATCTTTTCTACAGGAAACGGCTCATTCGCTTTTCCTTTTGCTGTTTTTCTGCTTTTCTTCAGCTTTTCCTCCTCTCCGTATTCTTCCGGCCATTCTCCCTCGGATTGCCAGACAGGCCTTCTGCTTTCCTCCTGCTCCGACATAGCATCCGAACGATACAGCATTTTTCTGTTCCGCAGGAAACGGAAGAAGTTCAGAAGAAAAGCCGTCAGGCTTTCCCCGCCAACGCCGATTAAGGCAAAAATCCCAATCGGCAACGCTGTCAGACACAGAAGGATTGTTTTTGCGGTAAAAGAAAAGACTGTTATTTTCAGTATCGGGATTGTAATCCCGGCTACCAAAATAACAGCCTCTATGGCATTTCTTAATTTCAGCATCCCACCAAATAGTGAACCTTCATTGAGAAAGTTTGGCGGAATGAGAAAGATGTCCCGTTCCTCTTTATTTTTGGCTATGATTCTCACGCTCCTTATCAAAAATATTTCTTCATCTGCAACAGCACAACATCTACAATCCTATCTTTCAAGAATGGTCTGAACATCGGCTGATACCAGTCCAGATATTTCTCTGCAATCTCCGAAACCTCTGCCGCACTGCATACAATTTTAAGCTGTGCGCCATATAAATCTCTTGCTGTGGAAAGTACTGTGCCAAATCTGCACTGAAACGGTTTCGCCCGTAAATGCTTCATCAATCCCCTTGTTTCTACATCAAATGGGTATTTTACATTGTCTAGCATCAGCCCTTCCCCGTTATCAAATAACGGACAATAGTGATATTTACCGTTTTCCTCAAGAATTGCAATATTGTTTAAGTGTCTGTCCTCATTTGCAATCAGCGCATCTACCTCAAACAGCAAGGTCAGGTATGCTCCAAAATGCTCCAAACCACTGATGTCCTCTATTGTATCAACGATTTTTTTCAATCTGCCCGGAATCGTTTTTTCTGCCGCGAGGATTTTCTGATAGTCAGAGCCAAGGGCACGTTTTAAAATATGATACGCTGTCTGGATGCTCTGTCCTTCCCTCAAAAAGTTAAAGCTGACGCTTGCCCTTCTGGTATTTCTGTGAACCTCTACAGAGTCAATGTGATACGCTACGATTTTATAGCCAAGCTCTGTTTCGATATTGCTGTATTTTTGCAAAAGCTCACTTGTGACTGCCTCTGCCAATGCTTCAAAGCCGGTGCGATCCAGCTTATACCAGCAGTCTGTCGCCGCATCATACCATTTTTCCTGATTACCCTTCGAGGAGGTGGCAGCAACAACATCTCCTGTATAAAGTTTTATAGCCTTGTTATTTTCAGCCATTGTGCATCCTCCGCCATTCTTCCCTGTGTTTTCTCTACAATCTGGATCGGATCATATTCCGTCAAGCCCATTTCTTTCAGAAGAATATTGATATTTTCCCTGCTTTTCGGAACGCATCTTTCCTCCAGAAATTCAATGAAATCATCCCATGTTGGTCTTTCCTGTCGCCCGAAAGCAGTTTTTAAAATCCGATCCGTATGATTTATTACCCGCAGTATTTTCTCCGTAAAATCACAGAGAATGGTACTGCAAAGGGTTTCTTTATCAAAATATTCATAGCGCACAACCTGATGTCCTGCTTTGAGTGCCTGCGATTGAAATAAAAGAATATCCTCTGCCGCCTTTGGACGAATGATAATGCTTGTACCGTCGAACACAACCTCTGCCTTTGCATCCGCATGATCCAAATCCATTTTTTTCACCCAACTGGACGGTAATGTTATTCGGTAGGTTTTTGCTCCTGCCGCCGCAGTACCACCGGATGCATTCGCACTGATTTTTAGCTCTCTTATTTCCATAAGAATCACCTCATATAAATTATAGCATATTCGTGACGAATAATCCATTATTTATTCTATCTTAGCACGCATTGACCTTATTTATCAAATGAAAACAATAGCTATAAAAATCCTTTTCCACAAAATAGCACCGACTTTTTCTTTGATTTTCACATTTTCTTAGCGAGTTTATTTGATGTTTGCACAAAATAGGATATTTTTCCTGATACTCCTATATGATTTCCTCTGTTATCCTCCGATATACTCCCTCGGGTTCACCTCTTTTCCATTTACCAGCACCCCCAGATGAAGGTGTGCTCCTGTCACACGCCCCGTTGCACCGACCTCAGCAATAGCCTGTCCTGTTGAAATGCTTTGCCCTTTTGTTACAAGGATTTTGCTGCAATGCGCATACAGCACCGTAACACCGTTCCCGCAGTCCACTCTCACATGATGACCATACCCCGTTTTAGAATAGACTACCGAAGTAACCACACCACCGGATACCGCATGGATTTTTGTTCCTGTGGGATATGCAATATCCAGTCCTTCATGGAAGGCTTTCTTTCCGTTCAATGGATCTGTTCTCCAGCCAAAATCAGAGGAAACTCTACTATTCCAATCCTTTCCTACAAATGGAGAGCCCCATTTCCCGTTACTCGAAAAGACAAGATATCTATATACCGCACTGACATATTTCGGATTGCCATATCTACTCCATCCCAACTTTTTCTGCATTATTCTGGAAAACTCCTGTGCATTGGCTTCTGTATATCCGCCATATTTTTGGATTGCCCATGAAATATAGCCGTTGCCATAATTATATCCCTGTAGGGCCAGACTCAGTTTCTCCGTCTGATTGGGTGCAGTACAGCCTGCCCCCTTCAGGCAGTCCGCCAGATAATGCACCCCCACCTCTATGGAATATTCTGCATTTGTAATGCCATTCGGTTTCTTCGAATATTTCGTGTTATAGGGACATTCGCTTGCCTGCATTACATCAGTGCCGCGTCCGCCGCTTTCTGCCATCATTACTGCATTGATTACATCAGTAAAATTTGAAATACCATATTTTTCAGCACACTTTTTTACGAGAGTTCCGTATTTTAAAACATCCTCACTGACCTGTGCCGATACGCTGCCAAACTGGCTGCCATATAAAAACAATTCTAAATTAGCGGCATATAGCTCCGCTAATTTTTTCTGTTGCTCTGTCAGTTTAAAAACGTGGTCTGCGAAATAAGCATCCCCGATATAATAAATATGATATGTATGACCGGAGGTTTTTTGATAAGAAAACAGAGCATCCCTATGAGCTTTAATCAATCCTCTGATTTCCTTTGTATTGATTTCATCTGTCCCTTTTGCCGCAGAATACTGGCATAAAATCAAGGTTGCATTGACAGAACTGTAATGAAATTCATCAATAATTGTGATTCCCTCATCATCTTCTGCCATGCTTTCTATTTCACGCAGCAAAGCATCGTGAGCTTCATCTATCGCAGACCACACAGCTGTCTGATATCGCTGTATATTCTGTAAGAGAACAGCGTTATCGTTCCATACATCTGTCATCTGAAAACCGCCGAATACAAAAGACGGCAGCATACATAAAAACAGCACCAGAAGAAGAAACAAGAATCCAAGGCTTAAGCTAACCTTCGCAATGTTATGCCTTTGCCGCCATGCAATATCCAGAGCAGTAATCACACCTGTTGTGCCATAACGCAGCGTTGCCGCTGTTTTCGCCGCTCTTTGCATCTCATTGTTCATTTAGATTCTGTCCTTTCTTTTTGGTGCATCCGGTAATTTATTTTCAATCTGTTCCTTGTATTGAATTTCACCGTTTTCCTTCATAAACGGCTCCTTTACAACCGTTGGCTGTGCATACTGATGATACCATTTGGAACCATCTACTGCTGTGACCGTTTTATAATCCCCTTGTGCCGGCGGCATATATTTATCTGTGGAATACATAGCAAATTTGAGACTACCTCCCAAGTCTTTCGATGTTTCCATCCCCATAATGCGTCCACCGCCAATCTCTATCTGAGAATACTGCACCGCAGCGTCAGCAGATGGATGAAACAACTCTCCTTTTTCCCATCCATTGCTTTCAGAAGGGGATGCCTGATGATCCGACAAAAAGGGGGAATGCGAATCATCAGACAGTTCTGTTCCTACAGAAAGGGGCTCCATACCGATATTCTGCTGATACTCAGCCAATACCTGTTCCATGGATGTCTGCATCTCCGTATAGGAGCTATCGGAATATGTACTCTGATTATCAAATGCAGTATTTTCGGCAGACGCAGAATTTCGTTCCGTGCCCACCGTTTCTTTTGTATGATTCGCTCTGTCAATGCCCATATAGGATTGAAACGCCTGCACAGCCTCCTCGCCTTTGATAAAGCCTGTACGTGCAATATCTCCTTTTGCTACCTGACCGATAATATTGGCAGAAAAACCGCCGCCATTTCGGATAGAGGAGTTATATACCGAACGGGCAATATTCGAGGCTATACTATCACTTTTTCCTGTAATATTCCGGATAGCATTTTGATGAAACTGTCTGCCGACTGCACCTGCCAAACCGCCTTGCAAAATAGTTTCACTGCCGGAAGCCATATAACTCCCACTATCTGCTGCTCCGCTGCCACCGCCGCTGATTGTTTTCCCGGCTGCACTGATACCCTTCATAGCAATCGCAGCCTCACCCAGCATCGCACTGCCTGTCCTGCCGACATTGATGCCCAGCATCTGCATGAAGTTATCAATCTTTTGCGAGATTTTCAAGAAACCGATGGCGCATAAAAACCAGATCAAAAAATTTCCATTCTCCAACTGCAACGGATTAGCGATGAAATTCGCAAACATAGAGGTAAAAATTCGCAGACACCAAACATTCATCAGTATCATAAAAATCTGCCCGCCTAACATTCTGCACCAGCTGCGGAAAATATTGAGGGTGTTCATAGAGCCTCCCATGGAAAACGCCATCGGTGCTGTATAAACCAGAACACCCAACAGTACATATCGTTCCGCTGCTTCAAATAACAGCTTTAAATAGTTCCACGCCAAAATAATAAGCAGAATCAAAGCGATTAAAGCAATGGAGCCGTTTAATGATACCCCCAGAATTGTCAACAGAACAGAATTAAAATCCGCAAAATTGATAGGCGGAAGCTCCTCTGTCATCATCCAGCCAAAGGGTGTTCCGCCTATCTGTAAAATAATATCTAATATATCCTTTGCAAAAAGAGCCAAAAACAGGAACAGCATAGTTCTGCCTGTCAGTTGAATCGGATTCTCCGCTTCTCCGCTTTGCATGATACCAAAGTTACGGAATAACTGAAAAATCAGGTTCAACAGCAAAAGGCCCACCGCCAGTGCTACGATAAGACTGTAAAAAGTCTCCGCCGCCGGAAAGTATCTGAGGAAGGTTTCCATGTCACAGCCCAATGCTCCCAGAACAGAGGTGTTGATCATATCCAGAATATTCATGACTTGCTCTGCAATCCATTCCACAATACCGTCAAGTATGCCCAAGTTATCCCTCCTTTTTTTGCAAAGAAAAATCCCCCTCCGTATTTTTTTACGAAAGGAGATTGCTCATTTCAATTTTTTCTTTTATTTCTGCCAGCTCATCATATACGCTACTTGCGCTGTGTTTTCATCAATGGCCTCATCCGTTATCGAAAAGCCTTCTCTATGGTAGAATTGAACCGCTCGCATATTTTTCTGATATACCTCCAAGGTCAGCTTTTCCTTCTGACTCTTTGCATACGCAATCAACTGGCTTCCGATTCCATTTGCCTGCATCGGCTCTTTAACAAATAGCCCTGCGATATAATTCTCCATTAAGCCAATGAATCCATATATCTCTTTCGTAGCATCATCCTCGTAGACAAATACCTCTGCTTTCGGTAAACCGGATTTTACCATTTCATAATTGCTTAGCCAGTACTCCTCCGGGATAAAAGAATGTGCTTTTGTATTTGTTTCAAGCCATATCTGCATAATGGCCGTTAAATCTGTTTCTGTTTGTTTTCTTATCATTGCATTACCTCTATAAACTGGAAGTTGTTTATTAAACCTTTTTAACCTTAACCAACAACATCATAGGTCTACGCATTTCATTACACATTTAGATTAACGATTTCTTTTTCCTGTATTCTCTGTCCCTCGGATTTCCTCATGATAGAAATAATCTACGATCACCGGATGTCCCTGCGGGACTCTGCCATAAGGCATTTCATTATCCACAAATGGGCAATCATACTTCTTAGCCATTTCCTCAGCTTTTGCTTCAAGTGCTTCAAAGTAGCTGCGGTTATGCTTGTTATAGATCTCGTCGTAAAGTGGTACAAGATCAGGATATTTTCCGGCGATATAATCCATAATTGTCTTTTTGAAACCGCCTCGAAGATTGAGATTTTCGAGCCAGAACAGATCGCACTGATCCTTTACCCGCTCAAAGATTGCTTCAAAATCCGTGATACCGGGGAATACCGGAGATACGAAACAGACTGTACGGATACCTGCTTCATATACCTGCTTCATAGCAACGATACGGCGCTCAATGCTAGAAGCAGAGTCCATATCGTTCTTGAAATTTTCATCTAGTGTGTTGATCGACCATGAAACGGTTACTCGTCCAAGCTTCTTCAGCAGATCAATATCTCGTACCACAAGATCCGACTTTGTGCAGATCAGAATATCTGCGTCACTGCCGATCAGCTGCTCCAGAAGTTTTCTGGTATTCCCGAATTGCTCCTCCTGTGGATTGTAGCCATCTGTCACAGAACCGATGACCACCCGCTGTCCGGCATATTTCTTCGGATTCTTAATTTCCGGCCAATGCTTCACATCAAGGAAAGTGCCCCATTCCTCCTTGTGTCCGGTAAAGCGCTTCATAAAAGAAGCATAGCAATACTTGCAGGCGTGTGTACAGCCCACATAGGGATTGACCGAGTAACCGCCTACCGGCAGACTAGACTTAGTCATGATGTTCTTTGTTTCCACCTCACGAATGAGGATTCCATCGATTACTTCTTCCATGATCTCTGCACCTCCAACACTTTGTTGAATTCCTCCGGCATTTCCTGAATCATATTTTCATCCCCTATGATAGGGACAAGGTCTTCCTTCATAAACACCGGAATGCCGAGTGCGTGTGCCTGATCCACCAGAGACCATGCCCATTCCGGCTCCGTATGAATCTTCCTGCTCTGAGCTCCGGTCATGGTGCCGACAACGATCCAGTTGATCCCGGAAAGATCAACTGAACCTGGATTGTCGAATAGCGGCTCAAAGGTAACATGATAGTGTTTTGCTCTGACATTTTCCCGTAGTGCGTCAATACGCCACAGTTCTGCTTTTCTCGTCACCGTAACACCAAACCATGCGTTTTCCAAATCTGTATCAAAATCCACCAGATCTGGTCGCTTTGTAAGGAACAGGAACTGATGCTGTGGATTTTCACGGATTTTTTCAAATACCTCGTCTCTCCATTCTGACTTCCAGCCGGAAAGATCGCTCATGCCGGTAAGAAGAAAGTTCTGCGGACGTTTCTTTTCCATCATCTTGAGCTTACCCGGAAAGAATTCAGGGTCAGCAAAGTCATCAATCATATGCCAGCGTTTCACATTATTGCGGGCATAGCAATATGCACACCCCACAGTACATCCGATGACGATATTCATGTTTTGAATCTGATCTTTGATACAAATACTCATGATTTCTGCCACTCCTCAAGATTCTTTCTGATACGGTCGAGGTATTCCTCAAACTGGGTAATTTCTTCCTCCGAAAAACCTTTGTAGTAAATACTCCCCATTTTATCAGATACAGAATCGTATTCGTCCTTTAAGGCATGTGCTTTTTCAGTCAGAAACAGGAGTGTTTTCCTTTTGTCCGTTTTAGACTGAACACGGCTTATCAGCCCTTGATTTTCCATTCTTTCCAGCATCGTAGTAAGAGATGTTATCGCTAATCCGCATTTAGTCGAGAGTGACCTGATTGAGATACCATCCTCCTGCCACAGCACATAAAGAATACGTCCCTGGGCTCCATTAAACGCATCAATATTCTTTTCACTGAGAATCTTCTCAAAGATTCGATCTCCAAGTTGTTTTATTTTGGTAACAAGAAATCCGCCATTCATTTTCACACAAAAACTCCTATATAGTATTTTATCAAATAATACTATATAGGAGCTTTACTGTCAACAGTTTGTATGTCTAAGTAGAAGTAAATTCCGATTTATTATACTCTTTCTTTCTCCCATCTTCCTGCCCTTCGGACAAGAAGCATCCCCCTGTCATGAAATCCAATATAATTGATGACAGCCAACTGATACTAGAATACCGCCTGTTCATAAGTCTAAAACAAATCATCGGCAGATGTCATATTCTTTTCATGGCTTATCTCCCTCAAAAAACTATTTTTCTTACTGATAGTTTAGCAAAATATCAGCTACTTTTCAATGACAGCCTCTTTCTTCTCCATCAGGGTGTCCACTGCCCACCGGAGAAAAACGGTGTAATATAGGACATAATAAAGCCCAAACCATTGATAATCGCCCATGTAATCGCAATCCTTTTCAGCCATGCTCTCGATTCGTCAACCGTTCTGCCGCTCCGAGAAAAATTCATTAAAAGAAGTGCTATTGCCGCCGTCACGATTGCTGCAATCGTAGAAATCCCTATAATTTGCTTATAGACATCCTTCATAATCTCAGACGCTTTTTCCCAGACGGTGACAGCATAGACTGGTCGAATCCAATATGCCTGCATCGTAACCACACAGAAAAATAAGTATCCAAGCTGTTGAATACTGATATGATTTTTCTTTTTCCCATTCTTTTTCATAAGCTGCCTCCTTATTTCGGGTACAAAAAAACACCCAAATCACGATAATTCAGGTGTTCTTTGCTGTCTGTATATTTTTCGATACTATCATTATATAATAGAAGAAATTCATTGTAAATTCCAGAGATGTTCCAATTTCGTTCCAATCATATGCCAAAATGTCTCTGCAGAACGAAAATCCGCTCCACACATTTGCAATGGTTCGCAAAACTTAAAATATTTCGTATTTACGCATTTCCTCACAGTTTTCGGAACGGCGCAAATAGTCCTTAATACACATTCAGCAGTTCTGTCACAACATCAGAATGATTCTTCTTCAAATCAGACAGTTTCCATTCCGGATAATTCTGATAAATGCGTATGGAATTCGGGAACATTTCGATATTCCTCTCGAAATATTTTTCCTTTTTCTCTACATAATCTCTGTTGCCCTGAGAGGTATTCTTTCTTCTCGATATTAAGACAAGGTTCCCCAGCTTATTTGTCCATTCTTCTCGTTCTGCCGCAGAAAAATCTTTTACCCATTGACTATCTGCGGAAGGATTGCGAGGAAGAATATGTTCTATGCTTGCGATTGCCTGCGGAATCATAGGTGTAGAAGAACCTCTGTAAATGAGGTCTAATTTTAGAAGCAGATACTTTGCAAATGATCTTCCGTAAATATCTCCATTGATGACTCTTTCAAAATCACTTTTGTTTATGGTAAAAGTCTTTGATTGGAGCAATGCTGCGGAATCCTGACTTGCTTCAATCTCACGCAGAATGGCGTTTACATTTTCCATTCTCACAGTTGGAGTGGCAGCAGTAATCCAATCTGCCGATAATTTGCGGTCCAGTGCTTTCAGAAATGCAACAAAGCCCCGTCTGCGGTATTTCCGATAATAATCTAAAACGGGTGCGATCCAGTAATCCGCACCAAATCCCGTTTCCATCAGCTTCAGATAGTTTGTAATTTCGTAATCGCCGGTTACAACAGAATGATCCGTATCAAATACCTCCTGATATGTATGGTAATAAGAATAAAGCAGCTCGAAGGTATCTCTCCCACGGCGCAGAATTGGAGTTCTGGGGACATATTTTTTCTGTGTACGGTCATATTCCTGATTGGAATAAACAAACTCATCAAATTCCTTTAATAATGTCGTTGTCTGCTTTTTCTTAACAAGAATTGTTCTGATATGCGAAAGAAATTTATCGAAGTCCTCGCCAAAGTACGTCTCCATTTCTTCCCATCTTGTTGCCCAGGATGTTCTGTCTACAGCGGAGAGTTCTTTCAGATTTTCTGCCTTCAGAATATCACTGCTCGAAAGCTTAACCCCTCTGTTATTTAACACCGTAAACAGCTGAAAAGCATCCTGCAGTTCTTCTGTTGCAACATAAATCATCAGAACCTTATTTAAAAAATAAGACAGGTATCCAATAATTTCATTCTTGTTTTCTTCAAGGAATTCATGGGCAACCAGCATGGCATTCGCCATATTTCTAATAGATATATTGACATCCTTCGCCTGCATCTTATCTTTCAGAAGCGCACTGTCACATGTACCATGCAACGGCTTTATATGCTCGTTCACAAAATCTCTGACATCCGAACGGATATTAAATATAATCCGCATCCGTTCCGGCTGCTGTAAAATGGCATCCTCCGCCTGATAAACAAAACCGGCTAACGAATTCTGATATTGCGGATAATCTGTAAGCATATCTCTCATGCACGCTAAGATGAGAAAAACCGTTGTGATTCTTTGCTGACCATCCAGCAATTCATATTCGGTGTAAGAAACATTGTTCTCAGATTTCTCATTTATTTTCAATACCATGGAGCCGAGAAAATACTGCGCCTCCTTATTTTCCCGATAAGCAGATATTGTATCATCCAGAAGATCTCTTACCTGATCGGTATCCCAGACATATGCTCTCTGGTAATCCGGAATGCAGTACCACATATTGAATATCTCTCGAATCACCTTTTTCTCACATTTAATTTCAGTTGCCATATTCGCCTTCTCCTTCCGGTAAATCAGCTATGCTCGTAATTTTCTTATGCTATTTATTCAAAAAGCTCTGGCTCGTTCTCTTTCTCAAAAGATAATACCTTGAAATTATCCCATTCTTCAGATAATTCATAAATATTAACTATTGCAACCTTTCCCGTCTCATGCCCTTTCGAACTGTCCATTTCTTTGCCTGGTTCTCAAAAGTTGTGATGTAAAGACCTCGACCAAAATCCAAATATTTTTTCGAATGTATTACATCCGAATTTTTTATAATTTCTGTTGATCCATGATATACAATCATACATTAACTCCTTTTTCTCTCACATAATTACTACCATCCTTTCTCTCATATTTATACTTAGATTATAACAAGTATTTTAAGTTATCGTTCAAGTTATTATCATAAAATAACAGATATCTATAAGAATCTGCCCACTATTCACCTTACCATTGGTTGCGATAATTATCATTATCTGAGCGTTCTGATTTTTCATAGCCAAGGTATTCATCCATTTCAGCTTCCATCATTTCCTTGATGGTGCCGCCCAAAAGATCCTTGAGTGCATCCTGAATGTCTTCTACAGACGGGATATCGTACTCTTCAAGGAACTGATAGATGATGTTTCGTTTTCCTTCTGTCATTTGTACGCGATGTACAGGTTCCTTTTGCCTTGCCATAATAAAAGGTTCTCCTAATGATATTTATTGTATCATAGAAGAACCTTCTAAACACTATTTTATAAAAAAAAGCTCACATGCCCAAAACTGCCACAAAAAATTGTGCTTAGCAGCCCATAAGCTATTTCTCCTTAAAAGCTGCTACGAGGAGTGCCTCTCATGTGTCATAACTATCTTGGTGGTATGTATCTCCGCACCTTTAGCAAAAAACCTGCACCCGACACAGTTCCCTCTGAGGTTATATTATCAAAAAATACCTGTTCAAGCAAGCAATCCTGATAATTTATTTATTGCCAGTTAAGTATGGAATTATCCCTATGGAAAAGTTGCCTACTCCGCATAGAAAAGAATATCATCAGATTTTAGTGTTAAATTACCGCCAAACCACTTTCCCGTCAAGAAAACCTGATATTTTCCCGTATCAAGCCCTATCTCTGTATCTCCATTTTCTAAAGGAACACTACAAATCTCACCATTTTCTTGGTTTTTCAGCAATAATCTTCCTTTGCCCCAATTTCTTTCAACAGATAATTCCATTGTTGCTTGTTGTGTAGAGGTAAGATTGCAGATACTGCTATTTCCACACATCAATAACATACGCGCTTCGAATTCTCTATTATCAAGTATGGAGGATGAGTAAAACGTTGTATGATGTACCTCCGGGTAGTCAGCCAAGATTTCCTCATCGGCAAGATTATACATATTACCGTATTTTACATTTTGCATACATAACACAATCATACAAACAATTAGTAGTATGACAGTCGCAATTCTGAATTTTTTTCTCCCCATTTTCATCTCAACCTCCTTAAATGAACTAATCTTCGCTTTAAATTTTATAAATAACACTTATAATACAAATGCTATTCTTCCCATTTTTATTTGCAGTTACAAATAGTCCACAGTCCTTCAAATTGACCTTTTGTTTCATTCCACACTCTATGCATTGTCACACCATTAGTTGTTTTATGTACATACCGTTTGACATCTGCATAGGGAGAAAGTGATGTTGTTTGGCATTCCACAATATTATTATCCTTTTGAGTAGTGCTCGCATAAGCGCTCACAGGCATGCTTGTCATTACCAACATCAAACAAATTGCTTTAATATAAATTTTCTTCATTTTTTTCTCCTTCATAAGATAATCCCACCATCTCAATTTCATCTACTGAACTAAAAAACATCAATGGCTCATCTTCAATATAAAGAATATATCCACCATTGTCCGGTACTATAGTATAATCCTCATCATAAATATAATTAAAATCCACTTCTGGTGATTTATATGCAGGCTGCAGCACAAAACCATACGAAAGGAAGAATAAGGCAAAAACAACGAAATATGTTCCTATCTCGAACTTACGATTTCTTTCATACTGCATCATCACCGAAAACCGTTGCTTCAAATTAGACTGCCAGAAAAACTGACTGCTAAAATGATATTTTTTCTTGCGGCATAACACCGAAGTTTCTCTTTTCATTTCCTGTATTAAACACCCCAGATATGCGATCTTTTCTCTTTTATCCAGTTTCTTACTCACACAGGAATCACAGTATACCTCCAGCAGATGCGAGCAGGCATTTCTGAAAGGATATATCAACGGATTCCACCAGAAAACGCACTCCAGTATGATAACAACGAGCTTTATCCAGTTTGTTTTATTTGCGAAATGCTCCAATTCATGCAGAAAAATATACCGCAGTTCATCCTGAGAATACATAGCATTCGGCATAAAAATAATCTGCCTGAAATAGCCGTATTCCAGTATCGTCTGTATATTTCCGTCCACAATCACCGTTGTTTCAAATTGATACCCATTCTCTTTCTTAACTTCTTCCAAGATCTTCAGGTATCTCTCATCACAGACACTCGGCAAATGTCCAAACCTATGGATTAACTGCCTGTAGAAATGAATTCTGCTCCACGAAATGCAAAATATCCCTGCGATCCAGACAGCAAGCAAAAGCCATCTCACCTGCACCGCAAATCCGCCAATCGTAAAAAGCTTCTTTTCCATGCTACGAATGATGGTGGGGAAAATTTCAAAGGAACTGATTACTTTGGCGTGTACAAATTCAACAGGGAAAAGAAATTTCACCAAAAGTGCTGTCCCAAATACCGCAAATACCCTTAATGGGATATGCAGTAAAATTTTGTCGCTTTTTGATAAGCACACAAAAAATACAAAAAACAAATTGCTTACCAAAATTGCTGTAATAAATGAATAACTAGTAAACAAAATCATACTTCTCACCTAATTTACAACCTGTCATCCTTTTTACAGTAATCATTCAACCAATTTTCCAGCTCGGAAATAATTTCTTTATCATTTTCTTTGTCCCCACCTAACAAGCCGGATAAAAAAGAGGACACATTGAACTTATTCGTTTCGTTGTCAAAAACCTCCGAAACCTGATTTGTAACATAGTCTGAAAGACTGATTTTAGCCTCATACAGTCGACTGTTCACCTTCGCAACCTTTTGGGAACCACAAACGCCGATATAACCATTCTCCAATAATTTGTTCAACAATGGATGGATGGAATTTGCGGACCAAGTACCCTCTTTTCTGTGCTGCAGGACTTCAGATACCGTCAGTGGTTTGTCTATACTCCAGAATATGGTCATAATCTCATATTCCTTTGGGGATAAATAGTTTTTATGCGGATTCATATTTTCTCACCTCACTTTATATTTTTATAGTGTATTTTTTTTTATTATATAATTTACTTGTAGAAGCGTCAATTATCAATAATCGACAAATATTCATACCCAAACACTATCATTCACCTTATCTAATAGGCATTTTCACGATAATCCTTTTAGTGAAATTTTTATAATATTTGTTTCTTGAACAAAAAACGGCTGAATATAAATCAACCGTTTTCTTACTAAGCTATAATTCTTTTCTTGCATCTGTCGCAAAACCACTTCTATATTCACTCCAAATCTATCTAACCCCCTAAAAGCTCCTTGGTCTTTCCGACTAGATATAATGGAATATTGGTAATATTACCGTCCTTTCTATATCCCATTTTTGAAAATCTGACTGCGTATAGAGGGTGATTGTCTGCAACATATTTTTTGAAGGTCGGTGCCGATTTATCCTCACCGCCTTTTGTTTCAACAGGAATAATCTCCATGCCGCACTGCAGCACAAAATCAATTTCCCCATTTCTGCTTGAGAAGTATCTCGGCATTACCTCAAACTGCCCCCTAAGCTGCTGCAAAACATAATTTTCCGTCAGCGGCCCTTTAAACTGATAGGTTGACTTTAGAAGGATTGCACTGTTATCAACGCCCGCCATCTGCTTCAACAATCCGGTATCAAATAAAAATAATTTAAATTGGTCTAACTTATCAAAGGCAGAGAGCGGATGCTCCAGCTTAGAAACATTATATATCCGGTTTAGCATACCTGCCGAAACAAGCCATTCTATTGCTTCTTCAAAATCTCTGGCTCTTGCCCCTTCTTTCACTGCTCCATACATGAATTTTTCATTTGACTTTGCAAGCTGCGTTACAATACTGCGAAAAACCATAAGGATTCGTCCGCTATTCACCTTACCATTGTGTTTAGAAAAATCGTTTTCGTATACCTCGATCAGTTCACGTTGAATTTGAGCAATTTTAGCCGGGTCTTTATGCTTTAACCAAGAAGAAACACATTCAGGCATTCCCCCTATAATAAGATAATTGTTATAAGCTTCCAACAGTCTATTATGAAAGATTTCTTCTATCTGCTGTTCCTTATGGATATCCTCATAATAAGCAAATAAGGGTGCATCTGTTGCTTTCAGGAACTCCTCAAAAGTCAAAGGAAAAATATCTAATAAATTTACCATTCCAACCGGATATGATTTCGGCTTTGCAAGAAGTGTCCCAAGGAGGTTCCCTGCAGCAATAACATGGTACTCATTTGCCATTTCTTTAAAGTATTTCAGCGCATTTAATGCCTCCGGGCATTCCTGCACCTCATCAAATATGACCAGTGTATCTAATGGGTATATTTTCTCCCCGGCAATCATTGACAGCAGCTCAATAATACGCTGCGGATTTTTATTGGTTTCAAAGATTGATTTTAACTCATCTTCTTCATCAAAGTTGAAATATACAAAGCTCTTATAGTAGTTTTTACCAAACTCTTTCATCAACCAAGTTTTCCCAACCTGTCTGGCTCCCTTTAAAACCATTGGCTTACGCTCATCACTCGATTTTCATGCCACTAATTTCCCCATAGCTGTTCTTTTCAAAGTATCCCCTCCTTTTTGTAAGTCTAGCATAACACATTTTTTTCAATGATTTTAATTGTATTTATCACATTTTTTCGCTATTTATAAGTATAAAAAACACATTTTTCCAACTTTTTCATATCGTAAATATACATTTTATTTGTATACTAATTTACTGTTCCATTAACGTCATACTTTCCAGCAGCAATCTCTCCGGGACCGGCAAGCTTTGGATCAACACAAAAAGCCGGATGCTTTGTCCCATCATCGTCATACCACCATGCAGACGAATGTAATACATTTGAACCCTTATACTGAATATCGTTGATGTCTTTTCCCTTTACTACTGTGATTTTTCTCGTTACACTACCTTCACCTGCCGCTTGTGCAATAAGTGGTGACTGAATAAAAGGCAGTGCAACTACCAGAGCAAGCAAAAGTGCAAGAAATCTTTTCTTTTTTTGCATACTTCTTCACCCTTTCTTTTCTTGCAAATAGAAAAGAGATACGATTTTTTTCGTATCTCTTTCGCTATAATGTTTAAGTTTTTTATCTTGCAAAGATTTGAACCCAATAACTCACTATATCATCAAATAGACCGTTACTTTCACTTTCAAAATCAGAGCCAACACCGAGGTACTTATAATCAGGATTTAAGATATTCTCTCGATGACCTTTAGAATCCATCCATAATTCCATTGCACTTTCCGGTTCCTCGAAAGTACCTTTACTGATGTTCTCGCCAGCATAGTCTCCTTCATACCCTAATTCTTCCAATACAGTTTTACAAGCTTTACCATTAGGTCTGGTATGATCGAATACTTCTATAATTTCTTTTGCTCTAATTTGTGCAGCCGCTGTTAATGTAGAATCTAACTCAAGAGGAGAAACCCCAACTTTTTCACGTTCCTCATTTACCAAACGCAACATCTGCTCAGCATAGCTACTTTCATTTGTAACGTCTACTTTCTCCTGCTTTTGCTGTTCTTGCTGCTCCTTTTGTTTATCTGTCTGCTCACCTACAGCTTTTCTGTATTCTTCGATATACTTCAGCAGTTTATCATAGTTAGGATATTGCTCTACAGGCTTGGTTGTAAGTTTGACCTCTTTTCTTGCTCCATCCCACTGAACGTCTGCATTCAATCCATTTGCAAGATCCCTGATGCCGAGCAATGTTCTACCATTCTTAACTACAGGATCAGCAATCAATGCCTTTTCTTCTTCAAGATAACCGGAGCTACCAGAAATAATAGTCTTTTTCTCAATAGTAATCGTTGTAAAATATAAGTATTTTCTGTCTAAATCCTTATCCTCTTTTACCGTTTTATTCAGAGAAACATGATTATACTCTTGAAAACGTCCGTTTACCACCGGACTGTCATTTGTTGAGTATTTCTCAAAACTTACATCCCAGCCCATTTTTTCTGCCACTGCTCTTACCGGAACCATGACACGCCCATTGATATTCACAGGCTGCTGATCACCAAAACTTACTTTTTGGCCATCTACCGTTACAGTGATGTTATCAGCTGCAAAAGCTGTCGGAACAGCACCGAATACCATTGCCGTTGTCAGCAGTGCAGTCATAATTCTTTTCTTCTTCATAGTATCTCCTCCTTGATTTTTATCTCAGATAAATGATTGATTGAATTATCCGTATTTTACCACAGCAAAAATATGATTTCATCAAATTGAACACCTCAATTTGCAAAAGTCGGAAAATTTATTTCTTTTCCCTATCGTTCTTTTTCATTTTAATCTCTTGATACAAAAAAGAGCAACTGTAGCATCCGCTCTTCTCGTGGTTCTTATTGTATCTCACCTTTCCCGCTTTGGGACACCGTGTCCCGAAGTACAGGTTTCTCTTATATTATCTATTTTTTGTTCTCAGTCTACTTCAATCCAAATATTCAACCAAATCACTGATCTCGCAGCATAATACCTTAGACAATGCAACACTGTTCTGAATCACACACAGGGACAGTATTTTGCTCTATGTAACCGGCTGTCTGGAAGAAGCCGGTGTAATCTTCTCCGGAACAGCCCTTGATAAAGATGTGGCAGTAACGCTCGTCATCCTTATCCACAATATAAATTCTTTCTACAATAGTTTGGATCAAAGTGACCAGAACCTCCGGCTGCGCATCCTTTGCATATTCTGCAAAGGAGAGCAGCCTTTCTTTTGTCATTCCCAAGTCACGGATGGCAATCATATTGATCTTTCTACCCTCATCCAGTTTTGAAATCTGCCGCTCCGCTTCCCTCAGTTCTTCAGCCAGATTTTGCAAATCCTCTTGAATAAATTGCTTGATACTGCCATCTGCTTCTCGCAGATTTCTTGTCTGCGCAGCAATATCTGCTTTCAGCTTGTCACGTTTCTTTTTAATGAGATTGTGTTCCTGTACCGTCTGTGACTGCTCCAAGACTTCCTCAATCTTGATTTCCAGAATACTTCTGAAACGCTCACTGTTTTCATCTGACAGGTCGGATAACTGCTGTACCACAAATTCATCCAGAAGAACGCCGTCTACCGCTTTGAAATTACATTCCTTTTTGTGATAGCCGGGACAAACATATTTGAATCGAGGTTTTCCGTTCGTCCAACGGTCGGACTCGGAAATCACACTCAATCGCCTGCCGCAGTGAGGACAATGCACCAGTCCTGCCAACAATGCGTTGGTCTTTCTGTGAGGGCGATTGTATTTCTCTGCAATAGCATCCAGAAGTTCCTGCACTTCAATCCATTGTTCACTTGAAATAAAGCCTTCATGCCTTCCGACCGCAATAATCCACTCACTAACAGGCTTGCTTTCAATGGTCTGAACATATTTTGGAGAGATGAATGTGCTGTCGCTGCCCTCGTACTTTTCTTGGTCGGTTTTATTGTAAGCCGACAATCCGTGAGTTCCGTCAAACTCTGTCATATCTCCAAACACATTGCCGTCGTGTTCGATGAAATAATTATAGCTGCGTTTATCAGCAGTGCAATAAATGGGATTTCTCAAAACCAGTCTTGTGGTGGATGCGTTAAATGCAGCACCGGAAGGAGTGTGGAATCCTTCCTCATTCATCTGTTTTGCAGTGGTCTGGATACTGCGAGTGGTTCGAAAAATTTCATACAAACGCTGAACCATGCGTTTTTCTTCCGGCAGACTTTCTAAGTAGCTGTATGCTGATTTTCCCTTACCACTTCCGGTTGTTACACGACAGACAGTAAATCCCATCGGTGTATTGCCGCCGAGCCATCGACCGTCCTTTGCAAGTTCCATCATATTGTCTACAATTCTTTCTGTCAGAGTATCTCTTTCAAATTCCGCAATGACAGCGAATATCTGAATGAAGATTTTATATAGTCCGCTGGCAGTATTGATACCATTGGAGCAAATCAGCAGGTCAACATGGTACATTTCCAAGAAATCCATCAGGCGGATTAGGTCGGCTGTCTTTCTGCCGACACGATCCAGCTTGTAACATACGATTGCTTTGATTTTTCCGTCCTGCACATCATGCAGCATTCTCTGAAAATCCGGTCTATCTGAAAAATATCCGCTGAGTCCTTTGTCCTCGTATTGTAAAAATTCATACTCCTCATCCAACCCCAATTCCTTTTTGGCGTAATCCGCACATTGTTTGAACTGAACACCGATGCTGTCACCCTTGTTGGTGATACGAGATTTACGGGCGTATATCGCAACGCCACGGTTATCTTTTTCAACTTTTCTCTGTTTCTTCATGGGTAGTCACCTCCGCTCATATCATACCGCCATCCCAGTTATTCTATCAAGTTTGTGGCCGTTGCCACGAATCCATTCCAGAAACACATACAAGGTTTCTGCATCGAAATTTCTGATTTCCTGTGCGATAAATTCTACTCGTTTTTGCTGAAAGGCTTCCATAGTTTCTTTGAATTTTTGTCCTCTGTGAATTACTGCGATCAAATAGTTTCCTCCGTTTCTGTCTGTGGTTCTGACCTCGGACCAACTTGGTCCAACGTCAGATAATGAAAAAAGCTGCTACACAGATGCAACAATGACAGACACAAAAGATTCTGTATCTGACTTGATGCTTCCATGTAACAGCTCCGACAGTTCGGACTGACTAAAAATATGTTTGTATAAATATGGGACTTGCCCATCAATAAAATCTCGTTTGAAGCGTATTCAATTTTCAACTGTGCCTATCATATCATAAGCTGTCGAAAAGCGCAATCATGTCAAGCTCCCGATTAAGAACGTATTCCCAATTCGGGGACAAGCAGCTAATAACAGAGTTTCGTTTTACCGAAAGTTGCAGCAAGGATATTTTTGATATTCTACTTGGAACTTGATGATACCTCTGGACGAATTGTCCAGAAGTTATTTTGTTATTTTTGAAATTCCAGTCTCCTCGTCAGGAATTTACAACGCAAAATCTTCACGCCTTGCTTTGGTGCAAGTTGCACCGCAGAACTTCATCCCAACTTGGGACGAAGTTAATTTTCAAAAAGTACCTGAGCAGTCTTGTGGCTAACCTGTCCACAAGCATAAAGCCCATACCTTCAACTTCGACACAAATTATGTCGAAGTGATTTTCGTTTTTCTGTTTCCTTTATTTTTAACTTTGTGCCAAGTTGGCACGAAGTTGTTCATCCCAAGTTGGGATGAAGTTGTATCCAATCATTGGCAATTTTGTTACTTGTGGGCGAATTGCCCACAAGACCTCCCGACAAATTGTTGGGAAGTGGATTGCCATACATCACATAAATAATCAGGGGAAACTTCTCCCATGTTTTCATTTTTTCGTTTATGGAAAATTGAACTTCTATGCAAATTGCGCAGAAGTCAGTAAGTAAAAGTATTCAGAATGAATGCGCAGCCGACACCACAGGTGGCGTTCAAAAGGGATTGGGGATGCTTCCCCAACAAGCAATTTACGAAGATTGACCCAGAGGGGAAATCAAGAAAATGAGTAAACCTGTACAGGTTTGCACTGCTTGCCAATTTGTAACGCTCATAATATATGGGCAAAATTATTCCCAAGTTGGGAATAAAAAGCCGGTACACCTCCACCCGAATTGGGCGGAAGTTCCGAATTCGACTTCTGCCCAATTTGAGCAGAAGTTAATCCGCACTTGTACCCAAGTTGGGCACAAGTCATATTGTGCGAAGAAAACTGGCAAGCAGGGCAAAGTTATAGCACTTTGCTCATTTTTGCATTTTCTCCTTCGGCTCAATTTGCAAAATAGCTTGTCAGGGAAATCTCCCTGGTACCCTTTGAATATCAATTTCATTGATGGCTGCTCGTTCATCCTGAACGCTGTTCTTATAATTTGCCTTATGAAATAAGCAACAGAAAAGAGTCTATGAAATAACAATTGAATTTATAGCAACATCACTCGCCGTTCAAAGAACGATGAGTGATGTCTTACTTCTAACTACTTAATCGATTTTTCTTTCGATATACTGGCTGAAGGTAAAAATATTCTGTTCTCCAACAAGTTCAACCAAAAACGATTTGAAGGTGGAATCAATAGGAACCGTTACAAAGAAAATCAACCTTTTCTTTGGCCTTGAACAACATACATAAAATAAATTGCGGTTACGCTCAAAGGAAGCTTGTTTTCCACTTGGGATGACAGCTTTTTTTGTTATCATTGGAGCATAGGTTTCAAATTGATACTGGTTCCATCCTTTACTGATAACAAAAATCACATTGTCGTATTCTTCTCCTTTAACTCCGTGCTCTGTAGAATACTGTGCTTCTGGATGTAAGAAGTCTTTCACAGCAATAAACTGTGCGTAATCCAGATTCAAGAACGCTTCTATTGAAGTATTAGAAGCATATATTGTTTCAGGTGTATTCTGGTACAAATGATACCAACCATCTAATTTTGGTGGTATAGGAATCAATTTAGTCCGGTTGATAATTTCAAAAACATCAATGGCGCTTTTCTTGCGTGCCTCATCAAGTTGACGCTGTAGTTCTTTCCACTTATTTTTCTCAGCCTTCTTGGTAATTGGATAACGCTTAATTCCAAGTGTATCAAAAAGCAACTGCATATCGGAGGTGTTAAGCGCATGATAGATCGGTTCAACGGTCTCCATAAAGAACAATAGGAACGGGTCTTCTTTGTCTCTCAATCCGTCATTCAGAATATCCAGGAGTTTCTCGTATCCTTGCTGTGTAGCAAGAACCTTGTGCGTAATCATTAGAACTTTTAATTCTTCATCCGCAGGTGTTTCTTGTTTTATTTTTTCAGTAACTTTGTTTAATCGTGATTTCAATTCCTCTGGAGGTAATTCGTTCTTGAAATTACGGTCTGCACGACGAGGTCCAGTATAATCCTCGCACGTAATAACAAACACTTCTCCTTTAAAGTCATCTATTGCTGATGTTTGCGGTAAATCTGGACGAATTTCATTCAAGAGGTCAACAATTTTCGGCGCAGATCTAAAATTGGATCCTTTCTTGATAACCTTAAGCTTATCATGTTCAATAACTCCACAGGCCTTATTGGATTGATATATGGTTTGCCATGCATCACCGAAAAATCCGAATTGTGGACCCTTTTCCTCTGCAATAAAATGTTTTATGAAACGTTCTATGATCGGGCTATAGGAATCTTGGTATTCGTCAATCAAAATCAAAGGATACTTGTCTGAAAACACACGACGGAATTTTGCGTTATCCAAAAGTGTGCAAAATAATTTCAGAACATCGTCATGATATAAATATTGAATACCGTTTTCTTTGTACCTATGCCCCAAGGTATATGTAACTTCGGTAATCTTGAGAAAATCTCCTTCATCTGGCAAAAAGTCGGGGTCATTGGTAACAATATTGA
This sequence comes from Anaerotignum faecicola, assembly GCF_003865035.1. Classification (NCBI taxonomy): domain Bacteria; kingdom Bacillati; phylum Bacillota; class Clostridia; order Lachnospirales; family Anaerotignaceae; genus Anaerotignum; species Anaerotignum faecicola. Next base: position 162,743 of record NZ_BHVZ01000004.1, read on the forward strand.
TTAGAAAACTCTGATATTGCTTAATTGCATTCCACGCAAAGGAATGTATTGTAGACGGAAGGATGAAAGAATCCTTTGATAACCTTTCTGCAATTACATTTACAGCAGCATTTGTATAAGTAATGCAGATTACATTTTGCTTCTTGCGGCTCTACTCCGCCCACTTATTTGCTTGAATCCATTCAATAACTTTATTAAGTGAGTAAGTCTTACCAGAGCCAGCGCCAGCTTCGACACGAAAGCTGTGACCTGCTTGCAACACTTCGATAATCTGTTCATCTACTTTGTCAGCTTCAGCTTTGGCAAGTTCATAATTGCGACCATGAAGGTTTTCAATCATAAATAGTCACCTCCTTACTCAAGTATTTTTTGTTCATTGAGCCACTTCAATCCAGATTTGATATAAGCTGGAATGGTATAATCATCACACTCATAAACAAGATCAAGTGCAAAATCTGTCTTACTCTTTCCAGAAAACTCAATATCATCTTCAGTTATAGTGTCCTCCAATTCATAATGCGCACGATTGACATTCCGGATAGCTTCTTCCAAGGAGTGGCCGCATAGTCCTTGTTCCTTAGTTTGAAATTCAAGGTGACATTTGCCTTTTGTTTTTTCATCGGCTGTCATTAATGTAATCTCAGTAAGGGGAATTTTCCCTTTATCATCCTCGCTAAGACCTTTGCTTTTTCTCCACCACCACTTTATAGTTTTATTTGATGTTGTCTCACCAAGGTAAACCGGAACAGATTTATAATATGTTCTGCCGTTTTTTCCTTCTGTTCCTAATACAGAATCCAAATCAGTAAGAATAAGGCATGGAATTCCTAAGAACTCGATAAAAGGGATAAATTTGTAAGCATATGCTCCACCGATTTCTATCAGCGTATAGTACTGCGCAGGCAATTTATACGCCTGAGAATCAAAATCCCCAGCCTTTGCACACTTTTCAATCATGTCTGGAAGCAGCAGACGTTCTGATGCACCTTCTACAAAAATAGCTTTATCAGCAAAGAATAAATCACATTTGGTTAGAGTTAAATATTTTCTAATGAAATCGATGTTGGTGGGATTTTCCTGAGCAAATGTACTCAGGTTTTTATAAGTTACGCCATCCTTAGTTTTCTGAGTATATCGAATTTTAGAGAAGACCATTGTATTGGCAACATGGGCGGAATGAGAAGTCAAAAAAGTTTGAATCCCGACAGAGGTGATTTTTCCAAGAAAAGCCTCCAAATATTCCGCAAAGGCGTGCTGCATTTGTGGGTGCATATGAGATTCTGGTTCTTCAATGAAAAGCAGGGGAATGCAGGCAGTGCCACACTTTTCCACCTTCTTGGCAAATGCAGCAAGAAGAAACTCCATCTTGATCAGATTTTTATATCCCAATCCGTTGTATTTGCTGGGAAGGCTTTCCTTACTTGCACCTGCTGTGTAAGAAAGTTGTGTTTGATTTTTTATCTGCTCATCAATGCTTAACTGAGTTGTAACACCCAACTGTAGTTCTTCGCTATTTGGATAACCAAAACCGACCGAACTACTTACAAGGGTACTTAGTATCTCATTACTTTGTTGCTGAACACTTTTGTTTGCATTTTCGACAATCGAACGAAGTTCCTTCACCTTTTTTGTAATGCTTGGGTCTAATTCGTCTTCACTCATATCAAAGAAATCCGAAATCAGTGCAGACAGAGAGCTGTTCTGAGTACCATCTTCGCCGAGGAGTCGTTCAGCCGGAATGATATGGAACGGAAAAAGCTCTTTCAGTTCTTTGTGCTTTTTGACTTGCTTTTCTTCTGGAATTTTAGGATTCACCGCATAAACCGTCAGTTCAAATAGCTTATAGAAATTCGCAACAATGGCATTGTGGGTGTCATCATCAAGAGTAAAGACTCCGTCTTTGTAATAGCTTTCCTCCAATAGTTTCCACAAAGCTTTCTCATCTGCCTTTAATCTGAACTCAACACGGATTAATGCTGTAGTAGTGTCTACATCTACATCAATGATAAAAGGTGACAATGCTCCCAAGTTATCCTCCGGATCATCGAGAGAGTAATCCACAAGAAATTCTATGGATATGGGTTCCAGCTGCTTGGCAAGCTCCTCAAATGTGATCTTCTTTTCCATGAATAGAGCTATCTTAGTATAGAGGTTCTCTCGCTTTTGCAGTGGGTAATCATTGAAGGAAAAGGGGGCTCCGTCCAGCACATTGCCAATACACTCAAAGCATAATGTTTTGGCTGTGTTATTACGTCCAACAATCAATGTTGTTTTAGGCTCAACCTCCAGTTCGGCATCAATAAGCAATCTGTAGTTTTTAATTTTTATCTTTGATAATTGCATATTGCCTCCGTTTTTATCTGTAGTAAGCTGTCAATCGCTTGTAGCTATCGTATCAGTTTTTTCTTTTGAATCAAGATATGCCAAATACTGCTTATACTTCCGGAGCATCAGATTTTTGGCATACTGCTCCATATATTCGTAATCAGGAGTGCCATCATCGGTAACGGGCAGCATAATTCTGGTATTAGCCATGCGTTCTGCATTAAATTTATACAGATAGCCAAACTTACTTTTCTGTTGCAGAATGGCAACCTTCATAAACAGCAGTACAAACGCATTGTCCTCATGGTGCTTCAAGTGGAACCGCTTTACTGAGTCAGAAAAAATACATTCGTATGGATGATAGAATCCTATTACCATACCATTACCATCATAGTTTACGCCGAGCACATTTTTATCCAGAGACACATTTGTGTCATTCACAAAACGTGCAATGCCGTTGCTGTTATCCAAAGCTCCGATAAATGGTCTGTCTCCAGGAGTAGTATCTGCTGCGACCAGGCGCTTTCCGGGCAAAATATCAAAAATGTCTGAGATGGAAAAAGAATCCCATGTTTTTTCAGATAATGCGGACAACTCGGATTCATCACCCAAGTCAGCAATACATTTTTGGGCATAGATACGGTACTTGTTCAGCATCGTTTGGCGTTTCTGTTGTGTAATTTTTTCTATATATTCGTAATCCGGAACACCTTCATGGACAGGAAGCATAACACGCTCTCTGGAAATACGAACATCGTTAATCTCTCTGTTAAAATTATACTTTTCACCTAAACGCCCAACAAGTGCAGATAAGCCCAAATAACAATCTTCACTGGTACCCTCTCTGCTTAGCGCAGTTACATGATCACTGGCAACGAAATCATATGGGTGGTAAAAGCAGGAACCAACACTTCCGCTATTCGCAAGGGTAAGACAGTCACCGAATTTTCGGACATTCTTCTCATTGCCACAACTTCCATCTGTACCGTTCGCAAGCGCTGTGGATGAAACATACGGAACATCACCAGGAATATGGTCAGATTTTTTAATCCGCTTTCCACGAGAGATTGTGTCAAATATCTCTGTCAAGCGAACAGCCTCCCATGTTTTCTCATCAATCTTCTGCAATATCGGCACCCCCGTTCTTAAACAGATATTCACGATTCTGCATAATCATAGAAAACTCAAATGTTAGATAATCGCCAATAGCTTTCTCAAAGTCTGCGTCTGTCGGTTTTTCGTCGTTGAAATAAAAGAAAGAATGTAGCCACTCATCCTCGGCTTTCACTGTAGATTCCACACAGAATTTTGAAGCCGCTTCAGTTCTGCCGAACCACATATCAAGCAGGTGTTGGCGCTTATCCTTTGCAGAATCGCCTTCAACAAGACCGATATGCGCACGCACTTCATAACCATCATTGCGGAAATCAATGAATTTACACACTTTGTCCTCAGGATGTGGCTCATGTGCAGTGAAGATTGCAATAACAGGGTTAGTGCCTACGCCATAAAAGGTATCTGTATTGCAGGTAATGACACCTTCCAACGTATGGTGTTTCAGAATATTTTCCTTAAAAGTCTGTTCGTCTTTGGTCTTGCCGGTCATGGACGATTGAGGAACAATTACCGCAGCCCTTGCTCCTTCGGTCAGGGAATCGAGCAAATGCTCCACAAAGGACAATTCATACTGAGACGGATCTGACTTGGTTCCTTGCGAATAAGGAGGATTCATCATGCCAACAGTTGCGCCTTTGAGCTGCACCTGAGCAGGATTTTGCCGGAGAAAATCTTCGCATTTGATATTACTATTACCATCATCCCGGAGGATCATATTGGTTGCAGCAATAGCAAACATATTGCTCTGGAGTTCAAATCCGTGCAACTGTTTCTTCTTGATGTTCTTTCGCTTGTTCTGATCAGCACCTACCTTTTCAAGCATGTGATGCATCGCTGCAACAAGGAATCCAGCGGTGCCACAGCAGGGGTCAAGCACAATGTCTGTAGCTTGAATATCCAGAAGGTCACAGAACAGATCACAAATGTGACGAGGAGTCAGGACGATACCGAGTGTCTGCCCATCACCGCCGGAGTAGCTCATAAATTCGCCATAGAATCTTCCAATGAAATCCTCGCTGGAACTGCGGTACTTAATGTTGTCAAAGACATTCTTCTTCAAAAACTCAGTGTAGAATTTTAGCGGGGTTTTACCCAGCTTGGCATCGACTTCATTCAAACGAGCGCTTGTGCGGATGATAGAAAATTCACTCATCAGCTTGTCACGTTTTGCATCAGGCCCAACATTGGATGCTTTGAGGCGACGCTGAATAGCATCGTAAATCAACTGGCCGTCAGTGGTTGTTTCGTCACCGAGCAAATCATCGGGTTTGAAGAACTTGTCATCCAGTGCCAGAAGAATACCGGAGACCACCAAAGGCTTGTCCTGATCCTTCAGGGAGCCATAGGTGCGCAGATATTCGTGCAGTTCCGCCGCATCTTTCAGAATTTCCTCCGTAGTCTTTTCAACATCGGTCTTTTCTGCCAGAACGTAACGAGTATAGTATTCGTCGATATTGACAGCGGTGAAGGAGGTAAAAGATTCAATATCAGGGAGCTGCTTATAGCCATCTCTATCATCCACATACAGTGGAGTGATTCTATGATGCTTTTCATCGCCAGAAACGCCGATTGCAAAAATCTTATGGAAGCTGCTATTCTGTGCAATGTGCTTGGCGTAAAAATATGCCCCATTAACAGCGTAATCTGCAATATCTTTCTGATCGACAGACAAGATTCCCGTACTGGTCAGCTTCTGGTGCTTGGCAAGATCAGCTTTATCCTCAATGACGATAACAAAGTCTTTTACAACTGCAACATACTCCGGATATCCGGCATTGCCAGTACCTCGCTTTGATGCACTCTGTAAAGCATCGTTAATTTCCTTAACATCACTGCCTTGCGCATCATATTTAATTTTGGAGTCATCGAGTTGACGAGCGACCCACAAATCGGTTTTAACTTCTTTCTTTGCCATTTCATTTTCGCCCTTTCTAAGTATCTGTAAGGACATATTGCCTATTTTCTAAGTATCTAACTGAGTTTCTATATCAAGCTTGTATGTTTTTTCTAAAAGAGAATATAGTTTGAAATGTCATTATTAGAAAACCCTATCCATTTCAAGCTCATGCATTTGATCAATTTATCGAGAAGAATCATCAAACATTTGGTGTTGGAGTCATTTTTGAAATCATAGTAATACGCATATCCATGGGCAATAGTACGCCTAATTTCCTTAATTTGATCACTAATCATCTCTGCAGGAATCTTCGTTCGTGATAGTAATTGAGGGAATTCATTAAACATACATTCCAATTCTTTTTTTAGGGGAAATTTAGGGTTTTGAGCATTCTTGTGATCCAGCTTGTCGAATAAATACTCAAACGCCATAACTTGTTCTACAAATCGCTGCGGTGTATACATGGAGTTAAAATCCCCTAAATGCCCCAGGGGAATGCTTTGTGTTATTTTATTGCCAGAATCTAACGCTATGTTATTTAAGATTTTTGGGATGTATTTCATAACATCAAATTCGTGGAAGAAACCGCCATGCCCACCAACTATATCTTCTGAAATGAGAGAACAGTAGAACCACCCTGCTTTCAATCCTTGTTTATAAAGTGTAATCCGTTTGAAAGGAACTTCTGCATGGGATGTCATAAACATTGCAAGCCTATGTAGAACATTAGTTATATCATAGCACTCTTGTATCTCGTTGGTGTGTAGTGGCAGAATCAATTCGCACTTTCTGTCGAGGTCTTCCAAAAGCCCGAGTCGGTTATCGTGACCTATCCGGAATTCTAATTCATACTTCTGATCGTTCATACCAAACGGAACCTTATATACAACCTTAGGCTCTATAGCCAAATTGATTCCCGCTCGCACCATGTCAATGTATTCATATTCGTATCTAAAAACTTCATCGAGGGACGGTGATTGAAGGCCTATGGAGTCATACTCTTCATCTTTGTCGAACATATTGATAGTATAGCAACGTAAATAGCAGGTACTGCCCATAGAGTTTTCTACTAAAAAAGTTGCTTTCCGTCCACGAATTCCGATATCAAAACATTGTCCATGCAGGATATAGTTTTCTTTAAAATTATATTCTTTACAAAAATCATCCAGCAGCGAGTCATCCGTAAATAGTTCCATGCGGTAGTTTTCGATTACGAATGGTATCTTTCCGTCTCTGAAGAAAATGAAGCCTTTGACCATCATATCACCTTTCTATTTCTTTCATTCTATAGGTCAAATTGTTACTTTTTAAATTGATGAACCATTACTGACCAAAGCTATTCTTCTTTTCTAATGCCAACCCAATCAATCGATCCGCCTGATCTGCCATGAATAGTGGAATGTTCAGCACATCATCGTCCAGTTTTAGATTGTCCAATGAGAAACGGATGCGGAGTTTGACCTTATCAGGGAACAGTTCCTTGAACTTCTTCATACTCTTGCTAGTTGTGTTGGCTTCGGATTTAACCTCCACGGGGAAGATGTCGTTCTCCCGCTGAATGAGGAAATCCACCTCGTAAGGTGGGTTGTTCTGGCTCCAATAGCGGGGAACCACTTCAAATTGCGTGATCAGGGTCTGCAGCACAAAGTTTTCAGTCAAAGCGCCCTTGAACTCGGTGAACAGGCGGTTGCCCTCTCCAAAGGCCGTGGGAGCCAGCTGTGCCAGACGGCGGAGCAGTCCCACATCTACCAAATAAATCTTGAAGGCAGACAAGTCATCGTAAGCTGCAATCGGCAGGCCGGGAGCTGAGCTGCGATAAATTTTATGCACCAAACGGGCATCTACCAGCCATTGCAAGGCATCCTCGTACTCACGGGCTCGTGCGCCTTCCTTGACCACCTTATAGATAAACTTCTTGTTCTCCCTTGCCAGTTGAGAAGGAACAGACTTCCAAATCATTGAGATTTTCGGGAACTCGCTAAGATTAGGATGCTTGGCAAAATCACGCTCATAGGCTCCGATGATTCCGGACAATGCTTCCTGCATGGCAGAAACATCCCGTGCCTCCGTCCACATCAATACCGGCTCCGGCATACCACCGGTAACATAGTACATTTTCAATTTCTCATACAGCGGATTAAAGAACGCATCGGGAATCGGTTCAATGGTGTTTGCCGTTTCCAGATACTTTGCTAAGTTTTCATCACCGTTGGCAAGCAGAAATTCTGTGAAGGTCATCGGGTCAATCTGCATGAAGTTGACCTTGCCTACTGGGAAGGAAGATGGCTTCGCCAGAGCAATCCCCAACAGAGAACCGGCGCAGGCAACATGGTACTGCGGTGCATTCTCGCAGAAATACTTCATGGAGTTGATAACCTTCGGGCAGTCCTGTACCTCGTCAAAGATGATAAGGGTCTTTTCTGGCACGATCTTCTGACCGCTGGCCAGCATCAAATTTTGCAGGATACGGTCAACATCTTTTGTAGTTTCAAAGAATTGCTTATATTCTTCATTTTCATCGAAGTTAAAATAAGCTGTATTTTCATAATAACGCCTGCCGAACTCTTTCAGAATCCAAGTCTTACCCACCTGACGCACGCCCTTCAAGATTAACGGCTTGCGGTAGGGAGAATTCTTCCAATCCAGCAACTTTTTTAAGATAAATCGTTCCATAGAATCACTCCTCACATTTTTATTGGAGTTTTATGCTTTATAATCACACTTTTATTATATGCGAAATCTATGAAAATTACAACCGAAATCACAAAATTATTAAAATTTAATGCTTATCAATCACACTTTTATATGAGATAGCGAAAAGATTTTCTACAATAAAGGCAGACCACAGCCTCAACATTAGTTATATTACATCTTATCATTCATGTTACATTCCGGATAGGAATGGATAAGATCAGTATCACTATAATCAGTATTGTTACATTGTGCTTATGACAGTTCTTGAATTGTCATAAATACAATTCAAGAATTATCCCATCAAAGAAATAAGGCTGACCTGTTACAGTCAGCCCTAAGTAAAAACTCTATTTCTATTAGCAGAAAATCAGTTCTGCATTAACCATTTCCTCTGCCTGCGCTTTCAGGCTATTCATGTGCTGTGCCCATACAAGCTGTTGAGTCGTCATGTCTGGAGCCGGATTTTTCTCCAGAAGTTCAGCCATTATCTGTTCCACTCTACAACGAGCAGTTTCGTCGATTTCCCATAAGTGCGGGAATAAGGTTTCCGTCAGAATCATGTCATCCAAGAGTATTGGATTGTTTTCCGCAAGAAACGCCCTGCGCATCCTGCCATATTTTCCAAGCGGTTTATCACTTGTGTTGCTCAACTTAATATTAGGGATAAGATAATCACCGCAACGAGTATAAGTCAAATTCTGTGCCATAGTCACTCCTCCAATCCGTTTTTCTCTTTCACCTTCATTGTAATGGATGTTCCCACAAAAGTGAAGTTTGTGGATTGGTCTCTTTGAGAGCAACACACATCTGATGATATACCTTTCGTGACGGTCTGCGATTGCCTTCTTCGATTTTATAGTAGTAGCTTGGTACAATCCCTATCCGTTCTGCAAAAGCCTTCTGTGACAGCCCCAGAGCCGTTCTAACGCTCTTTAGCGCTTCGGTATAGGGTACAGAAAGGAAATGGGAGAAATCATCATAGAGTAAGGACGCTTCGATTTCCAAAACCTCTGCCAGCTTAATAGCTACATCATAAGGAATAGGGTGTTTTCCATTTTCATACATCACAACAGTTGATGGTACAATATCCAGCTTTTCCGCCAACTGTCTTGTTGTCATCTGTTTTCGCTGACGGTAGTACTTGAGATTGTCGCTCGGTAAGTTGGTCTTTGGCTTTTCTTCAAAAGGTATCGTTAAATGGAGTAACAGCTTGCCTTGATGAAATTCACACAACAATGTGTGATTGAAAATACCATTGCAAAAGCAATTAAGTATTGTACCTGAGCTTTATTGATGTTCTTCTGCCGCTGTTCATACTGCTGAATTGTCCGAAGTGGAATGCCTGCCAATTCCGATAGTTCCTTTTGGCTTAAGCCTGCCTTTTGGCGACGTATTTTCAGATTTGTTTCTTTTTTTCGCTCTTTATACAGAACATTCATTGCATCGACAAACTGTCGGATATCCATTTCATGAAAAGGATGATACATACCCAATACCTCTTTGATTGGCACATACAGGTTCATCTCCGCAAAGGACATATCTGTTTCCCATTGATAATAAGCCAATGCCCAGCCTGTCCAGTATTCTTCACTCCGGTTGCTTGCATACATCGGTTTTATTCGTTCATTTTCGATTCCCGAACATTCCAGAACCTTATATGCCAGTTCAACGCCCGACATTCCTACCAAAAGCTGAAAATCACCTTCTCCAAAGCGTTTTGCAATGCCTGAAGTAAGGAATAACTCCCAAAAGTCTCCGACTGCATATTTTAAATCATATACGGCAAAATCCAGCATCCGACCAAGTGCTGTTCTTGCTTTTTCCAGATATACCTTATCGTAAGCGTGGATCATCACTCGTCATCTCCTCATCTATAATCTGCGTAATGAAAATATCACCTTTCTGTCTCCTGTTTCTTTCTACATCAAAATATTCTCTGCGAGCACTTTTGTCTCGGAGCATTTTCTTCTGATACCATTCATCTGCAGCTGCGATTTCATATCCGCAAAATTGTAGCTTTGAAAACGCCTTTTTACTTTTTAAAACAAATTGCTGTCCAAGTTTTTTTAAATACATTGCATGGTTCAACTGCCGGAAAGAAATGGTGCCATTGATAAAATCCTGTGCAAACGAAAAGTAGCTATTATCCGCACGATAACCGATAATCGCATCATACCGCTCATAATCAATAGAAAACTTATCTAAAATATACTCCTTTGCCTCAAGTGCCAGCCCGGAAGGAATATCAAACTCACGATTTTGCAAAAGGATTGCCAGCCAATGCAAAATGCAATACTGATCATCATTTAAATTTAAGATATCAAGACCGTTACAATCCAATTCATAGCAGTTTGCATATCCGTCTGTATCCTTCTTTACGCCCCACTCTTTTGCCATGTCAATACTATCTGTGCAATAGAACCCCAGACCATAATCATTATATTTTTTCCTTTGCCCATAAATGGGCTTCTCAATTATCTTTTCGGAACCATGGTATAGCTTTCTCATTATTCATATTCCCTTCCTACCTATAACTATACTCCTTTGGGAGTATAGTGTCAATAGAACGCACTGATTCCTTTTTACAAACTTGGTGGTTCGATTAGTGGCATTCGGATTATCCGCTATGCTATAATAAGCCTACACAAAAAGAAATGAGGTGTTCAATATGAGTATTAGCGAAAAAAGACTCTCAACTACAGGAAGGCGAATGAAATATTGCCGGAAGATAGAAAAGCTTAAACTCTCTGAATTGGCAGATAAAATAGATGTACCCATTTTTATCCTGAAAAGCTACGAAACTGATAAAAAACAACTTCCCTATGAATTGGCCCGCCGCATAGCCAATGTGCTGCACACAACCGCAGGCTATTTACTCGGTTGGGAAGCCGATCCGCTCCTTGATCCACTTTTGTCTGATATCTACCGCCAAAAGACAAATGAAGAAGCGTTGCTTGATGATGAGTATGATGATGAACCATTTTCCGATATTGACGATGATTGGGACGAGGAAAATGAATCCATTTCATTATTTTATGAAATGATGTATAAAAGTGAAGAGGAGAAAGACGAAATCATAGAAACAGGAGCATTCAACGCCCATATCGCAGGCTATCTGATATATACACTACAACAATTAGGCTGTTCAGCAAGTACAATTACAAAGGCTCGCCAGCTGTTCTTTGACGAAATCGTTCCAAACATAACCGCCGAAACTGCCAGAGAGCTGGGTGAAGCTACGGAGCTCAACAAGTTAGATAGTATTCTCAATAAGAACAATGTTATCCATTTTCCAACCGAGGACTAATTTTGCTCCATAAATGTGCCGAAATAGAAATACAACATAAAAAATTCAATATTGTATTCCCGTTTCGGCACATAAATTGATTTTTAGCATAATTTGTGCTATAATCGGAATACTATTTATCGGAGGTGATTCCATTGGTTGAGAGAAAAGAATATTTGGAACGATTGGCTCAATGGAAAGACGAGCAGGTAATCAAAGTAATAACCGGCATCAGACGTTGCGGTAAATCCACCCTGCTCCTGCAATATCAAGCATGGCTGAAAGCAAATGGGGTTTCTGCAGATCAGATTGTTTCTGTCAATTTTGAGGAACTGGAATATGAGGAACTTCTGGACTATCGGAAATTATATGAATATCTCAAAAGTCACTTGTGCATCGGCAAAAAAACTTATATCTTTCTGGATGAAATTCAGAAGGTAGCCGCATTTGAAAAGGTAGTTGATAGTCTGTATGTTAAGCCGGATATTGATATATACATCACCGGTTCCAATGCGTATATGCTGTCCAGCGATTTGGCTACTCTGCTGACCGGGCGATATGTTGAAATCAAAATGCTGCCCCTTTCTTTTAAGGAATTTCTTTCTATTACTGATATGGATACAGAACAAGGGCTTGCGGAGTACCTGCGTAACGGCGGTCTGCCATATATTGCTGTAATGAATCGTACTTCTGAAAAAGTAGAAACCTACTTGGAAGGAATCTACAATACCGTTATTGTAAAAGATATAGAAGATAGACAAGCCAGAAAAGAAAGTGATCCTTTCAAAAGAAAGATTACCGATATTGTGCTGCTGAAAACTATCGCAAAATATCTTGCCAGTGTAGCAGGTAATCCTGTTTCTATCAGGAGCATCACAAACTATTTAACTTCAAACGGCAGAAAACTATCTCCCAATACGGTGAGCGACTATGTAGATGCTTTAATAGAATCCTTTATTTTCTATCCTGCAGAACGGTTTGATATTGTCGGCAAACAGCTCTTAAAAGCAAACAGAAAATTATATATCGTAGACCTCGGTCTGCGTAATTATATTCTGCCACGCCAGAATTATGACCTTGGATTTTCTCTTGAAAACATTGTTTTCTTCGAGCTTCTTCGTAGAGGTTATAGAGTAATGATTGGAAAAGTCGGAAACACAGAAGTGGATTTTGTTGCTGAAAAAAATGGTGTCTATAGCTATATTCAAGTTACTGCGGATATGACTGCAAAAGAAACTTTTGAGCGTGAACTCAAACCATTATCGAATATCAGAGACAACTACGAAAAAATTGTCCTTACCGCAGATCGTTTCACTCCCGGCAACTATAACGGCATACAGGTAAAATACCTTCCCGATTGGCTGCTTGGGAAAGATTCATAAACAAAAAGAGTCTTGGATTCAAATTCTAAGACTCTTTTATACCATTTTTTCATAAATTAAATCCTTTCGTTTGCCATAGGCGGAAACCCACTACCTTCAGGTGGTGGGAGGAGCCTTGTTAATCTTTAGCCATTAACCCTGACTTTCAATATACTTTTGTATAGTCGCTGACGATACTTCTCCAATACTGCAAGCAAAGTATCCGTCTGACCAAAATATCCTTTTCTTCCAATACTGTTTAGACAGAAACGAACCATACTTTTGCCATAGGCAATATGTTGTTTCTTGTTTTACAATCTTAACAATGTCACAAACCCTATCAGTCGTATCATAACTTATTAAGAAATGCATGTGGTCTTTGTCTGCTTCCATAGCGATTATTTCGTAGCCACGAGTATTGGGTATATCAAAAATCTTTTGCTTAACATCGTCAGCAATAGAACCTTTTAGTAGTTTCTTACGATATTTAGTTACAAGAACTATATGTACTTTTAGACTGTATTTTCGTCTGTTATGACGATTATATCTATTGTCCATAGTCTACCTCTGATAATGATTGACTTTCACTATCTATTATTATATATTATATCTAGTGAAATATCAATGAAGGGAGTACATCTATGGAACAGATGACTATAACCGCAAAAGTTCAAATAGCCGCTACTGATGCAGATAAAGTTTTGCTTGATGAAACTATGTCTGTTTATCGTGATGCCTGTAATTATGTTTCAGGCTATGTATTCCAAACTCATGATTTAAAGCAGTTTTCACTGAATAAAGTTTTGTATTCTACTCTAAGAGAAAAATTTGGTCTGAAATCGCAAATGGCTCAGTCCGTTTTGAAAACGGTCATTGCAAGATATAGAACTATTCTCGAAAATCAAAATAAATGGATACGACCAACCTTCAAGAAACCTCAGTATGATTTAGTTTGGAACAGAGATTATTCTTTAACGCAAAACTGTTTTTCTGTGAATACGCTGAATGGTCGTGTTAAACTGCCATATTTCGCTGAAGGTATGTCTAAATATTTTGACCACACAATCTATAGGTTTGGTACAGCTAAGCTCACAAACAAACATGGCAAATATTATCTTTACATACCCGTAACTTATGATGTCGAAAAAAGTAATATTTCTGACATTTGTAATGTCGTAGGCATTGACAGAGGAATTAACTTCGTTGTTGCAACCTATGACAGTCATCACAAGTCTGGATTTGTTAGTGGAAAAGCTATCAAGCAGAAACGTGCTAATTATTCCAAACTTCGTAAAGAACTCCAAATGCGACAAACTCCATCTTCAAGGCGAAGATTAAAAGCTATCGGTCATCGAGAAAACCGTTGGATGCAAGATGTGAACCATTGTGTATCAAAGGCACTTGTTGAGAATAACCCGAAGCACACACTCTTTGTATTAGAAGATTTATCGGGTATTCGTAATGCTACAGAGCGTGTCAAAACAAAAGACCGTTATGTTTCTGTGTCGTGGTCGTTCTATGATTTAGAACAGAAACTAATTTATAAGGCAAAGCAGAATCAATCTTCTGTAATTAAGGTAGACCCTCGTTATACAAGTCAATGTTGTCCTGTTTGTGGGCATACGGAAAAGTCTAACCGTAACAAGAAAATACATTTGTTTACTTGTAAAAACTGTGGCTATCAGTCCAATGATGACCGTATCGGAGCTATGAATCTGTATCGTATGGGAATAAACTATCTTTCTGATAGCCAGAGTACCAAAGAATCTAACGATTCTTATACAGTTGCAACAGAGTAAACTTTGTTGCAAAGGGTGCTGTCAACCACCCTGCGATGTAACGCCACTTTAGATAGCGATATCTATTGAGATGAAAGGTCGGAGGCGTAAGCTGTTAGTACGACTGGGCAGTTACAAGCCCATGACCTTTAGGTCGTGGGTAGTTGACTATGTATTATCTGTTATTTTACAGAAAATCCGAGAGACCGTTTCAAGTTTTGTGTAAACGCTAAAAACTGATATAAGATTTGTGAATAGTTACAAATGGGCAGAGCCGATTTTCCGGATTCTGCCCATATCTGCATTATACAGGAGTTTTTGGGCATGTCAATAAAACCTGCCTAAAACAAGCTGTTTTTACAGGTTGCGTCTGATTAGACGTTCTTCAAAATAGATTTCCAGCTGGGAATGGATCTGCCCCCAGTCCTGCCGGTGTCCTGTCCATTTCTTAGTAATATCCATAGTCGCAAGATACAGCATTTTTAAAAGGCTGTCATCCGATGGGAAAACGGTCTTGCTTTTGGTTACTTTCCGGAGCTGGCGGTTGAACCCCTCAATGGCATTCGTGGTGTAAATCAGTCGACGTACCGCCTCCGGATACTTGAAATAAGTGGATAACGTAGCCCAGTTGTCATGCCATGATTTATAAATCTTTGGATACTTGGAATCCCATTTATCTTTGAACAATTCTAACTCATTTAAAGCTGTTTCTTCCGTTGGAGCCGCATATACAAGTTTCAGATCGGACATCAGCTTTTTGATGTCTTTGTAGGAAACAAACTTCGTTGAATTGCGAATCTGATGAATGATACACTGCTGGATTTCTGTTTTTGGATAAACAGCTTCAATTGCCTGTGGAAATCCATTTAGTCCATCCACACATGCTATCAGGATATCTTCAACTCCGCGGTTCTTTAGTCCATTCATGATGGAGAGCCAGAACTTGGGACTTTCATTTTCTCCAACATACATACCAAGAATGTCCTTTTTTCCGTTCATATCGATGCCAAGAGCAATGTAAACTGCACGTTTTACAATGCGTCCTTCGCTTCGGACATGATAGTGGATAGCATCCATAAATACGACAGCATACACTTCTTCCAACGGACGTTCCTGCCATTCTTTTACAATTGGAAGGATTTTATCCGTAATCCGGCTGATGGTACTGTCAGAAATATCAATATCGTACAGTTCCCGCATGTGAGCTTCGATATCTCCGGTAGTCATTCCCTTTGCATACATGGAAAGGATTTTTTCTTCCATGTCCTGCGTCACAGTATTCTGATATTTTTTGATTAGCTGAGGCTCATACTCACCGTTACGATCTCTTGGAATAGCTACATTCATATCTCCATAGCTTGTGTGCATGGTTTTGCTGGAATGCCCATTTCGACTGTTATCTGTTTCTTTGTTTCGATAGTCATACTTGGAATAACCTAATTCCTCATCCAGTTCTTCATCCAAAGTACCTTCCAAAAGAACAGACATCATGTCACGCATGATACTGTTTACATCGGCGCCGTCTTTGATGCTGATATCATTATTCTTCAGATAATCACGCATCATTTCTCGCATTGCTGCTTTTTGTGGGCTGTCTTTTCTTCTTGCCATAAAAATAACCTCCAAACTGAGTAATTTTATCTTACATCAGTTTGGAGGTTTACACAAACTCTGGGATGCTCCCAAATCCCGAATATACTTGTAAGCACATTTCTCTCCACCTTTTTAACTTAATTTATTTTATTTAACTTAATAAATGTTAAAAGTCAAATTATTAAGTTATTTTTATGCTTGCCAGAAACATCAAAATAGCTTTGGATTCAAATTCCAAAGCTATTTTTGCTACATTTCCCTTTTTTCGTTATCCAACAGCTCCTCATCATAGGAGTACGCAATCCATTTTATTCTATAATCTTTAAGCTTCAGAACTCCTTGGGTTCCATGGCGAAAAATGGCAACCAATTCGCCGGATACGCCCTTTTCCGATGTTGAATATATGGCATCCAGCACCGCCGGGAACAACTCCTCATAATCATCCTCGTTATCCGTTTTTAATATCCGAACTAAAATCGGATGATACGCATTAAATTTATTCATAAGATCATTTTCGGTTAGCTGCTGCAGCTTCTTTTTCTCCTTCTTTTGTGGCATCAAAAGAGGTTTTAATTTATCCGGAGAGATCTCCAGCACTTGACAGATACGCTCCAGAACAGCCTTACTCATTGGTTCTTTGCCCGATTCTATACGAGACAGCCCTGATGGATATATCTCTATTCTTTTCGCAAGCTCTGACTGTGATAGACCTCGTTTACAGCGGTATATCTTTACCCTTTGCCCAACCGATATCCCAAGAGCTTTGGAAAATTTATAAATCATTTCATCACCCGGAAGTCGAACACCTCGTTCAATGGCAGATAATGCTACTGACGTGATACCCACTTTTTCAGACAAATATTTCTGGGAATAACCCAATTTCATTCTGTATTGACGTATCATTTCCCCTACTTCGTTCATTTTGTTTGTCACCTCAAATCCAATTTTTTGGCACACTTAGAAACGAATACAATCATTTTTTTGATATTATATCGGTAAAAGCCATAGAATGCAAATGAATAAAAAACGATGTAGCCCCATTATAGATAATCTGCACCTGTTTATGCTAATCTAAATTTATGTCATATGGCTCATTGAAAAAGGTCTTTGTGTTATCTGCTTGATATAGAAAGCGATTCCTACAGGCTCGGTGAAACTCTGCGGAATAACGGAACTGACTTCGAAACAGTAGTAAAATAGTAAAGGTTGCTGCCCTCAAACAATAGCTCTTTTACCATGTACTCGTTAGCAAGGCGAGTGATTCCGGCAATACGGACATATACAACGCCATCTCTGCCAAGAGCCTTGATATAATACGGGCGTTGTCTGCTATTATACTGTGATCAAGTCCTATTCCACACCAAGAGCCTTGAATACTGCTTCTTCTGCGGAAGAATAGAAAATCAGGCTAAATGCGCCAACCAGATCAGATGGTACAGTTCCTATATCTCCTGCTGAAGTAATTGGCAATAAAACTTTCTTTGCTCCGCTGTCCAGACATACCTGCAAGGTGCTTGCCAACTCATCTACCTTAATCAGAGTGCCACCAATACTGATTTCACCTAAAATTGCCAAGCTGTTTAGAGGTGTCTTTCCAAGTGCTGCAGAACATATAGCAATCAGTGTTGGTAATGCTAGGGTTCCTGTCATCCCAATGCCCTGCATATCCTGATAGTTGATAATATAATCCTTTGTTGTAGTACTAATCCGACCAGAAATACGGTTTCCATTTGCTTTCAGATAATGAAACGCTGTATTCGTTGCTTCTTTCGGCTCTTTTCCTGATCCAATACCTGTGCAGGCCAGCTTTCCGGTGCCTGGCATCATCTGTGCTTCCAGCATATAGCAGCCTATCATCCCTGTTTTTGATTTGGAAACAGTATAAACAGATCCCGGCTTTCCCATTCCATCTGGGATTAGCTTGCCACCGCCCTGCTCCGGAACTGAAATATAATGCTCCTCAAAGCTGTCATTATCTGTATAAGAGAAATTCACATCATAGAACTCCATGCCGCCAATCTTCTTTAACTGTTCTTTTACTCTGCGGCGGAGTTCCAGAGAAATTTCCACAATCTCACGTAATTCTTCTTTTGTTACTTCTCCATCCGGATATAACAGTTTTGTAAATCCGGAAATCATCTTACGAACTGCAATTGTATCTCGCTGGTTCAAGTTTTTGCCCAGATGGAAATACTTGTCCATTAGGTCACTATAGCTGTCCTTACGAAGTTCACGCATGAACTCTGACAGATAATCTGTGATAAATCCATAATCATTGGTAAAGGAATCCGGTCTATATTTCGGAATCTCCCATCCAGAAATATAACAATGCATACGATCCAGGAACGCTGTATCTGTTCCCATTTCCGGCGGGAATGGGTCAAATAGGTTGGATGTCTTCAAAAGAGTATCAACACTCTGGTTGATATTTCCTACAAATACCATAGAAGCCTTTGCTTGAATCTCTGCCTTACCACGGGAAAATGCTCCGGAAGCCATGTATCCTTTCATAATCTGGATGCCGTCTTTATCTTTGAACTTAATACCGGCAACCTCATCAAAAGCCACACAGTCCCACATACCTACAAGACCTACGGTATGATTGGACATGTTGTAAAAGAGATTGGCTACGGTTGTCTGTCCTCCAGCAACAAGAATACTGTTTGGTGAAATCTGCTCATATATGTATGACTTACCAGTAGAACGTGGTCCAAGCTCACAGAGATTGAAGTTATTCTCTACCAGCGGAATCATACGGGCGATCAACAACCATTTTTCTCTCTCGCTGAAACTTTCCGGCTCCATACCTGTCGAACGAAGCAGGATATCCATCCATTCATTCTTTGTAAATGCTTTTCTTCCATTTCGAACTTCATCCATATCCACATGTGGCATCTGAATAGGTGTAAGCTTTCTAATTCGTATTGGCTGTGTATTTTTCTTATCTTCTTCTATAAACTCATACTCCATCTGCAGGATACACCAAATACCACCACAGAGTAGTCGGTCATAATCTTTCACATAATCCGGATGAATTGGAATCCCTTTTACACCCAGATTAGAGAATGTAGCTTCATAGCGGTCTTCCTTTGTATTTAAGACAACAGTAATACGGTCAATCACGGTATAGCTACCTCTTTCACGCAAAAGAGAGAGAATCTTCTGTGCCTCATCCGGACGCACATAGTTATCTCTTAAAATACGCTTTACGTTCTCTACACCCTCTTCAATGATCTCTTCATCATCAGAATTACAGTACTGTCCAAGGAGATATTCCAGTACATAAACCGGAACATTGGCACCCTCACGGATGGATTTTGTTAAATCCTTCCGTACTATACGACCGTCATAGTATTGACGAAGCTTTTGCTTGATTTCTTCTCGTTTATCTTCACTCATATCCTCTATATATTCTCTATTCTCGTTCATGTTCATATTCGTCCTTCTTACTATTGGTAATAGATTTTAAAGCGTTATTGAGTTCTGAGATAGCGTATTTATCTGCTTTTTTTTCACTCGTTATTTCTCTATATTCCCAAAATGTTTCTTCTGAATCATTTCCCTTATGGTTTTCATAAAATAATTTTCGTTCCACAAAGTCATTTTCTTCATATTCTTGCGGTGAATAGTTATTGTCGCAAATATATTCCCAATGCCCTACCTCATGTAATATGGAAAATACAACGTATGTTAACTCCTTCCCATATTCTTTTAAAATATCTTCGGGGAAAATTTGCATCATGTAATTCAATTTATCATAATTATATTTCTCATCATGGCTATAAATTTCACCGACTTCACCTTCTGGTATACTAATTAAAATACTTGGATTAAAAACAGATAATGATTTATCGATTTCAAACTCAAACAAATTATGTACATCATCTCTGCTTAAATTGCACCTATATAAGTTAAAGTAACATTTAAAACCTTTCGACGTTCTATGATGTCCTTTGCTTCGGTCAAATAGGATATCTATAATTTCATTTGTGTTCATATCGTTCCTCCTAGAATCCAAAATCATCCACGAACGCAATATCAATCATAAATTCATACTGCTGCAGAATATTCTTCTCATCATTTGCATCTGTCAGCACCAGATAATACTTGTCTCCGTACTTATATTCTCTGGACTTCAATGTGAACTTCTCATGGAATGTTCTCCTCTCCGGTGCATTTTCTCTGCTGTTTGCCACAATCGGTACATCAAAAGATATCTTCTCGCCATCTTCTGTTGTAAAATATGCCACCAGACTTCTCGCTTTCATAGTATCTGTCACTTTCTCTGTCTGGATAAAATCAAAGTAAGTAATCAGGTTTGTCACTTTTCGGTTTACGGAGGTCAGAATCACATCCACATAATCATAAGCAACAGCTCTTGTATTCATTGTCAGCTCAATTACCGGAATCAGCATTTCCTGAAGTGAAGAACCACCATGCACATAGTTCTGTCCGCCACCGGCCACCTTAAAAATATCTGCTCCAATCGGTGTTGTTACATATAAATTGTTCATATAAGTCATTAATCTGGACTTCATACCAGGTTCTCTTACTTCCTTTGTAGTAAGCAAGAAACGTTTGTTAGAATAAGTACAGATTTCACGATCATAGGATACTTTATCAAATTCTTGCAACTTGTCTCTCTTGTACAGAAAGCCATGATCTGCTGTAATAAAGAATTTTGGTGCTGATATATAGCCGGTCAATTTCTTGATCAACTTATGAATCTCTTCAATTGCTTCGGAACACGCTGTAAACACTTCATTCTCACTGGCAGGCTTATCCCCACGTGCATCCACCTGATTATGATATATATATACAATATTCTTCTTCTGCAGCAATTCACGAATTTTCTCTTTGTTGGCACTTGCCACTTCATCAAACGCTAAAGCTATATTATTTTCTTTTTGTGCTTTTAAAATTTTATCTCTGGATGTTAGATCACTACAGCTATGCCCATCTACTGTAACGTTCAATTTATCATCTACCTGTAACTCGTTGTGCGGTAAAAGGCTTGCCATTCCTACTGATGTCACCGAAGGAAGGCTGCTTATCATACACTCTAATTTAGGAGTACATTTTTCATCCAGTTCCAATCGTTCCATTAATTCTTTTGCACATTCATACCGAAAAGCATCAGAAATAATAACGATGACACGATTCTTTCCTTCATACGCCTTCAGGTAGTTCCGATAGAAGTCCTCCTGACGTTTTAATCCGGTATCTGCCATCAGATTATTCGTCAGTTCCTGATTCCACTTCGGTGTCACTTTCTGCAGATAAGTAAAGGAATACATATTCTCAATGCGCTCTCTTACCTTTGAAAACCTCTCTGCATCTTCTATACAGTCATAGGCACTGTAAAACCATCTATAATAAGAATCAACCAAATATGTTTGTTTCTGATAATCTGCTACCATAGCCTTGATATCACTGGTTACTTCTAAAACAGAGACTGCCTTCATCATCTGATAAGCATATTTGATTGCATGATATTCGTTTTTATATACATTTCCAAAATGACAGGACTTTGCTGTTCGCTGCTCTGCGATTTGAGCAAGGTTCATGCCATCAATCTGAGCATCCAGAATTTCGTCATTCAACTGATCTAATGCCCAGTCAATTAAGATATTATCCAGTTCTTTGAATGCATCACAACTTACAATATCCAGAAGCTGTGCAGATTGATTTCTTGCCTTGCCTGCATCCTTTTTCAACTCATCCCGGATTTTGCTCACTACTCGTAACGTTTTGTCCACTTTTTCTGATAGAGCATCAAACGCATCTTGATAGAATACATTGTCCATCATATTTCGGACAAATACAACGACATCATTTTTCTTTTTCAATACATAAGATCTCAAAACATCCGGCAATGTATCTTTCAACGCCACGGATGCATAAGTCAAGAGCATACATACTGCCATATCATCTACATTCGGATTTTCAGACTGATATCCGAAATACTTCTCACATAATTTCCAGAACTTTTCTAAAAGCCCGTAATCCGCTAAGGATTTTATGTATGCTTCGCTGTTGTTTAATACTAAATGTCTTGTAATCTCTTCAAAATTCGGCGTCTTCACATCTGTAAGCACGGCAATAAGACCAATATCAATGCTTTCCACATTGAAATGGTCTATGCCAAGCTCTTTGAACTTTTCAATACGATTCTTATTTTTCCAGAAGTTACTGTACTGCGCCAGATGTTCTTTAAATCGATTATCAATTCCTATTTCCTGTGCCATCTGTGATACTCGGTCCGTATAGTACGGAACCGAGTAATAATACATATCTGCTAATGGATTTTCTGCATCACTTGGTTTTGGAAATGGTGCATATACAAGATACTTGCTCTCTGTATCTGATTCATTTAATAACCATTTGGAGTAAAGCCAGTTCGTTCCATCCAAAATATGTAATTTTGCATGATCCAACTGTAACTCAGATACCTCGTCTTCGTATTCCCCTTTATCATCAAACCAGAATATAACACGAGTCTCTTCCTTGCAAAACTCTGTGTTTAACTGTTCTTGTATATTCAATAAATCCATCTACGTTTACATCCTCTCCATATAGTTAAATGCCATTTTACTCAAATCACATTTCTCTATCGTACACTATAATTATTGCTCACATTAATATCCGGAAATAAATACTCACGTGTTATTCCTTTTTTCGCCAAATGGCTTAAAATCTGCGGTTTTAAGCTCTTATTTATATGAATTTTCCAGCAAACGCTACCCGCTTTTAACGAATCTGGAATATTAATAGAATGGCTAATAAATTCATTAAAACCGGCTTGTGATTCAAATCTCATTTGTGTTGTTATATCTTTTGTAAACTCTACTCCACAAATAAAAAACACACCTTCTTGATTCCTTATCCGTATATTGTGTATTTTTACATCCTCAGTTGGCAAAACCATATATCCATGATCTAAATATGCCATAAGAAACATATTTAATTCTGCTGTTCTTACAAATCTTTGCGATAAAATCGGATACTTCTTTAACAGTTGTTCTGAAAAAGAATTTATTTTTATAGTGTTATACCCTTTCATCTGCATAAGTTCTGTGAACATAAGCGTATCAATCCATTCTGCTTTATGGGCATTATATGTATACAAGTAAAGTGCAGCATCTAACAAAGGATCTTTCTCACATGCAAAATACATGGCAACTTCTGGATTTGTTGTAAAATCAATCATTCTTGTTCCTGTCCCATAATGTTGTAAGAACGCAAATTGAGCAAATAAATCTTTCCCTTCTAAATTCGACTGATTTTTTCTATATAATACACCTTCATCTTCCGAACATCGTAAAATACTTGGCTCTATCTTCCATGCAAAATTGGACTGTCCACGATAAAATGCTCGTGTTTCCGTATTGCCACCTTTTCTTGGTAAATGAAATTCTTGATTATATTTGTCGATCACAGCATATACTTCTTCTACAGAATTAACAATAATATCGGAAGTGTCTTTTTCCTCAAATTTACTCATAAAAGAATCTCTCTCATCTTTCTTACTTAATCTTTGCCAACAAATCTACTTTTAATGCTTTCTTGCCCTCCTGGGCAACTTCCACTCCCTGGAATTTCGCATAATTTACTTTCACACCATCATCCAGATCAATCTCAATTCTCTCATTTGCAATATGTACAATATGCTTTTTTACCTCACAATCTGAAATAATTTCGTATTATATGTATCGGAATCAACCACAGATACTCTGCAATTAATCCACTTTAGTTTTTTATTTATGCTATTTTGTAATGCCTTCATAATCATCTTTTTTGATCGGGTTTTTCCGCCAAAATCACCTTCTAAAAACAAAATCACATATTTCTTTTTTGAATTATCTGAAAATGCATCTTTCGACAAGAACTGAATATATTCCCTTAACTCACACAAACATTCTTTTGTATCCCCAAAGGATTTTGCGCCAATCAAAGCTGCTATCGTCATTGCTACTTTCTGTGCCATTTCAATATCCAGACTGTCTCGCCCTTCCACATTGACAGAAGTATGTGTCTTGTTGCGTTTCTGATTATTAGGTGCAATTCGCCACCTACAATTTCCTTCATCACCAATACAATTCTTTACTTCTATAAAAGCGATCTTATATTCATCAACAGAAATAAAATCTACACCCTTTGCATTCGGCAGTTTATTAAAATAGTCTCTATAGAATTTTGTATCATCAAATTTTATCACGGTATCATTTTCTGGAAACTGAAACTTTAATCCACTTTCTTCCCTAACATTATTCTCCATAAATAATCCTCTGCTCCCTATCGTACATCGCATCAAATTCCTGCATAATTGCATTATGCTCCAAATCAGATGCTAAATTTCTCATTTCATAATGAACATCATGTGTAGCCTCATCTCTGAATAATGAAATAAACCGAATGTCCATTTTTTTAGGATTTAACTCTGGATATGCAGCAATCATGTTAAATTCTTGTTGAATAAAGTAATCGTGTGTTGATACAAAAATCTGTACTCCCATCTGGGCTAATGCAACCATTGCCTGTACAATCGGGCGAATCATTTTGGGGTTCATATTTGTTTCCGGCTCATCCCAAAATAGAATGGTATTCTTATTCAAACTCCCTGAAAGAATCATATAGATAATCATAGATAATTTTCTATAACCATCAGAAAGTAATCCCATTTCAAATTCTCCCTCGCCTTTTATTTTGAAATAAAATTTCTTGTTTTTTTGAACAATTTGTCCTTTCATGATGTCTTCAAGATTACTTAAAACCTGGTTTTGCTCTATTGTGTTAGGACCTTTTGAAAGAGGACGATCCAAAAGTTTGGCAAGATCATAGTACATTTCCTCAAAATCAATATGATATTCATCATATAATGATACGAAATGTTCTACCGTAGAAATCATTTCTTTTGTAGGAATATAAATGACATCATATTTTCTGGCTTTTTCACCTTGTTCTATAGAAACATCGGCATGATTCTCCTGCCTGTTACCAAATCCAACCGTAATTTTTTGTTGCTTCTCCATATCAACAGAAAACTCTGTTCTGTTACTTCCTTGTTTCCGGCTTACCAGTCTGCCAATCTTCATTTCATCTGGGCGAAACACTCCCTGAAGCTTTTTAACAAAGAGTTGTTCTTCCATCTCTTTTGTTAAATTTTCTCTATTTATATTGCTAAAAGGTTTTATTACAGAATACATTACCTTCAAAAGTGTGGTTTTCCCTGTACTATTTTCACCACAAATAATATTGATGTTATCAGCCCAATTCATTTCTGCATTTCCAAATGCCATAAAATTGTTTAATGTCAACTTTTTGATTTTCATATCTATTTGTCACCTTATTTCCTTTATTTCAGGTTTGCCAACAAATCCACTTTTAATGCTTTCTTGCCCTCCTGGGCAACTTCCACTCCCTGGAATTTCTCATAATTTACTTTCACACCATCATCCAGATCGATCTCAATTCTCTTATTTGCAATATGTGCAATGGCTTCATCGTAAATCTTCATTTCTGCAAGCTGCTTGGTATACTTGGTTACAGCTTTTGTTGCCTTTGATTTTTCTGAAGCGGATGTTGCATTTTCAATGATATACTGCGCACTCTGCATCGCTGTTTCAACATATTTCTGCGCTCGGTGTAAGTAATCCGTTCTGACACGACCAACAGTATCAGCATCATAACGGTGCATATAAATCAGAGCCTTAAATCCGTTCTGTTTTCCACTATCAAACAGCCAGTAAATAGGACGCTTCTGATATACTTTCAGATGGTCTGCATAAAAATCTTTCAAGAAATAATTACGAATGACTTCTCTGGAAGTATCGCCTTTGTTTCCTAATGCACTTGCAATAAAATCAAGATTTTCTTCTAAGGTATCTGCGCCGTAAACAGTTTTCACAAATTTCACGAACAGACCGACAATATCATCCTCGAAGTATTCATCGTCACAGATGGGGATTATGTTATCTCTGTCAGGATAAAATTCGTTTTCTGGAAATCGAGATTTTCCTTGAGCATGAAGACAATCTTGTATTTTATCAACAATGCTTCCAAAATCTCTACCTGCACCGCCTGCATATAAAATTCCTTCATTATACAGCGAATACCGACCGAACATACAGCCAACCGCATAGGAAATGAAAGAGCGAATATCTCTGCCAAGGTCAGCCTTGCGGACAGTTACATCCTTATCCTCGACCTCCGGTGTCAGCTCACCCTGCAAGCCATAAATATCGATGAAGATACGGTTCAGTTCTTCTTCGTTAGCTTTAAGCTGGTTAAATCGACGGTTGCAATCAAACTCCCACTCAGTATACGCATCTTCAATATATGCCTGTTCTTCTCCTTTCTCATTATCTACACCGTGACAATTTTGAATCAATGGATGGCACTGGAAGTCCCATGATGTTTCAAAAGAATCCCAATCTATTTTCGATATTGCAAGCGTATTTTTCACCACTGAAGAAACTATTGACTCATCTCTTACCACAATCGGAATGTTAAGTATATCTTCAGGCGACACACCCAATGTAGGACTTAACATTTTTGAAATATAATTACAAGATTTAGAATTAAGTATGCCGAGCAAATATATGAGACTCACTTCATTATCCAGTGGATATATGCTGTTAACCGCACTTTCTGAGATAAATCCACCTTCCACATATCTAAATGGTAAATCTCCAGATGCTACATGTCCAACAACAACTGATGGAAGAAAATTAAACTCAATATTTCTAAGTGTTGACCTTAACTTACCAGTTTTTATGTCTGTAAAATTTTTGAGAGCAAATCCATTATTTTCCCAATCTATTAAATAATCTTTATTTCCATACCAGCGTCGAAATGTACCTCCCTTATTACAAGGAAACCATTTACTTCCTATGTTTTCTTTTTGAACTTCAAACCATAGACGTAAAAAACGATTATTATCCCCTGTAGTCAGTCCATTACGAACTGTAAAATAGTCTCTTACTTTTTTATAATGAGTAAACGCATGCAAAAGAGCATCGCTTACCCAATATATATACTCTGTTCTTGGTATTCCAGAAAAAATAGCTTGTTTTGTAGCAAAGCGTTGTTTTACATCAAAAAAATCTTTTTCTTTTTCAGCTTCCGATTTTCCAGTCAAAAGTTTACAATACGTTCCACTATAATCAGAAATGTATGATAAATTCAAAATAAAAGAAACAGTTTGAACTACCTCTCCTGGTATTTCATTGAAAGCTCTTGCTCCAAGATGCAACATATTAATAACCCTGTAGCTTAAAAGTTTTTCTCTCAATCGCTCATATCCTGCAATAAACATCCACACCTGTTGTGTAATCATCGCTTGATATCCATTTTTCTTTGCCATATATCCACAATGTTCAATAAATACCGCAAATAAGTCGCTCTTGCTATCTGGATAATTCTTTTTTACATAATTCGACAGCTTTGAACTCATACCTGACGCACCCATATACGGCGGATTCGTCACAACCACGTCATACCTCTGCGCCAACGCCTCCGCCACCTGCACCAACGGCAGTAATTCTCTCAGTGCTGCTTCACGAGAGATATGAATATCCTCCTCAATTTCCGCAAAGCGGTCATACAGCGCAGACCAGTCCTGCGGTGTAACCGTCAGAATCGAGCCGTATTCCTTTGCATCATGCAGTTCACTGATGATGGTTTCCATAGCTGCTTTCCGCTTGGCATCGCCATTACAGAAATACTCAAGTGCATATTCATCATAATTTTTATGCTTTTTCCCATCCTTATCAGTATGTCCGCTCTCTGCAATGGCATACACATGCGGCTGAATGCCACGGCTGAAAAAGCGGCGATCATACTGACGCCCTTTCATCATCACTGCAAAATATGCCAGCTGATATGCTCTCCGGTCAATATCCAAACCATAAATATTATGCTCTACGATTTCAAACGCTGCTTCCCTCTTATCGTATCCTGCACTTTCATAAATATCCATCAGCACATCGAACATTGCAATCAGGATATGTCCACTTCCCATACATGGATCGATACAGGTAATATCTGTAGGCTTCAGTTCTTTGTAGGAGGTACGGATTTCTGCCAGTTTTACATTAACAGCTTCTTCCTGCTCTGCCTCTGGAAGATAATATTTCCATCCAAATCTCTCCGCAGCTGCTTTTTCGTCTGTGCTTGGATCTACAGCCCTTAAATGCTCAATCCAAATTCTTCCCAAAGAGTTTTCCACCATATAACGCACAATCCAGTCCGGTGTGAAAAGCTGTGTTGCTGCCGGAATTCTTTCTTTTGTTATTTTTATATTCTTTTTCAGTTTTGCAAAGGTATCATCTTTTAATTCTGTATTGTAATACTGATACAGCCATCCAATGATCTCCACTTGTCCGGTTGGATTCCCTTCTTCATCCAGTGCAGACACATTAAAATCATTTTCCGGAATACCAGTCTCTGAATTGACTAGCATATAGATAACATCATCTTTATTCGTATAAGAGATGCCAAAAAGTAATTCCATATAGTCAGAGTCTGCCTCAAATAATCCCGGCAGAATATCATGCAATTGATGACACTGTTTCAGGAACAATTTGCAATACAGCTTATCCGTATCTTCAGATGTACCGCTCATTTTCCAATTGATAATCTCTTCTTTTTCCTGTGCAGTCAGGTTTAAATCTACATCCGGCGCCCGAGTCACAAGATCCGGTTCCATCTTGCCTTCTTTTTCAGAGGAGAGTACACGAACTCTGTTTGGAAGATAATCATTTACTTCCATAAAACGGATTGCACAGATTCGGTTGAACCAGGTATAGGCTACTTCTTCTACAACAGCTTCAAAGCCACGAGATTCAATCTGTGATACCAGTTTCTTCCTTTGTTTACACTGATTTTTATTTAGTGTAACTTCTGTTCCCGCAACGGTCTGATATACTTCAAAGTCTGGCCCCTTAGTAATCGGTTCACTGCAGGATTTCTCCGTGATACCGAGCATGCCTGCTTTGTCCGTAACCGAATCAATCAGTTTTTTTCTTGCTTCTATGGCAAATTTTTTTATCGTGTTCTTGTTCATGTACTACTTCCTCCCACCGGAATATTTAGCTTAATGTGATAATCGTATTTTCATCCAGCTCGTTTAATAATTTTTCCTTCATCTCTGCCAAGAAATTGTCGATATCCTGTTCATTTTCAATGGAATAAGTTCTTGCACCTGCCACATTGCTGATGGATACATTCTTACGTTTCTTTGGTTTTGGCTGTACTGGCGATACATGGTCTTCACTTGTAGGCGGAGTTACTGGATTTACCGATGGTTCCGGATTTACTTTCGGACGATGCGCTTCCTCATATTCCGTAATCTCATCCAAACAGCGAAGCTTCAAGGTATCACTTTCTAATCTAATATTTTTTACCGTAGCAATCTCGTTAGAAGTATCCAGCTTTTCTTTTAATTCTTCAAAAACACTTGAGAATCTGTCCCTAAACACTGATACAAACCCTTTTTCATCCAGTATATGTAAAACCTTTCTCTGATCATCTTCTACGATTGGACGCATTTCTTCTGCTTCTTTTTCCAGTAATTCTCCATACTGCTGTACAAACCTCATAGACATATCGGGCAACTTCTGAATCTGCCTAAAAGGATTCTTTGCAGTTACAATGGCTTCCATCCGGGCTACGTTGTCAATAATTTCTTGTTCCCTGACATAAATCTTACTATTTTCAAACATCTGAATTTGTTCCTGTGCTTTTTCAAAAATTTTTTTCTGATCACCATTAAAGAAGTCAAGCACCGGTGCAGTATCATCCGCATCGTCTAACAGGTCATCTCGTTTTTTATCCACTGTTTTAAAGAATTCTGCCGGCTCTTTAATGGTCAGAAGTTCTTCCAGATTCTTCTTTGCCTGTTCCATTAAGGATTTGCATGGCAACTTTGGATTTACACGATATTCAATCATGATTTCGCTGAATAATTCCAGCTTATCCTGTGCTTTTTTCTTAAAGGTTCTCATAATCATATCGTCATCATCACTGGATACTGAGAAACCAAAATAGTCTTTTATTACTTCTTTCGCCGAGCGAATTTGTCCATCTGTTGCTCTTTCTCTAATACTAATCAGCAGTTTCTCGACAAATTCACGTTTTGTCAGGTAGCGTACCAACTCTTCTTTTGTATTGGATAGCATAGATAAACTCTGGCTGTTATAGGTCAGGGATACTCTTCCCATCTTAAAGAGCATGGCAACCAGCCACTGCACGTCTTTCGGATCAAAGCCATACGGAGCAGCCCCAAATTTATCCTGCAGGGATTTCAGAGAAGTTTTCATGTGTCGTGCGTTGTTAAGACCGATGACCTGAATGACTTCTTCCAATGCTAATTTATTCGGTGTTGTATCACTGGTTCCAAGGAAGGAAAGCTGTCCATCGCTTCCATTGAATACCGCAGCAATATCAGAAAGCTCAGGAGCTGTTTCCATATAGGTCAGCTTGTTATACTGCATAGCTACTAACTTGCCAAGTGCTTCGTTAATACGGCTTGCCGGCTCTTTGGCTGAGATATTTGCTTTATCACCATTCACATAAATATCCGCATGTTTCAGAGCATCCTCGATAAAGATACGGATACGATCTTTCTTTTCAAGGCGTTCATTTTCTTTTGCACGACGGATACTGTCAAAGCTTCCTCTTGCACCTAGTGTATTTAGGAATTTATAAATCTTGAGGGAGTCTGTAATCTCATCTAAGAAGGTGCTATCGTTCGGTAATTTTACAATCACACTATGTTCTTGTACGGAAAGCATGCGCAGGGCAGAATCCGGATAATCTTCTTCATAGGGTGTGATGATTGATACTCCGATATCATTGGACTGATTCCCCTTGAAATAACGCCCATCCACTTTCTGGTTAAACGGAAATAAATAACGGTTGCTGTAACGGTATTTCTTATCTGTAAAGATATCCTCGAAGATTACTGTAGATGCCTCTCCAATAATCTCACCCATTTCTACCGATTCGTTATTGATCGCATTATTGATTTCCTGTTCTTCATTAGTCAGGAAGCTATAGATTTCTCCATTCTTCTGTACCAGTGTCTCTCGGATCAGTTTCTTTAAGGATTCTTCTATCCTTCCACGGATTTCAATACGGTCATCGTCAATATTAGAGATCATTAACGTAGTAAGGTTATCTACCTTTGCTTTGAATTCTTTGACGTATTTAATCATAAACAGCACTTTCAACAGTTCTACATCAAACTCATCCAATCTACTATTGTCTTCGGCATCGGTAATTACCTGGCTGTGCTGATGGTCAATGAATTTATGTAGAGGATCATAGAAATAGCTAAATGGTACCAGTACACCTTCTTGACTGTCTTTTAAACGAATTGCCGACTCTTGGAACAGTGCTAACATAGAACGGGACTGATCAGATAAGTGCTTTCCACTGGCTCCATAAGTACGCACAGCTGTCAATACCTGTCCAAGCAAATTGAACTGATATGGAATAAACGGATAACAGTCTGCAAAATCAGTCTTGTCTGTATATAATTTCTTATCTGCGATATCTGTAGTAAATGTAATAAGATTCTTGATAATAGATTCTTTCTGCTCATAGAGAAGGCTGAGTGTCTGTGTTGCTGTCTCGTTCTTTGCAAGCACACGCTTACGAATTACTTCGTCAACATTTGATGCTGAAAGAGAAAGTCTCGTATCAAATCGTCCCTGAATCTTAGAGAAGTCATTTCCCTTTGTCTTTGTAATAGAGTCAATATCCTCCTGACTTGTTACGATAACCCATGCCTTACCTCTGCAGGCTGTTCCAAGGTCTTCCACGATTGTCTGGAGGTTGAGCATAAGCTGTGTGTCATCTGCAATATACTGTCCGATCTCATCCACAAGGAAAATGACATGATGATTTGGCCCTTTTTTCTCACAATACTCTTTGACCAGAGATACGAACTTTTCAATACTGAGGTCATAGTTTCCCTTTGCATTTTTACACCAGTTGCGGGCAGCCTCTTCACTCATGAAATCCATTGCAGCAATCGTTTTTACGATTTTATCTTGGATAACCACAAAGGCCTGTCTCTTCTTCTCCCACGGTGTACCTGCAATCTCTTCAAATTTATTTTTGAACTCTTCAAATCTTCCTTCGTTATCTAACTGACGTTCAAATTCTGCAAGATACGGAATGGAACCGCAATATCCTTGCATTTCATTGAATACCTTCATAAAGACTTCCACAATAGCTTCCTTGCCGGATCCGACCTTTGCAGAGCCTTTGGAATCAATATTAAAGAGCATGACATCAGAAGAAATGGTCCCGGAATTGGTCATTTTGGCAATCAGCATCGGATCATCGATTTTCTTTCCATCTGTAAAGTATTCGATTGCTCTCTTTCCTTCCACTACACTGTTTTTTAACAGATGGGAAAGAATCTTTAAAAAATGAGATTTACCACTTCCAAAGAAACCGGAGATCCAGACACCCATTTTGTCAGTATTGTTATTAATCCCCTTTTCATAGTTATCGAAAAAATCATGGAAATGTTTTAGCAATTCTTTTGTTACTACATATTCGTCCAATTCCTGATATACATTTTCTTCATCAGACTGACCTACTTTGATTACACCCTTAATATCACGGTCAATCTGTTTCTCAAACATCTCTTTAATCTGCATTTTTCTTCTCCTTTATTTTACACAAGCCGGAATGCCCGGTAATAATTTCTGGAATCCATCGTTCCAAATAATTTTAAATCCTGTCCGCTGTATTCTCCCGGATAAAACATCACAACCGGCACACTATCAAGTACCTGATGCAAATTGTTCAAAATATTATGGCTTGCAATGATTGGATGGCATTTTCCGACTCCTGTCAGAAAAATCACGCTATTTGTCAGATCTTCCTGTAGAATCTTTGAAATAATCAGGTTTAGCTCGTTTGTTTCATCCAGTCCCAATGTTTCTACCAGATTGTCTGCCATATCAAAAAAGCCATTCTCTTTTTCCAGATCAAAGAAGGCTTCCAGATATCCTTCTTTCTCTAACACCTGAATCATCGTATGAAATAGATCAAATTCTATGATTTTAAAGTCTTTATTGCTATTGTTGATTCGGTCCTTTAAATATGCGATATGACTGCGCACTTCCAGTTCCGCTCTTGGATTATAATCAAACACATAATATCCGACTTCATTTCCAAGTCCTTTATTTTCACGGAAAGACTTTTCAGAAATCTTATCTTCAATCCGATTCAGTCTTTCATCCAAACTTAACCTCGCCATCCTTAGACTCCCTTCACTGCTTTCAAGTATTTACCAAGCCCATTTGCAGTCAGTAATTCTTCTGTACGGTAATCAATATGAACTTGCTTGATTGTTCTGGGTTTTACACTACTTTCCAGTAATCCTGCTTCAAACATCATTCTGGTGAAACACTGTTTCAACTTCCGTACTGCAGTATCCGTCCAGCCAGCAACCACATCACTCTGCATTGCCTTATCTGCAAAAAAGACATTCAGATCACGATCGGTAATCTCTTTTTCACCTAATCGAATCTTCTCGTTGTATACTTCGCGTAAAAACTCAAAAAATAATCTGCTGTCCATCAGGATTGCAATTAGATTTAGAATTTTTACAATTTCCACATCACAAGTGATAAATGCCTGCAACACTACTTCCGGTAAGGCAGATACCCTTCGGTATGTTCCGTTCAACACCTCATAGGCACGATATTCTGCTTTCACCTGATAGATATTTTCCTCCCAGACAATCTTTCGGATATCTGTCTTGCTAAGTCCTTCCAGAATATAACCTGCCGTTTTTCTGGATTCTTGCAGCCAGAATAATTTTGATGTAAGTCCTGCACTGTATTCCATTACTGCCCGCCATCCTTTGTTTCTTTTTCATAATGGATAATATCTCCGAAATCACAATCTAGTTTATCGCAAATCTTCTCAAGAATCTTCATGGAAACCAGCTCACCATTGGTCATTTTTGCCACGGTGCTACTACTGATTCCCACTTGGTTCATCATATCCACTTTCTTCATATTTTTATCAATTAATAGCTTCCACAATCCATTGTATGATACTGCCATATGTATTCCCTCTTCGATATACAAAACTTATGGTTTTCCTGTATTTTGAAAGTATAGTATTGATTTTCGTTCTTATACTCTCAATTTTTATTATTGTATCATACTACATGTTTTTCTTCAACGATAAGTGCAAATGATAGCTTCGACTTTGCGAATGATTTGTTTGATAATTCTAATGATAGCACAACCGCTTGCAATAGTTATGATTTATTATTATTATTGCAGAAAAATGTAACTTCCCTTTTCCTGTTCCGTCCAGTACAATCTAAGTGAACACAGCAGATTGATTAGAGGTGCGATTGAGAAGTCTGTTATTGCATGATATAATTATCCAAAGAGTTTCTATTAAAAAAGCCCTAAAATAAGCTGGAGGTTTTCAATGAGCGATGTAGATATTAGCATATTTCGTAATGATCGAAATTTGAAGCCTGTATTTTATAATGATAAGTGCGATAAGTATGACTATTTGAGTGCTGTTGGATGTGGCGCTATTGCAGGATTGGTTGATATTTTTCTTGTTGGCTCCCCCGCTGATAGCAAATTGCAAGGGTGGACAGATGCACAGGTAGATAAAACAGTAATGTCTTTTGCCAAAACTTGTGGATGGTCACCCAGAGAAGGGAAAGAAAAAAGCGTTGCCAGTGCGATTGGTTTCTTGGAGAAAAAATTCCCTGTGAACTATGACCAACGCCATTCTGGAGATGTTGCTGGATTGTTTACTATGTCTGCAAAGAACCATCACATGAAATCGTTGGCTCATTCGCCGGATATTATTGGATTGTTCTTCTCTATTCTGAATCAGTTTACTTCAACATCATCTTTCTTACATAATGGTCAACTGATTACAATTCAGACAGAGACATACGAATTACAGGGACATGACTTTATATCAAAGCTCTTTTGCGGAGTGGCGAATTGGTTTGGTCACATTATGTCTGATGCTGCCGGCAGTTCTGGTGCATCTGGCAGAGGAAGCGGTGTTGTAATTCCGTTCTATGAGTTGTTTCAGTTGTGTAATTTTGGAAGTTTTCAAGTCGGTCAAGACAGAAATACGTTGGCAACGGTAGCCACTAAAGTATTCCAAGAGGGATATGATGCAAGATTTGGACTTACAATGGCAATTCCGGTTGTCCTTTGCGATTTGTCAATCAAGCTGATTTGGGCAATTAAGCATTGCTTCTATCACAAGCGTCCGTTACACGAGTGCATCCCAACCAAACGACATGATGATCTCAGAATCATGCTCATCATCGGAGATGGTACATTGTGTTTGATGGATGGTGCAGATGCGGCAATTCGTTCCGGGGAAAACTGGGTAAACTTCTTTCTGCGATTAAACATTGTTGCGTGGTATCGTCTGGTATCTCTGGTATTTAGAGAAGTATGTATTCGTTTGGGAATCAGCCTCTCGTTGCAGAAACAGTTGGATGCTTATATCAGAATCAACGAAGCTATAGCATTGTATTTGACACAGCTTGAAAAAATTGATTTCGAGCTTTTCAAGAAAGAAACAGAACAATATAACCATATGCTCGCCATGATGGAAGAAGCCAACAGTGAAGATGAATTGAACGTTCTGCTGAAAAGCGAATATAAGGCACTTGGCATCGACCTTCCGTACAGTGGAGATTTTGATGCTTTTATGAATGATGCTTCATCCGTATTGGAGTTCAAGTGATATTTAAGTGCGATAAATGTGGTCAATGTTGTATGGTAATTAGGAATGCTGTGAAATATTAAAAAGAGAGATGGGGGAATAGATTATGCCTTTGCCAATTTGGTTAATACCCATAGCATTAAAAGGTGCAGCTGTTGTTGCTGGTACAACTGGAGTAGGTGTAGCAGCACATGGTGCTAAGAAAATGAAAGATGCAAACGACACTGCGAAAGCTGCCCAAAGTCGCCACGAAAGAAACATGGCAAGATTCGAGAAAGAGAATGAAACAACAACAAAGAATATGGACAAGCTCGGAAAGTTAGAACTTGAAATTCTGCATAGTTTTAGTGAATTCTCGGATTTGTTTGAGCAAATCAAAAACAGACCTACTTTTGAGACATATTCCAAAAACGGTGTCTCACTTCCAAAGTATGATGGGGAGAAAATCAAGGAAGTATCTGTTGGTGCAGGCGTTCTCCTTGGAGGACTTGGCGGTGCAGGCTTAGGTGCTGCTGGTGGTTTTGCTGCAGCTGGTGCAACTACAGCTGCTGTTATGGCTTTGGGTACAGCTTCTACTGGAACTGCTATTGCATCGTTGAGTGGTGTCGCTGCGACCAATGCCACTTTGGCATTGCTGGGTGGTGGTACACTTGCAACAGGTGGCGGTGGAATGGCGGCTGGTGCTGCCGCTTTGGGTGCTGCGACTCTTGGCGTTGGTTTGTTGGTTGGCGGTATTATCTTTAGTTTCACAGGTGGTAAACTGTCAGATAAGGCTGATGAAGCCTGGGCGCAGATGAAAAAGGCTGAAGGAAAAATCAACAACATTTGCAATTACCTTGTTGATTTGTATTCGACTTCCAACAAGTATTACGAAACTCTTTTTAAGGTAAATGGTATCTATGAGAGACGCCTTAACTGTTTGAAGAGTATCGTTACCGTGCTTGGACATACCGATTGGAATACATTTACCCCAGAAGAGAAGAAAATTACAGAAAACACGGTTCTTCTTGTTGGACTGCTTTACAATATGTGTAAAGTTGAACTCGTTCTTAAGAGCGAAAAAGAGAATGATATCAACGCCATTAACAAGGCAACCGTGGAGATTTCCATCAATAATGCAAATGCTATATTGCAAAACGGTGGATATGAGACTGTGAGAAAAAGTCTGTAAATAAGATTCTTTTATGATACTCCCTAGATAGTCCAAGAAAATGCCCGCACCTCCACCTCTATTAGAGCTAAGTAAACTGCATACTACTTTTTCTATCCCTAAGAGGAAGATAAAATTTTATTATTTTGAATTATTTCCGGTGATTGCACTGCGAATCAGAGCAACAAATTCGTCGGCCAATGCGGAGAGTTCCGTTCTCTGCTTCTTTACTAGACCAAATTCATAGTGAAATGGACATGCAACAACGGGAAGACTTTTAATAATTGGATCATAGGGTTCTTTAACATAAGCATACTGATTCATAGTAGCAATGTAATAACCATTTGTTTCATGAAGCATACCAATCAGTAAATCTCGATCACTAAGTTGAATTGTCGTCGAAGGACAGAAGGTTTTAGATATTTCTGCTTCGATAGCTTTGATGAGTTCATTATTTTCTTTGATTGTAATTTGGCTGAAGTTATGCAACTCATTTATTGTTACGGATGTTTTGTTTGACTGATATAAAGGACAGGCAGGACCAAATAAAATATGTGTTGGTTCGATAGATAAAGTATGATACTCTAGACCATAAGAATAAATTAAATCTAGCCACTGCGATTTCATGAGAGATGGCATTGCGATAATGCCGATTTCAGATATATTATGAGCTACGTCAAAGAGAATTCTGTCTCTGGGGGTGTTTATATAGTGAAAGTTAATATTCTGGTCAGAATACTTATTAAACATCTGATAGAGAAGTCTATTGGCAAAAAGCAAATAGTAGATAGAAATTTTAAAGGCAGAATTAGATCCGTTTCTGTATTGTAGATTTGAGGCAGACTGAATGTGTTGATAGGCTTCTAAAATAGTTTTCCCATATTTAACAAATATTTTTCCGAACTCTGTTTGTTCGATTCCTTTTTGTGTGCGTATGAATAGTTTTTGACGGAGTTCTGTTTCTACACATTTGATAGAACTGCTTAATGTGCTTTGTGCAATATAAAGATTTTGAGAAGCTCTATTGATGGAACCTACTTGAGCAACTTCTATAATTTGTTGTATTTGTTCTATTTTCATAAAAACTCCTCCAATCTATTACAATATATTTTACCTTAATTTTACAGGATAAAAAGTATATTTAGTTATCGCAATTTTCGTTAATATATAACGAATTATTCGGTAAAAAGAAATACGGATATAAAGAAATATCCTGTAATATAAGCATTTTCATTATATGCTATAATTTAAATCCTGTAAATAAGATATATTAAAATATGCTTTTGATATCGTAGTTTTCGTTAATGTAAGACGAAAAAGCAGATAAACGATAAGCTTGCGGGAATGATATAATCATTATAAACAACGGTTGTTATAAAAATACGTATTTTTAAATTGAAACGAAATTAAAGCATTTGGAGAAAGGAGAGTATGATACACGGGTATTATACGAAAAGAGCTTATGACATCTTTCATTCAATCTGATCAAGTATGGTTAATTTGGGCGGTCGTTATATCTTTGGGTGCTTTTGCTATTCTGGCAGAGCAAAAATTCAAATGGGGTGGCAAAATAGGAAGTGCTATTATCGCAATTTTTAGTGCTCTGATTTTGGTAAATGTGCGTTTGATTCCTGTTTCTTCTGAAGTTTATACAGTTATTAACAGCTATATTTTGCCTTTATCCATTCCGTTGTTGCTTTTTCAATGTGATTTGAGAAGAATTATAAGAGATTCTGGTAAGTTAGCAGTGATTTTCTTTGTGGCGGCAGTAGGGACATTGATTGGTGTTGCTGTTTGTGGGCTGATGTTCAAAGATGTGGAAGGTGTTGGTGGTATTGCTGCTATGACAACAGGTGCACATATTGGTGGCACGGTAAATCTGGTGGCGATGGGGCAAACTTTTAATATGGAAGCAAACTATGTGAATGCTTGTGCAATTGCAGCGAACCTTTTCCTTGCATTCTATATGCTGATGCTGAGCAGTGCTGCAAATTTGAAGTTTGTTAGAAAGATGTATCCGCATCCTTATATTGATGAAATGGAGAGGGCAGCAGATGGTGGTAAATCTATGGCAGAAAGCTACTGGAAGCCTAAGAATATCTCCCTATTGAGTATTGCTCTTAGTTTAGCAACAACTTTTGTGATTACCGGTGTCAGTCAGACTATTTGTACTTTTGTAAATGCTACAGAAGCCCCTTTTATTGTCAAACAGCTTTTGGGTAGCATTTATCTAGTAATGACACTAATCACTGTGACATTGGTTACATTGTTCCCTAAATATTTTGAGAAATTACAGGGGGCAGAAGAACTGGGTAACTTTGCAATCATCCTGTTTTTTGTTGGCTTGGGATGTGCAGCAAACTTGGCAGAATTGGCACAGATTGGCGTAGTTGTGATTGCGTTTATCATTTGTATTATGATTTTTAATTTCTTGGTAACAATGGCGATTGGGAAAATTTTCAAATGGTCTTATGAGGAAATTTCCTTAGCTTGTAATGCGACATTTGGTGGACCGACAACTGCGGCGGCATTTGCAATCAATAAAGGTTGGCATGAACTAGTAGTTCCTTCTATTTTAGTAGGGCTTTTGGGGTATATCATCGGAAACTATTTTGGTGTCCTAATCGGTAATCTGTTGATGTGATGGTTATCTAAATAAAGGAGGACACGGCTTATGAAATATGATCTTTTTATTAAAAATACAAAAATAATTGATGGTTCTGGTACACCGGCATTTGCAGGGGGAGTTGCAGCAAAGGAAGGAAAGCTATTTGTGTTTCCCCCAAATACTGTTGTGGATGCAGAAAATGTGATTGATGCCAAAGGACGGTATACTTGCCCTGGATTTATAGACCCTCACTCCCATGGAGATATTCCATTGGGAGAGGAGTATGCATCTCTCTCTAAAATATCTCAAGGGATCACAACACATCAGGGTGGAATGTGCGGGTTTTCAATGTTCCCTGTAAACCCGGAATATTTAAATTTATTACAGGAAAGTTTAGGACTTTTGAGTAATACATTTCCAGAGGAAATGAGTACATTTACAAGTTGTGAGGCTTATCTGAATTATACAGATACGGTAAGACGTCCGGAAAATACACAATTTCTGATTGGTCATGTGACTCTTCGTGTAGCTGTTATGGGTTATGCAGATAGAGAACCTACAAAAGAAGAACTGGAACAAATGAAAGCATTGCTTCGTGAAGCGATGGAACATGGGGCTGCAGGGATGTCTTCTGGATTGGTTTATGTACCTAGTGCATATGCAAATGAAGACGAACTGGTAGAACTTTGCAAGATTATTGCCGAATATGGTGGGCTGTATACGACACATATGAGAAATGAGGCTGGAGATTCTTTTCGTTCCATTCAAGAGGCAATTTCTATTGCAAGAAAGACGGGCGTTCGATTGATTATTTCTCATCATAAAATTCAAGGGAAAGCAAATTGGGGAATGTCTAAGGAAACGCTAAAAATGATTCATGATGCGATTGATGAAGGAATTGAAGTTTCCTGCGATCAATATCCTTATACAGCGTCTATGACACATCTGTCTGTATGTACACCTCCGAAGTATTTTACACATGGATTGTCTGGTATGCTGGAATATCTGAAGGATCCGGTAATGAAAGAGAAAATTAAGAATGAAATGAACGATCCAAATACTCCGTATGATAATTTTTATTTGCACTCCGGAGGTTGGGAGGGTGTGTTTATTTCTTGTTCTCCCTGCTACCCGGAAGCTGAAGGAAAAAGGGTTGCGGAATTGGCAAAGGAGAAAGGGCAAGATCCCTTTGAAACTTTCTGCGATATTATGATTGCAAATAATGGTGTTGTAACAGCGATTTACTTTTCTATGAGTGAAGAAGATGTATTCCGCATCATTCAGGATGATTTGGTTGTAGTAGGTACAGATGGCATTATTAAATCTATGGATGATAAGGCGCATCCAAGAGCTTTTGGTACATTTCCGCGTGCGATCAAATATTTTGTGAAAGAGAACCATCTGATGACACTGGAAGCGATGATACGAAAAATGACATCGTTAACTGCTGAGAAAATCAACCTGAAAACAAAGGGATTGGTTAGAGATGGATATGA
The DNA here is from genome assembly GCF_003865035.1 of Anaerotignum faecicola. Lineage (NCBI taxonomy): Bacteria > Bacillati > Bacillota > Clostridia > Lachnospirales > Anaerotignaceae > Anaerotignum > Anaerotignum faecicola. The sequence goes on from NZ_BHVZ01000004.1 coordinate 203,799, forward strand.
TGCCGATTTAGTTATTTTTGATTATGAAACAATTAACGATACAGCAGACTACATCCATTCCAATGCATTGGCGGATGGTATTGATTATGTAATTGTTGCTGGCGAAGTGGTATATCATGACAAAAAAATGACAGGTGCAAAACCAGGAAAGACTGTCAGATATCAAAGATGATTTTATGATGATAAATTAAAAAGAAGCTTCTGATTATTTGGGAGCATCCCAAAGTTTGTGTAAACCTCCAAACTGATGTAAGATAAAATTACTCAGTTTGGAGGTTATTTTTATGGCAAGAAGAAAAGACAGCCCACAAAAAGCAGCAATGAGAGAAATGATGCGTAACTATCTGAAAAATAATGATATCAGCATCAAAGACAGCATCGATGTAAACAGCATCATGCGTGACATGATGTCTGTCCTTTTGGAAGGTGCTTTGGATGAAGAACTGGACGAAGAATTAGGATATTCCAAGTATGACTACCAAAACAAAGAAACAGACAATAGTAGAAATGAACATTCCAGCAAAACCATGCACACCAGTTATGGAGATATGGATGTGGCGATTCCAAGGAATCGTAACGGTGATTATGAACCACAGTTGATTAAAAAATATCAGAATACCGTAACTCAGGACATGGAAGAAAAAATACTTTCCATGTATGCCAAGGGAATGACAACCGGAGACATTGAATCCCACATGCGTGAATTATACGATATTGATATTTCTGACAGCACAATCAGCAGGATCACAGATAAAATCCTGCCTATTGTAAAAGAATGGCAGGAACGTCCTCTGGAAGAAGTGTATGCTGTAGTATTTATGGATGCAATCCATTATCATGTCCGCAGCGAAGGACGTATTGTAAAACGTGCGGTTTACATTGCTCTTGGTATCGACATGAATGGAAAAAAAGATGTCCTTGGAATGTATGTTGGAGAAAACGAAAGTGCAAAGTTCTGGCTTTCTATCATGAATGGATTAAAAAACAGAGGCGTTGAGGATATCCTGATTGCATGCGTTGATGGTTTAAATGGATTTCCACAGGCAATCGAGGCTGTTTATCCAAAAACAGAGATTCAGCAGTGTATCATTCACCAGATCCGTAATTCAACGAAGTGAGACTATGAGAAAAAGTCTGTAAATAAGATTCTTCTATGATATGTGAGGGTGGTAAGCCTGAAAATCAGGCTTCTCACCCTTGTTTTATATATAACAGTTGTTGAATGGCATGTCAAGAGCAGGCGGTTTTCCGCCCCGCCTTATTCGCCTGTTTATTCGTTACTCCGGGAGGCGTCCTTCGTACATAATACTCAGTTCACCATACACCTGTGCCCAGTTCCGGATCGTACTGGTCCATTTCTTCGTAGCTTCAAACGTGGCAAGATACAGTGCCTTTAAAAGGGCTGTATCGCTTGGAAATACGCTTCTCTGGCGATTCAGTTTCCGATAGGTGGAATTCAGTGATTCTATCGCATTTGTCGTGTAAATGACCTTCCGGACCGTTGCCGAAAATTTGAAAATCTGAGAAATTGCATCCCAGTTATCCTTCCAGCGTTTCATGGAATTCGGATATTTGGGAGTCCATTTTTCGGTCACATGTTCTAATGCTGCCAATGCCTTTTTCTCGTCTGCCGCCTGATAAATCGTTTTCAAATCCGCTGCAAATGCTTTCCTATCCTTGTCAGGGACATATTTCAGAGTGTTTCTTACCTGGTGTACGATACAGCGCTGATATTCGGTCTTAGGGAAGGCAGCATTGATAGCTTCTTTGATTCCTGTAAGACCATCAGCACAAAGAATCAGGATATCTTTCACACCTCTGTTTTTCAGCTCATTCAGTACTGTCAGCCAATATTTGCTGCTCTCATTTTCGCCAACCTGAATGGTCAACACTTCTTTTTTGCCTTCGTGATTGATGCCTAGGATCACATATGCGGCAAGCTTACGGATAACGTTATTATCTTTCACCGAAAAGTGGACGGCATCGATAAAAAGAATCGGATACACTTCTGCCAGAGGTCTGTTCTGCCATTCTTCTATTTCCGGCAAAAGACGATCTGTGATATCAGAAACCATGCCTTCGCTGACTTCAAAACCATAAATATCTTCAATCATCTCAGAAATCTGGCGTGTTGTCATGCCTTTGGCATACATAGAAATGATCTTATCATCGATTGCAGAGATGTCTTTCTGACGTTTCTTGACGATTTTAAGTTCAAATGTACTGTCGCGGTCCTGCGGAACACTCAGTGTGGTTTCGCCATATTTACTGCGAATCTGTTTTTGTTTATATCCATTTCTGGAATTGGGATTTTCAGAGCGTTCATAGGACTCATAACCCAGGTGTTCATCCATTTCAGCTTCCATCATTTCTTTGATGGTATCGCCCAGCAGATCTTTGAGAGCGTCCTGGATATCCTCTGCTGACTGGATATCGTATTCCTGCAGAAGTGCTGCAATAATGTTTTTCTTACCCTCGGACATTCTTTTTCTTCTTGCCATAATTTAAGGCCTCCTCATGATATTTTTATTCTATCATAGAAGGCCTTGTTATTTATGTTTTTACAGAGTTTTTTTCACAGACTCCAATTTGCCCCGGAGCTGTTGGATAAAAAATTTTATGAAAAGCAACTTTGAAAATATTTTTTTCAAAGCCTAAAGGAAACCGCCACAAAAAATTGTGCTTAGCAGCCCATAAGCTAAGGAAAGGTGAGGGCCAGTCCCCCACCTTTTTTTAGCTCTAAGACCGCTCAAAATATTCTCTATAGATATTCTGATAATTATCCACATTGAGCTTTCTATTACGGATATTTTGGAAAATACACCTGTAAATAATTATTGCTACCTATACAGCCACTTTACATTTTCTCGCTTTATCTGCCATCGAGAACCTGTCTTGCCGTCTTTTCATCGAACAAATAACAGAGCTGGGCAACCACTTTTTCCCCTGCATCCTCGTCAATATCTGCATTTTTAACAGCCGTTTCGACAAACGCTTTGATAATATCGTTGAATGCGGAGCTGTCCACCATACGGCAAATATCTTCGGTATCACAGGTGGCAAGGAAGTCATAAATACGAATCTCCTTGTCTGCCGTTTCCTTGTCGATTCTTCCCTGCTTTACCATCTGTCTGTAACTGGCTGCCATTATTTCGTAACCATTCATTCTTTTGCCCTCCTATTATCGCTATTTATCGAATTTGATACTTGACTGCTCTCTTTATGTATATATTATATTGCAATAGATCCACACTCGTCAAACCATTGCTTCTGCCATTTACGGATAGGTTTAGTGTCAAGCCCCGCATCCAATCCTTGTATCTCATGCGAATATCATAAACAGTTCTTCAGATATAATCCTTACCCCTTTTATACAAAGGAATACAGCCCCAAGGCAATTTGCCCCGGAGCTGCTTGGATGAAAAATTTTATGAAAAGCAACCTTGAAAATATTATTTTCAAAGTCTGAAGGAAACTGCCACAAAAAATTGTGCTTAGCAGCCCATAAGCTATTTCTCCTTAAAAGCTGCTACGAGGAGTGCCTCTCATGTGTCATAACTATCTTGGTGGTATGTATCTCCGCACCTTTAGCAATAAAACCTGCACCCGACACAGTTCCCTCTGAGGTTATATTATCAAAAAATACCTGTTCAGGCAATTCGATACTGCTTTTTCTACATAGCACTTTTCATTAGACGACAGCAAAGCCAATAAGATATTTCCCGCTTAATGGCGGATATACTAAGGTGCAACGCTGCTTTCAAAAACAAAAGGAATGAATAATAGACCATTCTGCCAGAATCATTGCTATATAAGTATTTCTTTAGTGACACAAGAATACTGTTGCATACACCAAAGAAATAGCTATTACTCTATTAGACATATAAAATTTTTAATTATCAAAAACGGAGTGATAGGACTTACTCTTTCACTCCGTTTAATTTAGATAACCCTATAAAGCAATGGTAAAAAGCTTACGTTTTAAACTTTTCTTCAGGCTTCATAGCGCTTAAATTTTTTATATTTCTCAATTTATCATGCTCCTTCAGAAGCGTAATATTCAACATATTCCTTAACATCGTAAACTGTAAAATTTCCCGTAGCATAATAAACATATCCATTATAAGTCACAGCACTTGTTCTACGCCCATCAATAAATTTGTTAGTATAGGTTTTGGAATTATATGTGCTATTCAATGTCATCCATGTAGCAGATGTAGCGTCTACTTGATTAAATGTCCAGTATCCATAAGAGTTATCAATAATACCCTCTAAATGGCCTTTCACTGTATTATCATTTAAACCACCTTTATATTTTTTGTCAATAATACAGGATTTCATTCTTGCTTGATTACTGTTTTCCCCACACGGAAACCACTGCGCTTTTTCAAGGCTATCTCCAGTTTCTTCATATTTTTCTTTCACTTTTTGATTGTGTAAAGAAATTTTTTCTAATTCTTCTCTTAAAAATTTTTCAAATTCATCTGGGGTAAGCTGTTTATTCTCTTTTGTTTGATTATTTAACAACTGTGTAGTTTTCCCGTCAATATCATTTGGCATACCTTGTCTTATTTCAAGTCCATACTCGTTGCTTAATTCTTCAATTATTTTATCATAGTATTCCTGACTATATTCATTTTCTTTCTGAGCGGCAAATGTGCTAGTTTCTGCAGTAGCAGCATACGCAGACATCGGAACAGTCAAAATAAATGCAAACACTAAATAAACCAATCTCTTCATGATGTTACCTCCTCGTATAAAATAAATTTATGGAAAACGATAAGAATTTATTGTATACTATTATCAATCCTGTTTGAAACAGATTTTGTGTTGGTCGCACGCTTCTGCATTTTTCATTCAGGATTTTTTTATCACCTCCATTACAGATTTCTTCTTAACCTTCATAAAACCATCCCCTTCCAATTAAATATTAAATAACACTTATATTAGTGGTATTTTTCTTCAATCAAATTAAAATGAACCCAAAGCATTATGAATTATCTATATAAATATCCGCAATAATAACCCACATAAGTTCCACTGGCTGTCTTTTCTCCATACGAATAGGTTAATGTTCCTGTATATGTATACCCATCCTGCTCCATAGATACCTTCAGGCTGGCAGGAGAAGGTGTTTTAGATTTGTATTTGTAATCTTTAATATAAATAGATTTTGTAGCTCTTTGAGTACTATTCGTATTTATATATGGCTCTAATTCCTCATAGGAAAGATCCAGAGCAACAGCTTCATCACTCATCAAGCAAATTTCATCGTCAGACACCTCTATTACCTGTATTTGATCGTTATTGCTATCATTCATTGCAACAGATACTCCTGTTGTAGCAAAAGCTGTTGCAGCACTTGAAAAAATAAACAGGGATGCCAATGTCATTACCAGGGAAGTCTTTTTAAATTTCATAATCATTACAATCCTTTCTTTTAACATACTTTTTTTAATAAAATTATTTGCCAAAATCTTACTTTCGTTCTGCCAAAGTGCCATATTTACAAGCGTTCTGGCGTACATTTCTCTTTTATCCTCATGTAAGATTTGAATGACCTTTTTATCGCAAAAAATCTCTGTATCCTTATCCATATACCAATACAGCAGCCACATACATGGATTGAACCAATGTATACAAACAACAACTACCGATATAATTTTCCACAGATAGTGCATATATTTGATGTGAATACACTCATGCAATAAAATACACTGTAGAGTTTCCTTATCATTTATATTTAAATCTTTAGGCATTATAATAACCGGGTTCAGAAAGCCATAAGATACAGGCGTATCTAAAACAGCAGAAGTCTTTATTTTTATCCTTCTTACAGGAAATTTTATGCTTTCAAAAACTTCTTCCATCCCTAAGTTCTGTATCAAAGCAGAATTTTCTGCAATATCATTACAGTATTTGTGCATTTTTAAAAAATATCTTGCAAAAAATACTGAAATAAAAATTATAAGTACCGTACAAACTATTAACCCTATGGAAATTATCCACTCTGTTTGTTCTCTCTCCGAGAGTGTAAGATTTAAAATTTGCCTTACGCCACCTTCTAATGCTATTTTCGCATTGTAAATACTATAGTTAGATTTAATTGAGAATGGCACTAAGGCTCTGAGCATTGCCAACCACCATAGTCCGCAGAATAATTCTATTGGCAAAAATCTTTTAAAAAGCCCCCTTAAAATAACTGTAAACAATACAATACAACTTGCCGAAAAACTCATATATAAAAAACTCATGGCACACTTCCATTCTTCAGCACATTATTTCTTTAAATCATCTATTACCTGAAACAAGCCTTTAATCTCATCATTTGTCAAATTATCTTTATTTAAATACGCCTTAAAAAAAGCAATTTTGGAAGGATAAGATTTTTCAATCTGTTCAGAAACACTGCTCATTTGTGCTTCTTCTTTTGTGATTAAAGCCTTACAGGTAAATTTCGGTTTTTTCCTTTCAATATAGCCTTTATCAACACATTTCTGAACCACTGTATAAGCAGTTGTTCTTTTCCACCCATCTTCTTTTCCTAAAATTTCCGCAATTTGCCCAGCGGTAAGTTCTCCATGCTCCCATAGAACTTCTAAAACCTTTATTTCCGAATCATAAAACCTCATATAACCAACTCTTTTCCATAAACTTTTTCTCTTTCTTCTCTCTAAAATATCTCTAAATACAGCCCATAAAACTGTCTATTGGTGTAGTCAGATTATATCATTGACTATTGTTATAGTCAATATGGCATATTGCTATATCACCTTTTGTTACATTTTGCCAAAAAATGGCACAAAAAAACGGTTAATTTATAATCAACCGTTTTCTTACTAAGCTATAATTCTTTTCTTGCATCTGTCGCAAAACCACTTCTATATTCACTCCAAATCTATCTACCCCCCTAAAAGCTCCTTGGTCTTTCCGACTAGATATAATGGAATATTGGTAATATTACCGTCCTTTCTATATCCCATTTTTGAAAATCTGACTGCATATTGGGGGTGATTGTCTGCAACATATTTTTTGAAGGTCGGTGCCGATTTATCCTCACCGCCTTTTGTTTCAACAGGAATAATATCCATACCGTACTGTAGCACAAAATCAATTTCCCCATTTCTGCTTGAAAAGTATCTCGGCATTACATCAAACTGCCCCCTAAGCTGCTGCAAAACATAATTTTCCGTCAGCTGGCCTTTGAACTGATAGGTTGACTTTAACAGGATTGCACTGTTATCAATGCCCGCCATCTGCTTTAACAATCCGGTATCAAATAAAAATAATTTAAATTGGTCTAACTTATCAAAGGCAGAGAGCGGATGCTCCAGCTTAGAAACATTATATATCCGGTTTAGCATACCTGCAGAAACAAGCCATTCTATTGCTTCTTCAAAATCTCTGGCTCTTGCCCCTTCTTTCACTGCTCCATACATGAATTTTTCATTTGACTTTGCAAGCTGCGTTACAATACTGCGAAAAACCATAAGGATTCGTCCGCTATTCACCTTACCATTGTGTTTAGAAAAATCGTTTTCGTATACCTCGATCAGTTCACGTTGAATTTGAGCAATTTTAGCCGGGTCTTTATGCTTTAACCAAGAAGAAACACATTCAGGCATTCCCCCTATAATAAGATAATTGTTATAAGCTTCCAACAGTCTATTATGAAAGATTTCTTCTATCTGCTGTTCCTTATGGATATCCTCATAATAAGCAAATAAGGGTGCATCTGTTGCCTCCAAGAACTCCTCAAATGTCAAAGGAAAAATATCTAATAAATTTACCATTCCAACCGGATACGATTTCGGCTTTGCAAGAAGCGTTCCAAGGAGGCTCCCAGCAGCAATAACATGGTACTCATTTGCCTTTTCTTTAAAGTATTTCAGCGCATTTAATGCCTCCGGGCATTCCTGCACCTCATCAAATATAATCAGAGTGTCTTCCGGATATATTTTCTCCCCGGCAATCATTGAAAGCAGCTCGATAATACGCTGCGGATTTTTATTGGTTTCAAAAATTGATTTTAACTCATCTTCTTCATCAAAGTTGAACTATACAAAGCTCTTATAATAGTTTTTACCAAACTCTTTCATCAACCAAGTTTTCCCAACCCGCCTGGCTCCCTTTAAAACCATTGGCTTACGCTCATCGCTCGATTTTCATGCCACTAATTTCCACATAGCTGTTCTTTTCAAAGTATCCCCTCCTTTTTGCTAAGTCTAGCATAACACATTTTTTTCAATGATTTTAATTGTATTTATCACATTTTTTTCGCTATTTATAAGTATAAAAAACACATTTTTCCAACTTTTTCATATCGTAAATATACATTTTATTTGTATACTAATTTACTGTTCCATTAACGTCATACTTTCCAGCAGCAATCTCTCCGGGACCGGCAAGCTTTGGATCAACACAAAAAGCCGGATGTTTTGTCCCATCCTCGTCATACCACCAAGCAGACGAATGAAGAACATTCTTCCCATCGTACTGGATATCGTTGATGTCTTTTCCCTTTACTACTGTGATTTTTCTCGTTACACTACCTTCGCCTGCTGCTTGTGCAGTAAGTGGTGACTGAATAAAAGGCAGTGCAACTACCAGAGCAAGCAAAAGTGCAAGAAATCTTTTCTTTTTTTGCATACTTCTTCACCCTTTCTTTTTTTGCAAATAGAAAAGAGATACGATTTTTCGTATCTCTTTCTTTTAGCTATTAAATTCAGTTTTAAAATAACTTAGTCGGAAAACATAATAACCCAATGAGAACCTTCATGGCCTACGCCTGCATATTTCCATTTTGTATTTAACATATTTTCCTTATGCCCTTTAGTAGAATTCATCCATCCATTAACTGCTGTTTCTGGACTATACCAACTACTAATATTTTCAGAAATTGACTTTGTTTCATAAGAATTATCTACTTCATATACGACTGTTCTAAAATCTTTTCCGTTCGGTCTTGTATGCCCCCATGCTTGTGTAATTTCTTTTGCTCTAATTTGTGCTGCCTTTGCTAATGTAGAATCTAATGCAAGAGAAGAAACACTAACTTTTTCACGTTCCTCGTTAACCAAACGAATTACTTCGTCGGCATAGTTGCTTTCATCCATCTGAGTGGTTTCTTGTTGTTTTTCTTTATCTTTCAAATTTACTTCTTCCGATTCAGTTTGCAATCTTTTTGTATCACCTTCTCGGATATTAGCATATTCCAGCACATCACTGTATTTCGGGAACTGTTCTACAGGCTTTGTTGTAATTTGAACAGTTTGCGATGCACTATCCCATTTAATATCAGAATAAGTGCATTCAGCAATATCTCTGATACCAAGTAAGGTTCTGCCGTTAATTGTAGCAATCGGAACTGTCACAGGAGCTTCTTTGGTTTGATAGGGAGTTTTTCCATCAATACGGCTGCTTCTGGTTTGATGCTCAATATTGATATTGGTTTGATAGCCTGCCCAATAAGTATCAGATTTTTTAACGATATTTTTTAAGACAATATCGTGTTCCTGCTGAAACTGTCCATCTACTACTGTATTACCGTAATAAGTGAACCATTCAACATCCCAGCCCATTTTTTCTGCCACTGCTCTTACCGGAACCATAACACGCCCATTGATATTCACAGGCTGCTGATCACCAAAACTTACTTTTTGGCCATCTACCGTTACAGTGATGTTATCAGCTGCAAAAGCTGTCGGAACAGCACCGAATACCATTGCCGTTGTCAGCAGTGCAGTCACCATTCTTTTCTTCTTCATAGTATCTCCTCCTTGATTTTTTTCAAAGAACCGGTTGATTTCATTTAACCGTATTTTACCATAGCAGAAATACGATTTCATCAAATCGAACACCCCAATTTTTAAAAACCGGAAAATTTATTTCTTTTCCCTATCGTTCTTTTTCATTTTAATCTCTTGATACAAAAAAGAGCAACTGTAGCATCCGCTCTTCTTGTGTTTCCTATTGTATTTCACTATTCCCACTTTGGGACACCGTGTCCCGAAGTACAACTTCTTCTTTTATCAACAAATTCCTCTATCGTAACAAGTCCAACAATGTATATTCCCCTTTTGGCACTTTTGAAATCTCATGATGTTTTTTTATAGCAGCTACAAGCACCATCGGATCAGCAAAGTAGCTTTTGACAAATCTATACGTTTTTACATCTGCCATCCTTAGATCCTCTTTACAGAAATCACTGGGCTTTTTCCGTGATTTCTTATATTCCTTATACTTATTCTCATTATGGATGATCAACATCTCTATTTCTGGAGCAGTTACTACATTTATAACGTCCACTTTGCCAGCATAGGCCTTACTGAGTTTAAAATTTTCGCCTCTTGAATCAAGGATTCTAATAACAGAAATTTTGTCCTTAAATCCCTTTCTCAAATATTTTTCTTCAAATTTTTTGGCTTCTCGACAACGGATTACTTCTTCCTCAATCATCTCTTCTCTATTAAAAATCAAAAGGTTATAATCCAGAAGTATGTCCATGATAGCATTTTCAGCCGAACCTTCACAAATACACGCCTTATAATTTGCTAATTCCATATGCACCTCCTACATAAGTGCTAAGGCAATGCTCTTCTTTAACCGCATATAAGCCTCATATGTCGGAGTTGTTCCCTCAAGGAAACCGCTCTGGTATGCATCACTTTTCTTAATATCGTTTCTTTTCAATATATTTGATAGATTCTCCACCGTAATACCATTACGATTTCTAGTGATAAAAATGCTGTCGTTGCGATCATATTCATCCAGTAACTCTGGATAATGTGTAGAGAAAATAAGTGTGCCACCATTTTTATTCAGTTTACTATCCATGAAGAACCGAATCAATGTTATTACAATTTCTTTATTAAAGTGATTCTCCACTTCATCTATAACCATATACCCGCCGCTTTGTAAGACTTCCTGTGCCAAGGTAAATGTAATCATTCCTTTTACTGTACCGGATGAAAGATAATTATTCAATTCTACCGGATTATTAAGAAGAATTTCCTCCTTATCCTTGAACTTCAAATGGATTAATGTTTTATTTTCATTTTCATCAAAGTGCAGCTTCTCAATCGTCGGATCTAAGAACATAATAACTTCTGACGGAATTTCTTCTGAGAATGTAAGAACATTTTCATTCGTATATTTCAAGAGATTAACAATACACACATGCTCTTTCGCCTTCTTATTTCTGGCAATCATAATACTTACATCATCTGGCAAAAAGTCCTCCTGACTACTTCTAACCATTGCAGGCTCTTTACCTTCAAAAATGAGCATCCCCTTACGGGTAGTCACCTCATCTACGTCTTTTATCCATAAAGATTCTGAAAGGATACTGTAACTCGTTCCTTCCGGCTTGCTTTTTCGGGAAGTAATTATCGTTTCCAATCGGCAGATTTCATTCAACTTTCCAGAAAAGAAATACATATTCAATTTGACCTCTTTTGCATCACCCAATATATCTCTAGTCTCTATATGGTTTATTGGCTCATTATTGATTATATCTAAAGCAAGCAAAATAACCTTCAAAACAGATGTCTTTCCGGATGCATTGATACCTATAAACCCCGTTGCAGAATTCATATAAATATTTGAAAATAATGGATACAAAATATTCTTTTGTTCTTCAGCGACCCTCTGCTGTGCATAAAAAGATAAATCCAGTTTTTCCTTGAATAATGGTAGCCCTTCCGCTGTAATACGAAGAAGTTTCATAGTTACCTCCTGACTTATAAACAGATTTTCCGTTTTTAATCTATATCTATAAGTAGTTTATCACTTAATATAAAATTTATCAACGTATTTTTCGTTTTTATTTTTACATGTTTATCCTATAAATACACAAAAAGCTCCAACATATTCCGAATTCCAAGGGAACAGGTTGAATCTTTATCTTTTCTTTTTGTTGAAGTGCAGTCTAGTAAATAGTTTCTAATCTACCCTCCAATTTTAATATATTAAGTTCGGAAACTGACTTTCAAATTTCTTTATTTCTTTTTTAATTACAACATCCAGTTTATCTTTAGGAAACCCCATCTCCAACCAGATTATATAACGAAACATCCACTCAAGTTTAATTGCATAAAAACCGCATTGTGCTCCGTCAAGCACCCCGTTCTGTTTAGCATTAACATGAAAAACTTTATTTCTTGTTTTTACAATTTTCTGAATCAGAGTCTTTCTTCTTCGATATTCCCTAGAAAAAATCGTTTTTCCATATGTTTCTATAAGAGCCGTCATATAACATGCAAAGGACTTTTTACCACGAATTGACAATTCGAATTTCTCTTTACAATTCTCGCACTGCACTGTTCTGGTTGTATTATTCTCTGATTTTACTATGATTTTCTTCTCTTTCTCTAACCTTTTTCCAAAAGCTTCAAAACACTCTGCCAGCATGGAAATTCGCACATCCGCTGTTAATCCATTCAAACAATTAGCAAATAATGCTACCTGGTTAATTATTCCCAATGAAGATTGTAATTTAAGCCACTTTAAAAAATATCGCTTATATTCTTTATCTGTCAGTTCCAAAGGAATTTTATGCTTATACTTTTCACTGAAAAAATAAGGAAGTTCAACATCCGTAATGGAATTTGTAACATCAATACCGTCTGTCTTACATTTTTTCATACAATAAAAAGCACCATCTACCAAATATTCATATCTTCTTATATCTCCAAGATAATGATATATTTTTTCAAAAGTAGTTGGAGTATCAACTGATATACTTATTTTTTTCTCATTACCAATTACAGCAATTTCTATCGCATAAGTAACATGGTCTTTTTTAAATGAGAAACAACTTTTTTCAAAACATATTTGTGTACTATTAATGCCTCTCCATTCTAACGACAAATGCCTCTATGTCTTTAATTGGTCATATGTAGTATTTTCAGTCATCCAATAGCTTCCTCCTTTCTGCAATCTTCTTTTAATATACCACAGCAACCCTTGCTTTACTACATAAGAAAACGCTTCTTAATCACAGTTCATCATTTCAACTTTTCTATATTTAATATCACACGGGGCATCCTCTAAATCGTAATCTCCTTATCCACAGCTTTTAAAATCCCCCTCACAGCCTCCCTAAAAGCAGCTGCTCTGTATACAGTAATTCCAACGCCGCATCACAACAGTTCGTTCTGAACCCCCAAAGCAAATCACCCATTCTTCTTATACTCTCGTTTTTTCTACGATAATATGTACTCCTTGAAAAATCCCGGAACATTTCAGACAGCTTCTCCACGATTTCATCAACACCACCAAATTCCTGCGAAGATAAATAGGTATAGTACAATACCCAATAGCACTCCTCGCCGTTCCGATATTTCTCCCGCAGCAACGCAACTGCACCATCTATAATTCGGAGCATATTTCTGCTTTTATTGATGCTTCTGATTCTGGCTGCAACATCAGATGCAGGAAGATCAAGACCTGCTTCATACGATAATTCTAGAAACTCCTCGATTGTGTTTCCAAACTCTGCCTGAAAATTTACATTTGTCTGAAATACAGAGACTTCCAGACTCCATACCACATCCCTGTAATGCTCCAGCAACAACTGCGTATTATGAAAAATTGCTTTATCATCCTTTTTCATTTTATCCCTCCTGATACGAAAAAAGAGCAGATAAAATATCTACTCTTCGTCTCACGAACCATATTCTGCTTTTCTTTCTCACTTTGGGACACCGTGTCCCGAAGTCCTTCTCCTTCCACCTTGGGACACCGTGTCCCGAAGTTACTCTTCCATAACCATATCGTGCTGCACCGCCATCGTATAATATGTATCCATCGTAGCCGTTGCATTAAACAGACTTGTCAAAATATATGCCTTAATATTTCCAATCTTGCTCGTAGTCTGCTCCAAACAATGCAATACATATTCCACATGGTTCGGTCCGATACACAGAAACCGATTTTTTACTAACTGGTACGGATACTCTGCTCCGCCAATCCTTAAAAACTTCCTGTTGATTGTCAACACCTCTACCATCAGCTCAACCATCTCATCCAGCATCTGCCTTTGCATGATGGGCAGATTGCTGTACAGCGTTTCATAGCTGATATTCTCTTTCACAATCCTGCGATACACCTCTGTCACATCCATCGCATCCTTCTCCTTTGTCGGATAGATTGGATAGATAGAATCCTCAGTCTTATTCCTTTCAGTCTTATTCTTCTCAGTATTATTTGTTGGTGCTTCATTGCCACTCTTGGACAGTATTTCTGTGCTATTCTGGATATGCAGATTTTTACCACTCTGCAATGGCAAATCCGCACCACCTTGGAGTTTCTCTCTATTACCTCTCTGCATTGGTATAGCTTTACCTGTTTGGAAAGAATCCTCTGCACCTGTTATCAGTGGCATTTCCTTGCCACTCTGCAATGGCAAAACTTCTCCCTGCTCCTGCTTCTCCTCTTTCTGCGAAATATCCGCCTGCACTGCAATAAAATTTTTCAGATAAATCAAGTCCGGTCTGCCTAAGCCCTGTCTTTTCCTCTCAATTAGACCAATCCCCGATTTTGAATCCAGTTCCGCCATCAGCGAGCCTGCCTTCCTCTGGCAGCATTCAAATTCCTTCATAACCTCTTTTAGGGTAAAAATGATATATACTCTGTTATTCTGATCCATCCATTTATTTTCTCTGGATAATGACATTCTGTCCAGCATAATGCCATACAGAATTTTGGCATCACTGGAAATTTTCTTAAACCGTGCATCTCGAATCAGAATTTTCGGCAGCCGAAAGAAGCTGAACTGTTCTGCTTGAGAACCGTAAAAATAATCAAATTTAAAATTCTGCATATCCTTCCTCCTGCCTCCATTTCTCTAACAGTTCTAGGATTTTTCTTTCTATTTCTTCCGCAGAGGATTCCTCCGAAAAATATTTCCGAATATTCTTTACGGGTATGGATGTCGCTCTGCTTTTCAGTTTTCTGCCTAACAGGACTTCTTCTATCCCTTCGATAGATACTGCTCCGCTCATCTGTTTCAGCTTTTCTGCCATATCAATATTCGGATAAACCTTATGCTCCAGAATCGCCTCCAGTAAAATATTCTGCTCTGTCTCAGTCAGAAAGGAAAGCTTCTCTGCCGCTCGGAAGGCAATCTTCTTTTGATCTACCAAGTCAAGCAAATCCTCCTGCAAATAGGTTAATCTGATGTAGCGTTTGATTTGTCGTCCACTCTTATTATTTTCCTTTCCCAGCTGTTCTGCACTGTTTTCCGAAAATTTCTTTCCCTGATGCTTCAGCGCCTCATATTTTATTCTGTAAGCCCAAGCCTTCTCACTATAAAGCAGTTCTTCTCTCTGGTTATTGGAATCCACCATCAGAATTGCAGACTCATCATCCGTCAATTCTCGGATGATAACAGGTATTTCTTCCAGCCCTGCCTTCTCACAGGCTCTTTTTCTTCTGTGCCCGGATACAATTTCATAGCCCCCTAAGGTGCGAGGCCGAACCAATGCCGGTTCTAAAATACCATTTGTCCGAATACTCTCGACCAATTCGTCCATTTTCGCATCATCAAGCACACGAAATGGGTGCTGTGCGTATGGATAAAGACTCTCCAAAGGAATCATTGTTGTTACATGCTGCTTCGATTCATTCGGAATACCGAACAGGTTATCAATACTTTCAAATTTAATCTCCTTCGCCGTTCCCTCTCTCATCCTCAAGCACCTCCTTCGTCAATGCCTTATACGCCTGTCCAACCGAACCATTGGGATCATATTGAAAAATGCTTACGCCCTTCGCTGTTGTTTCTGCAGCACGAACAGAGAGGGGAATTTTATTTACAAAAACATTCAGCATTGTTCCATAATTCTCCTCCAGAAGCTCTGCAATATCTCTGGCATTTTTCGTCCTTCTATCGAACATTGTCACCAGTACCCCCTCTATCTCCAAACGAGGATTTAACTGGCGTTTCACCTGTACGATTGTTTTCATCAGCTGCTGAAGCCCTTTGATTGGCAAGTATGCTGCCTGCACAGGTATCAGCACGCTATCTGCACACGCCAATACGTTAATTGTAAGCATCCCAAGCGAAGGCATCCCATCAATCAAAATATAATCATAATGCTGCTTTATGCTCTCGATATAGCGTTTCAGAATCAATTCTCTGCTCATGACATTGACTAACGAAATCTCCATTGCAGATAAATCTATATTGGAAGGCAACACGTCCACTCCCTCGCTATGACGAAGAATTGCATAGTCCTTGTCCATTTCAACCTCATTGATGGTATTCATCATAACAGTTGCAAGCGTATGGTTGATTTCATCCGGATTGATGAATCCTAAACTCGCTGTTAAATCTCCCTGCGGGTCTGCGTCAATCAGCAATACCTTTTTTCCGCGCCTTGCTAAACCAATCCCTAAATTCCCACAGGTTGTTGTTTTGCCAACGCCGCCCTTTTGGTTTACTACTGCAATTACTTTACACATTTCCTCCACTCCTTTTTATCATAAAAACAGTGCCTATTCAGACAATACCTCTTTACAGTTTTCTGATGACCGGTCGCTTCAAACTGTCTAAATTTTCTGTTTTACACTGCTATTTACAATAGGCGCGGCGCTATGTCTCCCGTATTGAAAAAAAGGCACTCAAAAAGCTGCGTGCCGCTTTTCAGTAAGAATCAGGGCTTTGCCCTGCTACATATCCCATTCCTATCCACTTTTTTGCAACCAAAAAAGCAGCTCCCCTTCAGAAACTGCTTTTCCGTTTATTCATTATTTTATTATTTTATTTTCAGAAACCATTTCCGCTATTATGTAGTTTTATATCAGCAAAAACGATTCCTCCTCAAATTGCTTCAGATGAAATATTACACACCACTCCACATCATCCGTCACGGGTTCAAAGTGCAGAGAAGAATAAATCGTATGCAACTCCTTCTCTGCGTCATCCGTTTCACAAACCACAGTCCCAAAGTAAACCATACCATTTTGCGCTTCCGGTGCGAAAGGCTCTGTATTTCGGGCAATTTTTATCGGCTTATCACTTTCTGCGCAATCATAGATGGAAATATCCTTCCCCTGTTCAGGAAAAACGGTGTAGCACATGGCGGTAAGATGCATCGGGTACAGCCATTGTTCTGAACCAGGCAACTCCTGCTCCATCGTCTGTGGCTCCAACGCCTGCACCGTCAAGGTATATTCTGTTCCGTTCATCGGATGAACAAAGGAAAACGAATCTCCCGGCGCATGCAGCTTAAAATGCGGTCCCGGCACATCGCATGCCTGCTGCTCCATCGTAAGGGAAAGCGTTTTTATTTCGGTCTCATTTGCCCACGGAAATGCATACCTGTAACTACCTTATCCATCCAATCCCTCCTTCGCAGCATCCGCTTCTTCTTATGGATAGTGTAACAGAAGTTCAACCGCTTATCAACGCAAAGAAGCCTCTCCTTTTCGCAATCAAAAAAGCAGCTCCCCTTCAGAAACTGCTTTTCCCTGCTTTTCTCTTATTTAAAATGGCTGCCGTCTGCGATAATACGCAGTGCGTTTTTCAATGCGGTCACTTCTTCTTCCGTAAAGCATTTCAAAACTTCTTCGTTTACTTCATCAATGATTTCCGTAATCGGCTCCTGCAGCTGCTTCCCCTTTTCTGTCGGCACAACGCGAACCTCTCGTCTGTCCTCCCGATTGATGACACGGTCAATCAGACCTTTTTTCTGCATACGATCCAACACACCGGAAATCGTCGAGGTTTCCAGACAGAGAATCTCAGAAATCTGCTTCGGCGTTGCAAATTCTCTCTGCCACAAACAGCTTAACACCATACTGGGAAGGTGTCAGGTCATATTCCGAAAGCTTGCCGCTGAGAAACTGAAAAACCGTATGCTGTGAAGTTGTTAATAAGTAATTGATACATTGTGTAAGTTCCATAAAATTTACCGTTCTTTCCTTTAGAATACTAATTATTATGGTAGCTTTTTTTCGACAAAAAATCAAGAGTTATTTTGCATCCAAACGAATTATTTTACATCAGTGGGACGCTTGCGCAGCATATCAAATTTTTTCACAGGCTTTTCAAATTTCACCTGCAAAAGCTCCTGCGGATGCGGCGCGGATGCAACGGTCTCTCCATTCTGATTGCGGATTTCCGTTACCTTCATGGCATAGGAATCCCCCTGTGCGGGCATGACCTCAATTTCCTCGCCGACAGAAAATTTATTTCTCTGCTCCACCCATGCGAAGCCGGTTTCCTCGTTCCAATCCTCCTGCACCATGCCGATAAAATCGTACTCGCGGATATAGGAATTATTAGTGTAAACCTGCTGATTGCCGTCAGGCTTGCCATAATAGAAGGCTGTGGTGTAATCTCTGTGGCTCGCCTTGGAAACCTCTGCCAGATAATACGGCAGACGCTTTTCATAGAGCTTCGGGTCAGCGAAATAATCATCGATCGCCTGTCTGTATGCCTTCACCACCGTGCCGACATAAAACGGCGTTTTCATGCGCCCTTCGATTTTCAGGCTGTAAATCCCTGCCTTTGCAATATCGGGGATATGCTCAATCATACAGAGATCCTTAGAATTATAAATATACGTTCCTCTTTCGTTTTCCTCAATCGGCATATATTCGCCCGGTCTGGTTTCCTCCACCAGATGATATTTCCAACGACAGGGATGCGCGCACGCCCCCTTATTCGCATCTCTGCCTGCAAGGTAATTGCTCAGCAGGCATCTGCCGGAATAGGAAATGCACATTGCGCCATGCACAAAGGCTTCAATTTCCATATCCTCAGGAATGCTGTCGCGAATCTGGCGGATTTCCTTCATGGAAAGCTCACGCGCCACTACAACACGCTGTGCGCCCAGCTTATACCACATCTGTGCGGATTTATAGTTCGTGTTGTTCGCCTGCGTGGAAACATGAATCTCCATATTGGGAACGGCTTCCTTTGCAACAGAAAATACACCCAGATCGGAAATAATCAGCGCATCTACGCCAATGGCTTCCACCGCCTTGAAATAGTCCGCCATCCCTTCAAAATCGGGGTTATGTGCGAAAATATTTGCTGTTACATAAACCTTTACGCCATGGTCATGGGCAAATTTTACCCCCTCCGCCATGGTATCTATATCAAAATTTTTTGCCTTGGCACGCAGACCATACGCTTCGCCGCCGATATAAACGGCATCCGCACCATAAAGTACAGCAATTTTCAGTTTTTCTAAATCGCCCGCAGGTGCCAATAGCTCCAGTTTCTTTTTATTCTGCATTTTTGGTTTCTCCTTCTGTTTTGGTTTCGGGGATAATTTCCTTTTTCTTATAGCACAGCGCTACCCCGTCCCCGATGGGGATGATAGAGGTTTCCAGTGCATCATGATGGGTAATCTCCCAGAGGAAATTCCGCAGACGCTTATGAATGGTACGCTGTCTGCGCGGCACGCTAAAGCGCGTCTGTGCAATCGTG
This sequence comes from Anaerotignum faecicola, assembly GCF_003865035.1. Classification (NCBI taxonomy): domain Bacteria; kingdom Bacillati; phylum Bacillota; class Clostridia; order Lachnospirales; family Anaerotignaceae; genus Anaerotignum; species Anaerotignum faecicola. The sequence goes on from NZ_BHVZ01000004.1 coordinate 223,243, forward strand.
CCGCCCTGCAGCACGTCATCCACAATCAGAAGACCGCCCACAGGCAGAAGCCGCAGGCAGTGCGGCAGGAACGCCTGATACTGCCCCTTCGCCGCATCCATGAAAATCACATCGTAGGGGCCTTCCAGTGTCTGCAGAATATCCGCCGCATCCCCCTCCAGAATTTTGATTTTATCCTCCAGACCCATGCGCTTAATGTTCACACGGGCATCCTTCAGCATCACCTCATAGCGGTCAATCGTGGTAACGGTACCCTCCTCAGGCAGATAGCGGCACATCAGCCCTGCGGAAAAGGCTACAGCTGTGCCGATTTCCAGAATATTTTTCGGCTTCTGCATCGTCAGAAGCACACTTAAAAGCCGCGCCACCTCGGGCGGCACGATTGGTACCTCTGCCGCAATCGCTTCCTTCTGAATCTCGCCCAGAACGCCGTCATACATCGGCTGTACGCTGCGCAGATAGGCGTTCATCGTATCATCGGTTACATAATTCATTTTTCATCTCTCCTGATTTTTACTGTGCGCTGGCGTTATATGCATTCTTCGCCGCCAGGAATTCATCATAGGTCTTGCAGAAAACATGGTTATCCTTCCCCACTGCCTCCACAACATAATACAGATAGTCATTATCCTCAGGATACAGTGCTGCCTTAAACGAGGATTCTCCGGGGTTTGAAATAGGCCCTAAGGGCAGCCCCTTATTCTTACGGGTATTATAGGGAGAATCCGTTTCCAGCTCGGCTGTTGTCAGCTCGCCGCTGGTCTTTCCTACGGCATAAAGTACGGTTGCATCAATGCCAAGGGACATATTCTCCTTCAGGCGGTTATAGATTACCCCTGCCGCTGTCGCGCGTTCCGCATCCACCTTAATTTCCTTTTCAATCATGGATGCAACGGTTACGATTTCATCCAGCGTATGCCCGCTGTCCGCAACTGCCTTCTGATATTCCTTAGTATACATCTGGTCGAAGCGCGCAAGCATCATATCAATGATATCATGTGCCGTCATGCCCTCATGCAGAAGATAGGTATCGGGGAAAAGATACCCCTCCAGCTTATATTCTCTGTCAGGCAAATCCTTAAGGAAATCATAATCAAATGTACCCTTGTTGCATTCCTCAATAAATTCATCCGCGGTGCAAAGCTCTGTTTCCGCAACCTTTGCCGCAATCTGCTTCACGGTATAGCCCTCCGGAATCGTCACCTTCAAATCCTCAGAGGTTTTGCCGCTTTGCAGCAGCTCCATAATCTGCCGCTTCGTCAGCCCTGTATCAATATCATATTTCCCATGCTTATATGTGCCGTCATAGCCCTCCAGCCTGCTGGTCAGCTTAAAGCCGAATACGCTGTGAATCAGCTTGTTTTCCTTCAAAATTTTTGCAATTTCATCTGTGCCTGCTCCTTCCGGAATGGTAACGGAGACGGTTTTCCCCGTCAGGTTCATTTCCTCTGTAGGAGGGTTCATCATGTGGTTCATGAAAATGAAGGAACCAATCCCGATAATCAGCGCAACCGCAATGAGAAGCAGCCCCTTGGAAAAACGTGTCAAATGGCGTTTTTTATGGTGCTTTTTCCTGCTGTGCGTCGCTCTTTCCGCTTCTCTCGTTCTGCGCGCCCTCTGCTCCTCGTGCGGAACGCGCTCTCTGCTGCGGGGGACCTCTGTCTGTCCTCTCTGCTGTCCTCTTGTCTGTCCTCTCTGATGAGAGGTTCTCTGATAGGTGTCCTCTCTTTCGTAGGAATTCTCATAGGAATTCTGCAAAAATTCTGCCCTTCTTGCGGCTGTCCGCTGTTCGTATGCTGTCATATCGTTTTCCGCATCTATCTTCCGTCCGGGCAGCTCTGTATGATGCTCCGAAGAAAAGCGCAGAGGACGGCGTTCCTCTCTGACAGGATATCTTGTATGCCCATCTACGGCTTCTCTGCGCGGATATCTGGTTTCTGCTTCTATGTTTTCTTTATCGAATCTATCATCCATACATGATACTCCTTTCCTTATTCCATCATATCATTATACCGTTTTCTTCCCCGGCGCACAACCTTTTCTTTTTCGACATTCTGCGAAGGCGAGCATAAAAAATGCCCTCAGAGAAGTTCTAAGGACATTTCCATTTTTATTTTCTTTTTTTCAGGCAGGCATAGTGCAGCTTCAGCCACATGCCGAGGCTTTTTTTCATATCCTGCCCCGTCAGATGATAAAGGAAGCGGTCTAGGGCGCGTTCCTCAAACGGCTCAAGCATAATGCCGCCGTATACTGTTTTTTCCAGCAGACTGCAAATCCGCTGATATTCCCCTTCGGAAACCGCAGGCAGACGCAGGGTTAAGGCGCGGTCGGTTTTCTCCGTTTTCCAGCCCAGAGCCGCATCCATGCCCCAGAGCGCAAGCAGCCAGAACAGCTTATCCTTTTTGTAGAAAATGCGTTCCTGCGGCGTGAAGCTACGATAGCGCTCCTTTTCGCGCCACAAAAGAACCATCCGCAAAAGCTCCAGCAGGCAAAGCAGAAGTGTTGCAAGCAGCACCAGTACACCAAGCACACCAAGCCCAATCGCTGTCGCATAGAGCACCAATCCGCCACGCCGTTTTGCAGCATCATCTGGCGGAAGGTAACGATAATTTCCCCCTCCGAGGTGAATTTCACTGCATTGGAAAGAAAATTGATAATCACCTGACTGATGCGCAGCTCATCCGCCTTTGTAAGGTACTGCATAGCGGGACTGTTCGCCTCCAGCTTATTTTCTGCCAGCGTCAGCATACCGATAATCCCGTTCATCGGCGTACGAATTTCATGCGACATACGAGAAAGGAAGGTTGTTTTGGAGCGGCTTCTTCCTGTATCCGACAGGATACATTATTCTTTTGAAATCTTTTCAAAGTTATTATCAATCTTTTCAATTTTATTAAGTCTGTTGCAGAATTTCATAGCTTTGTTATAATGGAGGATAGACAAAATTCAGGAGGTGAGCCTGTGAATTATCAGGAATGTATTCATTATTTGGAAGAAGATGTTGGCTTTAGTTCTATACCGGGGCTGGAACGCATACAATACCTCTGTGATCTGCTTGGAAATCCGGAGCAAAGGCTTCCTGTGATTCATGTTGCAGGCACAAACGGGAAGGGCTCTGCCGTGGCAATGCTTTCTTCCATATTAAAGGAGGCGGGCTATCGCGTCGGCGCATATACCTCCCCCCATCTGGAGCGATACAATGAACGCTATCTCCTCAATGGTGCGGAAATTTCGGATGATGATTTTGCAAAGGAAATCACCCTGATGCGGCAGCTCTGCGAAAAGCTGGCGGCAGAAGGCAAGCCTGTTCCGACGCTTTTTGAAATTACAACCGGTGTGGCGTTTCATTATTTTTATGAAAAGCAGGTGGATGTTCTGATTCTGGAGGTCGGGCTTGGCGGCAGATTTGATGCCACGAATGTCGTTCCCCACCCTCTGCTTTCGCTCATCATGTCTATCAGCATTGACCATACGGATTTTTTGGGGGATACGATTGAAAAAATTGCTATGGAAAAATCCGGCATCATTAAGAAAAATTGTCCTGTGGTGTTGTATTCCCAAGCGGAATTAGTATATAATATCATTAAGGATGCAGCAGCTCGGATGGATGCTCCATTCTATTGTTTGAATGACGCAAAAATCAGGGTCGCTTCGCAAACATTGGAAGGGACTGTTTTTTCTGTCAAAAATAAATGTTTTTCCTTGGAAAATCTGGAATTATCTCTGCTTGGCACTTATCAGCTTGAAAATTGCCTTGCGGTTCTGGAGGCCTGCCTTGTGCTGAACAAAAACGGTCTTTCGATTCCCGAAGGAGCAATTCGCAATGGACTGAAAAATGCCCGTTGGGCAGGCAGGATGGAGCTTTGCGGCAGAGCGCCGCTTGTCATTCTGGATGGCGCGCATAATGCGGATGGGATTCGGCAGCTGGCAAATTCCCTTTCGGTTTATTTCAAGGAAAAAAAGGTTACCCTTATTCTCGGTATTCTGGGGGATAAGGAATATCGGAGGATGGCAGAGCAGATTCTTCCCTTTGCGGAGACGGTGATTCTGACTGAGCCGCACAGCGAGAGAAGGCTGGATGTATTTTCTCTTGCCCGCTCTGTTTCCGATTTCAGCGGTACGGTGGAGATGGAAAAGGAAATTGAGGCGGCGTATGAAAGGGCGCGCACCCTCACCCCTCAGGACGGCATTATTCTTTGCTGTGGTTCCTTATATATGATCGGAGCCATGCGCACCTATCTGAAGCACCGTAAAAACAGCTAAACTGAAGCACATAGAAAAAGTATTTGAAACGGAGGAATGTCCTGTGTTTAATTTTAAAGAAGAATTGAGCAGATATCAGCCCATTCTGGAAATCGACCAGATCGAAGCATCCCTGCATACATCCGAAATGCAGGATCTTCTGGATATCCTACAGCATATTGCGAAGGAGAAAAAGCAGCCCCCCACTCAGGAATAAGCAAAAGGAGAGAATGACATGAAATGCCCGAATTGTGGTTTTAATTTTTCTGAGGGCTGTCGCTGTCCCGATTGCGGCGTAGATGTGTATGTGTTCCGAAAGGCACGCAATGCATCCATCCGTCTTTATAACGAAGCGCTTACCTTAGCCGGAGAAACCGATCTCTCCGGTGCAGCGGCAAATCTGGAACAGAGCCTTCTTTTTGATAAAAATAACATACAGGCGAGAAATCTTCTCGGTCTGATTTATTGCGAAACGGGGCGCATCGGGGATGCCCTCAGACATTGGATTATCAGCTCCTCCCTTCTGCCCGAAGGAAATGCTGCCGCAGGCTATATGGCGTATTTGCAGAAAAACGCCAGAGAAATGGAAAAATGCAATGATGCGGTGCGGATGTATAATCAGGCGATTACCTATCTGAAGCAGGGCAGTGATGATTTAGCCATTATTCAGCTGAAAAAATCCATTGACAATAACCCGAATTTCATTGATGCCTATAACCTGATGACGCTTTGCTGCATTGAGGATAAAAATCTTAAGCGCGCACTGCATTTTAATGAAATCGTGCTGAAACGGGATATTCGCAATCCTCTTGCCCTGCATTATGCACAGCTGATTGGCAATGTGCCCTCTCCCACTCTGAAAAAGGGAGACAAAAATAAAGCCTCTGCGGCAGTCAGCGTGAAAAAAACAGACAGCAATCCGCCCCTTCCCGGCTATAAGCGCAAGGACAGAAGCAGCAGCGTTCTGGAAAAGCACAACATGATTGCCTTTGTAATCGGGCTTGTGATTTCAGCTCTGGTGATTCTGGTGCTGATTGTGCCTGCGCTAAATGAGGATAAGGATGCAAAAATCAAGGAATTGCAGACCGCTGTTGAAAATTATTCCGGTGAAACCAATATGACACCGGAGGAGGTTCTGGAAATGCGGACAGAACTGCAAAAGCTGCAAAAGGAAAACAAGCAGCTGCGCAGCGAGGAAAATAAGCAGGCGAATCTGGAATTGCTGGAAACGGCAGTATCGCAGATGACAGACGGCGATTATGAAGCCTGCATCACCACCTTTGAATCCATTGATACGGTTGGATTTAGTGATGATGATTTGGCGAAATATAATTCTCTGAAGGCGGAGCTTTACCCCAAGGCGGCAGATGCCTACTACACCAAAGGAAAAAGTGATTTCCTAAGCAAAAACATGACAGAGGCAAAGACCGATCTGGAAACAGCCTTGAAATACGCAAGCAACGAAAACTTTGTGGATGACATCTATTACTATCTGGGACAGATTGCAGAGGGAGAAAAAGATACGGCAAGCGCAAAGAAATATTACAACAAGATTATCAGTGATTACCCCGATTCCAATCAGATTGGCAATGCCAGAAACGCATTGGAGGGCTTAAAGGAATAAGCCTAATGGAATAAAAATAGAACACAAATGAAGCCCCTCTTTTCAGAGGGGCTTTTGCTATGCGCTTATTTCATGTATTTATCGTGCAGCTCCTTATACTTTTCGGTATAAGCCTGATTCTGCTTCTGCTGCAGCAGATTTGCACGAATCTGTTCCTTCACCTCATCGAAGGGGGTTACAGATGCGTCCTTCTTATCCTCAACCTTAATCAGATGATAGCCGAACTGTGTCTTTACAGGGCCAACTACCTTGCCAACCTCAGCCGCAAATACCGCCTGATCGAACTCCGGAACCATCTGACCCTTGCCGAATTCGCCAAGGTCACCGCCCTGCGCATTGGAGGGGCAGGAGGAAAATTCCTTCGCGGCATCCTCAAAATAGATATCCCCTGCGGTGATTTTGTTCATGATATCCTGTGCTTTTTCTTCGGAATCCACCAGGATATGCTTTGCATGTACGGTTTCGCCCTTTTCAAAATGCTGGGGGTTTTCTTTGTAGAACGCCTGCATTTCTTCATCTGTTACAGTGATATCCTTCAAAACGCTGTTGATGGCAAGCTGGGCAAGGATATCCTTTCTTGCCCGTTCCATCATGGCTTTAAATTCATCGGTTTCATCCATTTTTTCTTCTTCTGCCATCTTTGCATACAGATGGAATGCCAGAAGCTGCTTCAGTGCGTGCTCTCTGAACTGGGGATATGCCGCATACGCCTGCTGCTCCTTCGGTAGATTCGCGATATATGCGTCCAAATCCGCATCTGTAATGTTTACGCCGTCAATTGTTGCTAAAATATTCTGTTCGCTCATTTGAATTCTCCTAAATGTAAATTATTATTTATTGAATCCCGAAGTCCTCATTATTCCAGAGGTTATCCTCAGGGTTCTGTCCATTGCCGGGGTCTGTTGTGCCGGGGTCTGTGCTGTTGGTATCATCATCACCGCTGCTCACATGCGCAGAATCGCAGGTTGCGCTGATATTGATATCCAGCTTGCCTGCGGGAACCTTAGAGGGCTTGCCCTTAATCGTACCGTCACTGTTGACCGCCAAAACCACATTCATGGTCGGGCAGGTTGCGCCCGCAAGCTTGCCTGTTTCGCTGCAAATCGTATAGGATTTGTGCATCGTGCAGGTGCCGCCGCCTGTGCTGCCCTTGAAATCCGTTGTAACATAGTCACTCGTTACACCATAGCCATAGTAATCGCTGTTGCAAAGAGAAGAAGGTGTCATGCCGGATGCAGAGCAGATAGAACGTGTTGTCAAGCCATCCGGTTTTTTAAACTCCTTATTCTTCAGTCCCTTATCATAATGAATCTGGCTCATAACCGAGCTCCAGATGCGCAGATGGGCGTTATTTGCATTTATAATCTCCTTCTGACTGTCATACCCCATCCAGATACCGGCGGTATAGTAAGGCGTATAGCCATAGAAGGTCAGGTCAACGGTATCATTGGTGGTACCTGTTTTACCTGCAACATTCATGCCGCTGATGGCTGCCTTCGTACCGGTACCCTTCGTGATAACATCACGCATCATATCCGTCAGCAGGAAGGCGGTTGTTTCCTTCAGCACCCGATGTGTTTCCTGTTCGGAATTATCCAGAAGCACGTTGCCGTCATGGTCATACACCACGCTATAGAACATCGGCTCATAATAGGTGCCGCCGTTGGCAATGGTTGCATAGGCCGCCGTCTGCTCCAGAACGGAAACGCCCTGTGTCAGACCGCCGAGTGCCGTTGTTGCCGCCTTATCCCGTTCATCAATCGTGGTAAAGCCAAAGTCCAGCAGATACTGATAAGCCGTATCCGCGCCGACCATCATAAAGGTCTTAACCGCCAGCACGTTCATGGAATGCCAGATACCCTGACGCACTGTAGTAGGCCCGATATATTTGCCGTCCCAGTTTTTGGGAGACCAGCCGCCGTAGGTAACAGGCTCATCAATGATGATGGAGCCGGGCATCAGCAGTCCCGTATCAATCGCGGGGGCATACGCCGCCAAGGGCTTCATCGTCGAGCCCTGCTGACGCAGTGCCTGTGTCGCACGGTTGAATACTGAATCACCGGGCTTTTCGCCGCGTCCGCCGACAATCGCCTTTACTTCGCCGTTGCTCTGATCCATGATGACCATTGCCGCCTGCAGGGATTTAGAAACCGTCAGCTTATCCAGAACCAAGGTATGCGTTTCATCCAGAAGCTCCTCCTTCACGGATGCAACAAAGGCATCTGCCTCCTCCTGCGAGGTAACGGTTGTTTTCTTTTCATAATGCGACTGATTGCTGCTTTCATCGGGGTTCTGTGTATCCAGAACGGAAATCAGATAGGTCACATCCATCTTCCCATCCCCTGCCGGGAACATATTATCATTCTTCATGGCAGCTTCTGCGGTTTCCTGCATGGAAGCGTCCATTGTGGTATGAATCTGCAAGCCGCCGCTGTAAATCATATTGGATGCCTGTGCGGCTGTCATGTTTTTCTTTTCCATCAGGTCAGCCTTAATCTGCTGCACTGCCGCCTCTACAAACCAGTTATGCTTTGCGTTGCTTTCTTCATCCGCAGTATCCTTGCAGACCAGATGTGCATAGATATCCTCTGCCGCGGCTTCGTCATATTCCGCCTGCGTAATCATATTCAGATCCAGCATTTTTTTCAGAACCGTCATCTGCCGTTCCTTGCTTGCCTCCTGATTGACATCCGGCGCATACAGGCTGGGGGTTTTCGTGATGCCCGCAATGCTTGCCGCCTCTGCCAGCGTCAGCTCACCGGCATGCTTGCCGTAATAATACTGCGCCGCCGCCTCTACGCCACGCAGACCATGATGCAGCGGTATCGTGTTCAGATACAGCTCCAGAATATATTTCTTCGCCGCATCCTTTGAGCCAAGCTGTTTTTTCAGCGCATTTTCCAGAGAAACAGCCAGATACTGCTCCTTTATCTTTCTGGAAAGGCTCTTTTCGCGCTCAAGCACCTCATTTTTCAGCACCTGCTGCGTCAGCGTACTTGCACCCTGCGAAAAGCTCATGGTTTTAATATTTTCAGCCATCGCACGCATAATCCCTCGGATATCAATACCATTATGCTCATAAAAACGCTGATCCTCAATCGCAATGACTGCATTTTGCATATTGGTTGTGATTGCGGAAAGCTTCACATATTCTCGGTTTTCCTCGCCATGCAGTTTATCCACCTCGTTATCATCCGCATCATAGATGACAGAGGTATAGGAATCGGGCAGAACATCGGAGGTATTCAGCATATCCGTGCTTTGCAGAATACCGAACACCGTACCCAGAATTGCGCCTGCAACCGCAAAGGCAATCACGATGGCAACAATCAGCAAAACCTTCCCGATTCTGCTGTTGACCGAGCGTTTCTTTCTGCGCTTTCTGCGTCTTTTCGGGTTTCCGGAAGAGGATGGTCGGCGTGTGCCGTTTGCGCCGGAGGGGCGTGTCTGCCTTGTGCCGGAAGGGCGTGTCTGTCTTACGCCCGTTCTGTCCTGCGCGTCTCCCCTTCTGTGTTGAGATTCACTCATATTTCAAGCCTCCTGTTTATTTCCATGTGTAATCAAAACGGATGGAACAAAATCCATATTCCGCCATTTTGCGAAGATTATACTTTTTGATTATACCAAAATTTCACCGCAAAAGAAAGACATTTTCACAAAAACATGCTTATTTCTACTATAACCTTTGTTTAATTTTTCTTTAACATTGCAAAAAAAGCCCCGAAATCAAGGAAAAGGCATGCTTCGCCCTTCTCACTCATATCATTGCAGAGGGAGGGAGCGGACAATGCGAAAAAGAAAACGAAACCGAAAAAGAAAGAAATTTCTGCCCCTTCTCCTGCCTGCTCTGCTGACGGTTCTCTGTTTTTTCCTTCTGGAAAAAAGCCTTCTGCCGCCCCTGAAGGAAATCTCGCACATGCAGTGCAAAGCGGCGGCGAATCGGATTATCGACGAGGCGGCGGCAAATGCACTTGCGCGTATGGAATTAGATGCAAGCGCGCTTTTGCAGAAGGGGGCGGATGGCGAAAGCTACACCGCCAACACCACATGCGTAAACCAATTCTGCGCCCTGCTGAGCCGCGACATCACAAAGCAGCTAGATGAACTGCCCAAGGAGGTTATTCCCATTCCGCTTGGCGCGGCAACGCATTGGGGGCTTCTTGCCAATCAGGGGCCGAAAATCCCCTTCACCCTTCTGCCTATGGGTGCGGTCAGGGTGGATTATGAAACGGCGTTTTCCTCCGTCGGCATCAATCAGATCAACTACAAAATCTGGCTTGCGGTACATTTAGAGCTTCGGATTGTCAATCCACTGTACCGGGAGGATATTACATTAGAGAGAAAAATTATGCTTGCCGATCTGGTTTTCAGCGGAAAGGTGCCGGCGCATTACTTTCAAATCAGCCGACCGAATGAATATCTATTGACAGAATGAACACAATGCTAGTATGATATGAGGTAATGAAAGTTGATATGGAGGTAATAGAAATGGTCAAAACATTAAGTGAATTCTGGAATGAGGTTGCTTCTATCTGCTATGACAGCAGCGATTACGGTATCATTGCGCAGGTTCGTTCTCAGTTTAGAACCAATGAAATCAATAAATTCGTGAATGCTTTCATCCCCGGAACCGAAATTCTGAAGGACGGCAAAAACGGCACACCTGTTGCCATGAAGGGCAAAGCGGATGATGACAAGGGCGCAAGCGGCAACGAGGAAATCGATTTCCACGGCTTGCAGCTGTTCGATTATTCCGATATGAAGGGAGACTGGATGGTTGTTACCTTCCCCAATCTGGAAGCACTGGAAAAGCATCTTCTGAGCGAAGCAGGCGCACTGAATGTATATTCTTCCGATATGCTTGTATTTGAGGATGGTGTATTCAAGCCCTTTGAAATCATGTTCAACGGGGATAATGATACAGTAATTCCCATTGATAAGGATAACTTCGATACCCCTCTGGATATCAAGGCAATGCAGGATCGCATCTGGGTAAGATGGATGGACCCCAAGGAGCTGGAGCCTCTGACAGACGAGGAAGTAGAGGAATACAGAAAATCCATCGGAAAATAAAAACACGAAAAGCACTCCATCCGGAGTGCTTTTTTCATACGTTTTTTTAATCTAAGGGTCTGCCAAAGCGTTTTTCGTATTCCTCTGCAAGCATCGGGCGGAAATCGGGGTGTGCAATCGAAATCAGCTCCCTTGCCCGCTCCTTGAGGCTTCTGCCCCAAAGCTTTGCAATGCCGTATTCCGTTACCACATAATCAATTTCTGTTCTTGGGGTTGTTACCACTGCGCCATGGTCGATAAACGGCACAATTTTGGAAATTTTTCCGCCTGCCGCCGTGGAAGGCAGGGCAATGATGGCTCTGCCGCCCTTACTCATCGTTGCGCCGCGGATGAAGTCCACCTGTCCGCCGACACCGCTGAACTGCATCCCCTTCACTACCTCCGCATTGACCTGCCCCATCAAATCAACCTGAATGGCGGAATTGATGGAAACCATGTTATCATTCTGTGCAATCACATAGGGGTTATTGACATGCTCCACCCCATGCAGCTCAAAACAGGGGTTATTATCCAGAAAATCATACAATCTCTGCGTGCCTGCCGCGAAGGTCGCAATGCTTTTGCCGCGGTGCAGTGTTTTCTTTTTATTATTGATGACACCTGTTTCAATCAGGTCGATAATGCCATCCGCCGCCATTTCGGTATGCAGACCCAAATCCTTTTTATCCTTTAAAAAGGTCACAACGGCATCGGGAATGCCGCCAATGCCAAGCTGAATCGTATCCCCATCCTGCACGAGAGAGGCACAGTATTCCCCTATTTTCTGCTCAACCTCCGTAATTGTCGGCGGTGCGAGGGTCGGCATGGGTCTGTCCTCCTCTACGATGATATCAATATCTCTCAAATGAATGAAGGAATCCCCCATCACGCGCGGTAGATTGCGGTTCATCTGCGCAATTACAAGCTTTGCGGAATCCCGAAAGGCAGGCAGATGGTCAATCCCCGGCCCCATGGAGCAATAGCCATGCGCATCCGGCTCGGAAACGGAAATCAGAAGCACATCCACACCGCCACGTTCTCTGAGCATGCGGGGATAAAGATGGAAAAAGCAAGGCAGATATTCCGCTCTGCTCTCCGCAACTGCCCCTCTTGTGCTGCCGCCCAGAAAATAGCCGAAAAAGCGCAGATGCTTTTCCATCCCCTTCGCGATATGCGGCTCCTCCTTTCTGAGGGAAAGCATGAAGTGCATATCCACATCTGTAAGGGCATCCGCATTGCGTGCCAGTGCATCCACCAGCGCATACGGCTCGGAGCCAACGTGCGCAATAGAGATGGTCTCGCCGGAGCGAATCTGCCGCACAGCCTCATCCGCAGACAGAAGCCTGCCGGAAAAACGGTCTTTCCAATTCATCTGCTACATCCTTTCTTCTTCATCAGGGTTCGTCAAATCATAAATTTATCATAGCATACTTTTTTTCTCGGAACAATTTTTTTCTATAAAAAATCAGCCCATGAAAAAGGCACAACCCATAAAGGATTGTGCCTTAGCTTCGTTATTTTTATACCGACTGAAAAATATCAGCCCTCCTGTACGAAGGAAACCAGCAAATCGCCCTGATTTACCTGTTCGCCCTCTTTTACATAAATCTTATCAATCACGCCGTCCTGATTTGCAACAATGGAGGTTTCCATCTTCATTGCTTCAACCGTCAGCAGAGGCTGGTTCTTCTTAACCTCCTCACCCTCCTTCACCAGAATCTTGGAAACGGTGCCGGGGATGGAGGAGCCAAGGTGGAAGGGATTATTTTTATCTGCCTTCAGCTTACCGTCGCTCTTTACCTCAAGGTGCTTATCCAGAACCTTAATTTCACGCATAACGCCGTTGATTTCAAAGGTCAGTGTACGGATACCCTCTGCGTTGGGCTCTGTCATATCGATATATTTAATCAGAATATCCTTACCTTCGCCGATTTCGATAGAGGTTTCTTCGCCCTTCGCCAGACCGAAGAAGAATACATCACTGCTCAGCTTGGATACGTCTGTATAAACCTCCTCATGGTTTACATAGTCATCATATACCTTAGGATACAGTGCATAGGAAAGCACATTTCTGGGGTTCACCTTCTTCAGTGCATGTGCTTCATGCAGATGCTTTTCGATAGCTTCCCAATCCGCAGGAGGAAGCAGTGCGCCTGCTCTGCCCTCGATGGGCTTCTGCCCTTTCAGCACGATTTTCTGCAAATCCGCAGGGAAGCCGCCCTCAGGCTGACCGATGTTGCCAAGGAAGTAATCCACAACGGAATCGGGATAGGAAACCTCCGCCCCTTCTGTCATGATGTTATCCTTTGTCAGTCCGTTTTTGGACATGAAGATTGCCATATCGCCAACAACCTTGGAGGAGGGTGTTACCTTAACGATGTTGCCCAGAAGGTCATTCGCATCCTTATACAGGTGCTTGATTTCCTCGAACTGGTCGGCGGAGCCCATTGCCTTAACCTGTGCCAGCAGGTTGGAATACTGACCGCCGGGGATTTCGTATTTATAGATTTCCGTATTGGGTGTCTTCATTTCACTTTCAAAGCCTGTGAAAATCTGACGCACACCCTGATAATAATGGCTCAGCTCAATCAGCTGTTCGGTATTCAGACCGGTATCTCTTTCTGTGCCCTTCAACGCTTCCACAACAGCGTTCATGGAGGGCTGAGAGGTCAGAGAGGACATGGACTGAATTGCAAGGTCAACAATATCCACGCCTGCCTCTGCCGCCATCAGAACGGTGCTGACACCGTTGCCTGTTGTATCGTGTGTATGCAGGTGCAGAGGAATGTGAAGCTCTTTTTTCAGTGTGCTGAACAGCTCCTTCGCCGCATAGGGCTTCAAAAGACCTGCCATATCCTTGATTGCGAAGATGTGACAGCCCATAGCCTCCAGCTCTTTTGCTTTTCTGATATAGTAATCCAGTGTATATTTTGTTTCGTTAGGGTCTAAGATATCCCCTGTGTAGCAGATGGAGCCTTCTACGATTTTGCCTGTATTCAGCGCGACCTCGATGGGCATCTTCATATTTTCCACCCAGTTGAGGGAATCGAAAATACGGAACACATCAATGCCGCGTTCTGCGGAAACCTCAATGAATTTCTGCACCACGTTATCGGGGTAGTTTGCATAGCCGACTGCGTTGGATGCACGCAGGAGCATCTGAATCAGTGTGTTGGGCATTGCCGCTCTCAGCTGCTGCAGACGCACCCAAGGGGATTCCTTGAGGAAACGATACGCAACGTCAAAGGTTGCGCCGCCCCATGCTTCTACGGAGAAGGCATTTGCCATTGCCATATTTGTTGCGGGTGCAGCGGCCATCAGGTCATTGGTACGCAGTCTGGTTGCCATCAGGGACTGATGCGCGTCACGCATGGAGGTATCTGTTACCAGCAGGCGTTTTTCCTTCAAAAGGGACTGTGTATACGCCTTTGCGCCCATCTTGAGGAAGGTATCCCTTGCACCGGGAACCTCAATGGTTTTGCCATTTTCGGTCTTGCCGAAGGAAGGCACAACGATGGGGTCAAACTGCGGCTTCTGTCCCTTGGATTCATTGACAATCTGGTTGCCGATGAATTCCGCAATCTTGCTTGCTCTGTCCTTTCCGGGAATGAAGCGGAACAGCTCAGGTGTTTTTTCGATAAAGGTTGTCGTACATTTCCCTTCACTCCATGTTTCGCTCTGCAAAACATTGATGAGGAAAGGAATATTTGTTTTTACGCCGCGGATACGGGTTTCCTTAATCGCACGAATTGCCTTATTGGTCACGCCCTTAAAGGTTCTGTCATGTGCGATAATCTTAACCAGCAGGCTGTCATAATAAGGAGTAACCTCTGCGCCTGTGTGGGCTGTGCCGCCATCCAGACGGATACCGTTGCCGGCAGGGGAACGATATACGTTAATCTTGCCTGTATCGGGCATGAAATTGTTTGCAGGGTCTTCCGTTGTGATACGCAGCTGCACGGAATAGCCGTTGCAGTGTACATCCTCCTGAGAGGAAATGCCGATTTCGGGCGCACTCAGAGGATAGCCCTCCTCAATCAGAATCTGTGCCTGCACGATATCAATACCGGTTACCTCCTCGGAAACGGTATGCTCTACCTGAATACGAGGGTTCATTTCGATGAAGTAGTAGTTTTCATCGGCATCCACCAGAAATTCCAGTGTGCCGGCGTTCTTATAGCCTACATGCTTGGACAGACGCACTGCATCCGCCAGAATTTTTTCTCTGACAGGCTGGCTTACGGTAAAGGCAGGCGCAAATTCGATTACCTTCTGGTGTCTTCTCTGCACGGAACAGTCACGGTCAAACAGATGCACCACATTGCCGTATTTATCGCCAAGCACCTGTACTTCGATATGCTTGGGGTCACGCAGATATTTTTCTACGAAAATTTTATCATCACCAAAGGCCTTCTTTGCTTCGTTTCTTGCTTCTTCAAATTCCTTGGGCATTTCCTCTGCGGAATTTACAATACGCATACCGCGACCGCCGCCGCCGTTGGATGCCTTCAGCATAACGGGATAGCCGACCTTCCGGGCAACCTCCATTACCTCATCCAGACTTCTGACTGCATGGTCAACACCGGGGATGATGGGAACATTACATTCGATTGCCATTTTCTTGGAAGAAATCTTATCCCCCATTTTATACATGACATCTACATTGGGGCCGATAAAAGCAATCCCCTCTTTTTCGCATGCCTCAACAAATTCGGGATTTTCGGAAAGGAACCCATATCCGGGATGGATCGCATCTACACCTTTTGCTTTCGCAATTTTGATGATGTTATTGATATCCAGATATGCGTCCAGAGGACCTTTTTCGGGGTTCAGCATATAAGCCTCGTCCGTTTTTGTGCGGAACAGCGCATATTTATCCTCCTTTGAGAAAATACCTACTGTCTGAATGCCCAATTCATTCAGCGCACGATACACACGAATGGCAATTTCGCCACGGTTTGCAACCAGAACCTTTTTAAATTTTCTAATTTCTACGTTCTGCATGGGGGATACCTCCTTTTTCGGTTTTTGTATAGATTGCTTTGGATGCCAAAGCATTTTTAACTTGTCTTAGAAAAACATAGTTTCTCCCTATTATAATACAGGAATTTCTATTCGTAAACCATAAATTGTGTCGAATACCCATAAGAAATACTTATGTCTTTATATTGTGGACAAAAAACTGTATTCTTTATCCATTTCCTTTTTTCCCAAAGACATGATTCAGAAGTTGTGACAAAAATTTTGCTTCCACCACGCGGATATTCTCCAAATGCAGCTCCCGCATACCGCCTGCGGGAATGAAAACCTGCTTGAAGCCCATGCGGTCCAGCTCCTTGATGCGGCTTTCCATGGAAGGAACACGCTTCAATTCGCCCGTCAGCCCGACATCGGCAAGAAATGCCCAATCCGAGGGAATCGGCTTATCATAAACCGAGGAAGCAATGCTCATCAGCACGGCAAGATTTGCCGCCTGCTCCTTCAGATACAGACCGCCTGTGGTCTTGATGACAACATTTTTATCATAGAGCTTAATGCCGCCCCTCTGCTCCAGAATGGAAATCAGCGTATTCATGGTATCCTTTTTCATGGTTTCGCTGATGCGCGAGGGATACGGCGTGAAGGAAGGGGAAACCAGACTTTCGATTTCCGCAATGACAGGACGAGAGCCCTCCTTCAAAACCGCAATCGCACTGCCGGAAACAGAATCGCCCCTCTCCCGTTTCGTTACAAAATAAGCCGAGGGGTTTTCGATGGACGCAAGCCCTGCCTCTGTCATAGTGAAAAAGCCCATTTCGCCCGTACTGCCGAAGCGGTTTTTCGTTGCAACCAGACACCGCAGCTCATCCGCACCCTCGCCCTCCAGCACAAGCACCGCATCCACCAGATGCTCCAAGGCGCGCAGACCTGCGATTTCATCGCTTTTATTCATCTGCCCTATCATCAGCACCGCTCTGGGGCGGCTTTTATTTTTTGCCTGCGCCACCAGAGCAGACGCACATTCCATGGTCTGCGTCGGGTTGCCTGCGCGCGAGGGCAGAAATTCCGCCAGAGAAAAGGTCTGGATGCTGTCCAGAATAATCAGATCGGGGTCAATTTCCCGAATCGCGTCCAATACGTTGTCCATAGAGGTGTCCGCCACAATCCAGATATTTTCCGCAATGGTGTCCAGAATACGGTCTGCACGGTTTTTAATCTGACTGTCACTCTCCTCCCCCGATGCATAAAGCACCCGAAAGCCCTGCTTTGCCAGCGCAGATGCCGCCATCAGGCTCAGGGTGGATTTGCCGCCGCCGGGGGGCGAGGTGATGATGGTGACGGAATCGCGCACAATGCCGCCGCCCATCACGCGGTCAAATTCCGCAATGCCTGTCAGCAGGCGTTGGTCACTGCCCGTTTCCACCTCCGAAAGGCGGGAAACCGGCTGCTTCGGCGCTGCCTTCGCCGCCTTTGTGCTACCCCTGACCTGCGCCGTTTCCGCAAGGGTATTCCATTCGCCGCAATCGGGGCATTTGCCTGCCCATTTCGGGCTTTGATATCCGCAGCTTGTACATTGATAGACTGTTTTGATTTTCATAGCATTCCCTCAATCGTATCTTTTCTATAATAAAAGGACTGCAATCCAACCCATCGGATTACAGTCCCTTTTTGTTTTTTATCAGCCGATTTTTTCGATTGCAACAGAAGGGGTATCCTTACCCAGCTCTACGCTGAAGGTTACCTTGCCTGCCAGATTTGTTTTCATCTTGCCGACATTCACATCGTCAATCAAAATCTTATATTCTGTATCGGGCTCCAGCTCCATGGTAATCTGTGTATCCTCCAGCCCCTCAACGGTAAATTCTGCGCCTCTTTCGTTTACGGTGAAATTATGTACGGTTGCGCCGGGAACTGTTTCCAGCAGCATTTTACCGTTCTTTTCCAGCTTTGTGATTTCCTTAAAGGTTTTGATTTTATATAAGTCACCACTCACTTCAAAATCAAGGACTTTCTTCTTTTCGTCCATCAGATGATTGCCGAAACTGATTGTGCCATTGTCTTCCTGTCTAATCAATTCTTCGATTACTGCCATTTTCAGTACCTCCACTCGCTTCTCTATTGTGCCTCGCCCGAGAAACCCGAAAAAAAGAGATTCCCGACGTTTGAACCTTTGTTTGTGCTCCACTGTCAGCGGATAAAACTACGGTTATGATTATAACACAAAATAGATTGCAGGTATAGCTAATTTTTTGAAATCTTTTGCATAAAATCCTGTATTATTTCACAACGCGGAAGCTGAATCCATTCGTTTTCAGACCAACGGAAACCTTATCCCCCGCTTTGATATTGCCCAGAAGATATTCCTCCGCGAAGGCATCCTCAATCTTAGACTGGATGGCTCGGCGCAGCGGTCTTGCGCCATACGCCTTATCATAGCCCTCCTCGGCAATTTTTTCGATTGCTTTTTTGGTAAAGGAAACCGTAATATTCATATTTTCCTTTACACGCTTTGCCATCACATCCGTCAGAAGCCGCACAATTCTCGTGATTTCCTCCTTTTCCAGCGGATGGAACACGATAATATCATCAATACGGTTCAGAAATTCGGGCTTGAAGATGTTCTTGATTTCATCCATCACGCCCTTTTTCATCATTTCATAGCTCTGCTCGGGCGTTTCCACGCTCGTAAAGCCCAGACGCTTGGGGGCGGCAATGCTGCGCGCGCCTGCGTTCGAGGTCATGATGATAACCGTATTCTTGAAGTCCACCTTTCTGCCCTGACCGTCCGTAATGTGTCCATCGTCCAAAACCTGCAAAAGAATATTAAACACCTCAGGGGATGCCTTTTCGATTTCATCAAACAGCACAACGGAATAAGGATTGCGGCGCACCTTTTCGCTCAGCTGACCGCCCTCCTCATAGCCGACATAGCCCGGAGGAGAGCCAACCATTCTGGAAACGCTGTGCTTTTCCATATATTCGGACATATCAATCCGCACCATGGCATTTTCGTCCCCGAAAAGCGCTTCCGCCAGTGCCTTGGAAAGCTCCGTCTTGCCGACACCCGTAGGGCCGAGGAACAGGAAGGAGCCGATGGGTCTGTTGGGGTCCTTCAAGCCGACACGCCCACGGCGGACAGCCTTTGCCAGTGCCTTCACTGCTTCATCCTGCCCGATGACTCTTTTATGCAGAACTTCCTCCAGATGGAGCAGACGCTGACTTTCCTCCTCCTGCATGCTCTGCACGGGGATTCCCGTCCAACGGGAAACGATTTCTGCGACATTATCTGCCGTCACCACAATTTCGCCGCTGTCATGCGTGGATTCCCATGCGCGCTTTGCCGCCTTCAGACTGGTACGCAGACCATCCTGCAGCTTTTTGATTTCCGCCGCCTGTTCAAATTCCTCTGTCTTAATGGCAGTCTCCTTTTCCTGCTCCAGCTCTGCAATTCTTGCCTCCAGCTCCTTGATGGAGGTGGGCGCAGTATACGCAGAAAGACGCAGACAGGAGGCTGCTTCGTCAATCAGGTCGATTGCCTTATCCGGCAGGAATCGCTCCGTTACATAGCGTGCGGAAAGCTTAACCGCCGCCGCGATTGCTTCATCCGAAATGCGTACCCTATGGTGCATTTCATAGGGGTCCTTCAGTGCTGTCAGCATTTGCACGGCAACCGCTTCTGTCGGCTCCTCCACGCGCACAGGCTGAAACCGCCGCTCAAAGGCGGCATCCTTTTCAATATGCTTGCGGTATTCCTCAAGAGTGGTTGCGCCAATCAGCTGAATTTCCCCTCTTGCCAGAGCAGGCTTGAGAATATTCGAGGCATCAATCGCGCCCTCTGCCGCACCTGCCCCGATGACGGTATGGATTTCATCAATGAAAAGAATGATATTGCCTGCCGCCTTTACATCCTCCAGTGCCTTTTTCATGCGTTCCTCAAATTCCCCACGATATTTCGAGCCTGCGACCATAGCAGACAAATCCAGAGAAAGAATCCGCTTATGCCGCAGGGTATCGGGCACATTGCCATCACTGATTTTCTGCGCCAGGCCCTCCACAATCGCCGTTTTCCCGACACCGGGGTCACCCATCAGGCAGGGGTTATTCTTCGTTCTGCGGCTCAGAATCCGAATGATACGCTCAATCTCCTGCTCTCTGCCGACAATCGGGTCGAATTTTCCCTGCTTTGCCAGTGCCGTCATATCTCGGCTGAATTTATCCAGTGTTTCCGTCTCGGAAATTTCCTCCTTCGGGCGTTCGTGCATCCCCTGCACACCGGCAGGCTGCGCCTCGCTTTCGCCCAGAAGCAGCATGATATCCTCATACAGTGTTTGAATATCTACGCCCAAATCCTCCAAAAGCGTGATAGCAAGCGTATCCGGTTCACGCAGAAGTGCCAGCAGAATATGCTCTGTCCCGACATAATTTGCCCCCAGACGCACCGCCTCCTGCTTGCTGCGCTCCACCACACGCTTTGCACGCGGTGTCATATCCAAGGGGAGATAAAATTTCTGCTTTTCCCCCTGCATTTCGCAAATACGCTCCATCACCTGATGGTAGGTCACATTCTGCCCCTCCAACGCCTTTGCGGCAACGCTCTGCTGCACCAATGTCAGCCCAAGCAGGATATGCTCTGTGCCGATATATTCATTGCCCAGCTTTGCTGCGGCCTCCTTTGCCCTTTGCAGCACATCAAAGGCCTTTTTTGTATATTTCTCCTGCATCCTATTCACCTTCCTTGGTTTGGTTTGTTAGCCATCAATGATTGTGATTGCTAATTTATTCCGGAAAGAAAAGAACCGATACAGGTTCTTCTCCGTAGGTTTCTTCTGATATTCCCATATTATATACCAACTTACTGGAAATTGCAAAGGATACTTCTTACAATTCCGTTAATTCTTCCGAAAAAAGTGAAAACGGCTCCCCTTCGGGCTTGGCGGTAAAGGAAAACGGCTGTTTCGTATCGGGATGGATGCCCTCTAAGCGGTAAGACCAGAGCGCAATCTCCGTTTTGCCGCGCTTCGGAACACCTTTGTTATATTTTTTATCCCCCCAGATGGGTACGCCTGCATGCGCCGTCTGCACGCGAATCTGGTGATGCCTGCCTGTTTCCAGCTCGATTTCCGCCAAGGTCAGCACGCCCTGCTCCGTTTCTTCCTCCGCAAGCCGCCGATACCGCAGAGCGGCACGCTTTGCGCCCTTTCTCTCCTTGGAAACCACTTCGGAAAGGTTCGTGCGTGCGTTTTTCAGAAGATAATCCTCTAATCCTCCTTCCGCCGCAGGCAATCTGCCGCAAAGCACCGTCAGATAGGCTTTTTTCAGCCGATGCTCCTGTATTTCCTTCGCAAGAAAGGCTTCTGCCCTTTTCTCCTTCGCAAACAGCATTACGCCGCCGACAGGTCTGTCTAAGCGATGCAGAAGTCCAAGCGGCTGTCCGGTATATTCCTCCAAGGCGGAAAGCAGATCCAAATCTCCTGTTTTATCCGCCTGCGCAGGCATCCCCTGCGGCTTCACTGCCGCAAGCATGACTGCATCCTCATATAAAATCTTCATTCTTTTTCTTCCTTATATAATTAAAATATATTAAATTTCTCTTAATGCCATTGCGCTTTTCGGCGGCAGGGGCAGCAGCACATTCCCGTTTCGGACGGGATAGGAAAAGCCGAACTCCGTAAAGCCGTCCCGATTCGTCATGAGACAATTTTGCAGCGTGCCTTCTGCCTGCACACCCATCTGCCAGACAGGGATGGACACCGTCCGGATTTCCTCTGTATTATTCAGCGCAACCAGAATTTTTTCTTTTTCATCGAACCGCCCGTAGGCAAGCACGCCATAAGCCCCATAAAGCTGCTTCAGCGAGCCATGGCGCAGAACGGGATACTCTTTCCGCAGGGAAATTGCTGCCTTATGGAAGGCAATCAGCTCCATATCCTCCCTGCCCCAAGGATAGGTGCGGCGGTTATCGGGGTCTGTCCAGCCTGTTACGCCTGCTTCGTCCCCGTAATATACGGTCGGCGCACCGCTCCATGTCATTTGCAGCAAAACAGCTTCGCGCAGCACCGCTTTTTCCACATTTGCATCCGCCGCGGCACTGCCCTCTGTTTCCACTCTGCCGATTTGGCGATTGGTGCGCGTGAGAAAGCGGGAATGGTCATGATTGGAAAGCTGATTCATGGCAACAGAAATCGCCTGTGACGGCAGCCTCCCCATCTGATAGCTCATGGTTCCCCAGAACACATCCGCATTATTATACATATCCTCGCGCTTTTCGGTGCTATGCTTGGAAACCCCCGTCAGAAACCATGTGACAGGCTCCATGAAGGCATCGTAATTCATAATGGAATCCCATTGATTGCCCGTCAGCCAAGGGGCGGCATCGCCGTAATGCTCCGCCAGAATCAGCTTATCGGGAGAAACGCTCTTGACTGCGGTGCGGAACATCCGCCAGAAGGCATGGTTGAATTCCTCTGTTTTTCCTAAATCCGCGGCAACATCCAGCCGCCAGCCATCCGCATCGAACGGCGGCGAAACCCAACGCCTTGCAATCGCAAGAAGCTCCTCTCGGAGCGCCGCACAGCCCTCCACATTCAGCTTCGGGTGGTTTTCATAGCCCCACCAGCCCTCGTAGGTACCATCCGCGTTCCAGTAAAAATAATCATGATAGGGGCTATCCGCATGCCGATATGCGCCGCGCAGCTTGCCCCTGTAAAGTCCCTCTCTGTCGAGCCATTTATGAAAAGCTCCGCAATGGTTAAAAACGCCGTCCAGAATGACGCGCATCCCTCTTGCGTGCGCCTGCTGTATCAGCTCTGCGAAAAGTGCATCCGAGGCGGCAAGGTTTTCGTCCGCTGTTGTGCGAGCGGCATAAAGCGATGCGGTTTCATTCGTTTTGGCATCTGCCGCCAGAACAGAACCGCTTTCTCTGACGATTTTCCCGAAATGGGGGTCGATATGCCAATAATCCTGCGTATCGTATTTATGATTGCTTGGCGAAACAAAAAGCGGATTGAAATAAAGTACCTCTACGCCCAGCTCCGCCAGATAGTCCAGTTTATTGAGCACGCCCTGCAAATCTCCGCCATAAAAACGGTTGATATCGCTTGCAGCAGGCAGGCTGCTCCAATCCGTGACCTGCTCGGTTTTCTGCTTCAGATAAATATATTCATTCGTTTTCACATCATTGGAGACATCCCCATTGGCAAAGCGGTCGGGGTAAATCTGATACATCACCGCGCCCTTCGCCCAATCGGGCGTTCGGTAATCGCGGAAAATCTGAAATTCCCCCTCGTGCTTATATTCCGAAAAAAAGCCGTATTTTGTATAATAGCCTACTGCTTCGCCGCATTGCAGGCGGAAATAATAGGTCATTTCCTCCGCAGTCGGGGGCAGGGTTGCCTGAAAATAAGAAAAAGCCCCCTGCGTTTTGGTCTCCTCCATGAGATATTCCCGTTCATTCGTGCAGAGGAAAACAGCAGAAACCGTCCCTCTCCCGACACGAATACGCACATTGACCCAATCCTCCGCGGTCGGCTCCGCAGGAGAGCGGAACTGCCTTGTTTCATCGCTATAGACTGCCTGTATGCGAAATTCCTCCGCAGACAGACCGAAATTATCATCCATCGGCTTTCACCACCTTCCTTTGCACATCATCGGGTTTTATTATAAGGGGAAAGGACGGAAGGTGTCAATTTTTCCGAAAAATTCCCCCGCAAGCAAAAAAAGAGCGACCGCACAGTGCTTCAATGCAGTCATCTGCGGTCGCTCCCTCTTTTCTAAAAAAGAGAAGGTATGATGGGTGAAAAATATTGGGGAGTTTTCACAAATCCAGTATAGCATGTGGGGCAATTTTTGTCCAGAAAGGAAAGCCGCTTTGGAAATAAGATAAATTTATAGTTTTCTTTTTACAATAAAATCTTCTTATTAGAAATTCCTTATGACATAAAATCCGCAAGCACCTTCGCCAGATTTTCCTCCCCGATGACGCGCATCCCCTCCTGAAGCTGTCTGGCTTCGCCATCCGGCAAGGCGGAAAGCGGCAGCTCTGTCCGCTCCTTCAGGCGCAGCTGCTTTTTCCCATCCTCATAGAAAACCGCAAGAAAGCCGTCATCCTCGCCCAGAACATAAACCTCATCACTCATCCCCTCGATGCTGCACCGCAGAACCACCTGCTCCGATGAGAAAAAGACCACCTGCCAGCCTGTGTAAATGCTCTTTAGCTGTTCCAAATCCAAGCCCTGCAGAAATTCCGGTGCCGGCTCGATGTGCTTTTTCATCACCCTATCCTGCGTATAAAAATATTGATAAACGATTTTCGTTCCGGCATGAATCCGCTTTTTTTCTTCCAAAACGGCATGTGCCTGCGTTTCTGCCGGATGCTGCTCCCCTCTCCAAAGGGCTGCGTAATACCCTGCCAGCAGGCAAACCAGAAAGCTGAGCAGAGCTGCAATGACTGCTGTTTTTCGCATTGTATCACCTCTTTGGAGGGAGTATGGACACAAATATTGCAATTTATACCACAATAAAAAAAGCCATGCGCGAACATGGCTTGCATATCCTTAATACAGATGCAGATGTACGGGAACGCCGTTTTTATAGGTACAGGGCAATTCGCCTTGAATGAGGGGCAGAAGATATGTAAGCATTTCCTCTGTCACATCGTTGCCCGCCTCGTTAATCCATGTATCGGGAACGGTTTTCACATGGTTTGCAATCTGCCCGATATCCACGAAATCAATGCCGAAGCGGTAAGGCTGCTCAGAGGTACGACGGATGCACGCCATTTTGCCCGTGCCGCCGCTGATGGCATAATCTGCCGCCGCCGCGCCAATCAATCTGGATTCATAAATATCGGATGCGGATGCCACATGAGACGCACAACGCTGCATCACATTCAGCTCAATGCTTCTGACCTTGCAGCCGATTTCAAAACGAAGGATTTCCTCCAGATAGCGCGCCGCACCTGCCAGAATTTTATGCCCGAATGCGTCCGCCGCTCTGTTCTGCAGGGAATCGGTCACATAATCGCCCTCCTCGTTGCGCAGACCTTCGCTGACCGCAATGACGATAGAGTGCTTTTGTGCCATTTTTTCACGCACATCCTCCAGAAAACGGTCTACAAGGAAGGGTCTTTCGCAAAGATAAATCAAATCGGGCGCAGAATCTCCGTTCAATCTGCCAAGCGCAGAGGAAGCCGTCAGCCAGCCTGCATCCCTGCCCATGATTTCCACAATCGTGATGGAGGGCTGCGCGTATACGTTACAGTCGCAGGCAATTTCGGACATCGTTGCCGCAACATATTTCGCCGCAGAGCCAAAGCCGGGGCAATGGTCTGTTTCCATCAGGTCATTATCAATCGTTTTCGGTGCGCCGATGATTTTGACATCATCAACATGCATGCGTTCGCAGAAGCCTGCCAGCTTATGCACGGTGTCCATAGAATCATTCCCACCGATATAAACGAAATAACCGATATCATATTTACGGAAAATGCCCAGAATCTTATCATATTCAAAGGTGCTTTCCTCCCAATCGGACAGCTTCATGCGGCAGGAGCCAAGCGCAGAGGATGGTGTCTGGCAGAGCAGCTGCAGGGTTTCGGGGTCTGCCAGTGCCTCTGTCAGGTCAATCAGCTTATCCGTCAGGATACCCATAATACCGTTTTTCGCACCATAAATTTTACCAACATTCTGATTGGTCATTGCTTTTTCCACAACGCCTGCCAAGGTCGCATTGATGGCAACAGAAGGTCCGCCGGATTGGGCAACCAGAAGATTTTTCATAGTAACCAGCCTTTCCTGTCCCTGAAAAAGGACATCTCAAATTCATTTCCTAGCAATTTTTTAGCAATTTTTTAACGGGTAAACCAAAAAAAGAAAACCATGCCCGAAAAAAAATACTTTTCAGGACATGGTTATTATAACACGTTTTTATGAAATTGCAAATCAGCCAAGAATCAGCTTTAAGAAGAACAGAATTGCAATGATGACGATAACGGGATTCAGCTCGTTCTTTTTGCCGCCGAACAGCTTCAGCAGTACATAGGAAATTACGCCGAATACCAGACCCTCGGAGATGCTGTAGCATACAACCATCATCAGGATTGTCATGAATGCAGGGAAGCCCTCTGTGTAATCAGAGAAATCAATATCCCTTACGTTTTCAACCATCATCAGACCAACAACGACCAATGCGGGTGTGGTAGCAAAGGAAGGGATGGTTGTCAGGATGGGAGAGAACAGCAGTGCAACCAAGAACAAAATACCTGCTGTAAATGCTGTCAGACCGGAGCGACCGCCATCGGAAACGCCGGATGCAGATTCAACGAAGGTGGTTACTGTGGAGGTACCCAAAACAGCACCGATGGTTGTTGCCAATGCGTCCGCAAACAATGCGCCTTTAATCTTGGGCAGCTTGCCCTCCTTATCCAAGAAGCCTGCCTTTGTGGATACGCCAATCAGTGTACCCAGTGTGTCGAACAGGTCAACAAACAGGAATGCAAACACAACAACGATAAAATCGAAGATAGAAATACCGGAGAAGCTCAGCTTGCCGGCAATGGGTGCGATGCTGGGGGGTGCGGAAATCAGACCTGTGGGAATCAGGGAATATACGCCTGCTTCCACATCAACCACATAAACCCCTGCAAGCTGGCAGATGATACCCAGAATCCATGTAATCAGGATACCAACCAGAAGTGCGCCCTTTACCTTTCTGATCACCAGCACCAGTGTGATGATGGTACCAATCAGAGCAAGCGCAACGGGAACGGTTTTCACATCGCCAAGGCTGACACAGGTAGAAGGATTGTTGATGACAACACCGGCATTCTGCAAGCCGATGAATGCGATAAACATACCGATACCAACGCTTACTGCTTTTTTCATGTTTGCAGGAATGGCATTAAAGATTGCCTCACGCACATTGACTGCGGATAAAATAATAAAAATGATACCTTCCACAAATACTGCCGCCAATGCAACGTGCCAGCTATACCCCTTCTGCGCGCAAATGGTAAAAGCAAAATACGCATTCAGCCCCATACCGGGTGCCAGAACAAAGGGATAGTTCGCAAAAAATGCCATAAAGAATGTACCTAAGGCAGAAGCGATACAGGTTGCTGTCAGAAGCGCACCGGCATCCATGCCTGTTGTAGAGAGGATGCTGGGATTAACCACGAGGATGTACGCCATCGTCATGAAGGTGGTCAAGCCTGCCATCAGCTCTGTTTTGAAGGTTGTTTTATTTTCCTTCAACTTGAAACACTTTTCAATAAAATCCAAAAGAAACCCTCCTTTTATAATGATAAAATACCAACTCCCACATTATATCTGGTTTTTCTTGAACTTTCAACTCCTTTTCCCTTGTGTTTCCACAAAAAACTTTTATCCGTCCCATAAAATATTCTTATCTGTTTTTCGGAAAAATACACTGATAGTGTGCTGCTTTCTCTTGTCAATCTTTTTTTGCTATGGTAAGATAGAAAAAAGAAACGATAGTAAGCAGACCGTCGGCACTGCCGGCGGTTTTCTCATTCTTTTTCTATCATGAAAAAAATAAAACTTTTCATAAAAACGGAGGGATATAATGAATCAAGAAATGATCCTCATTCTGGACTTCGGCGGTCAGTATAATCAGCTGATTGCCCGCCGTGTCAGAGAACATCATGTATACTGCGAAATCATGCCCTGGAAAAAATCCTTGGAGGAAATCAAGGCGAAAAACCCCAAGGGCATCATCTTCACAGGCGGCCCCAACAGCGTTTACGATGACGCTTCTCCTAAGGTTGATTCTGCCCTGTTTGCGCTGGGCGTGCCCATTCTGGGTATCTGCTACGGCTGTCAGCTGATGGCGTACACACTGGGCGGCAAGGTTGGACATGCTGCCGAGCTGAGTGAATACGGCAAGGCTGAGGTTGCCTTCGATACCACAAGCAAGCTGCTAAAGGGCATCGGCGCAAATGAAATTTGCTGGATGAGCCACACGGATTATGTGACAGAGCTGCCCGAAGGCTTCCGCATCATCGGGAAAACCCCTACCTGCCCCGCGGCTGCCATCGAATGTGAAGCAAAGGGCTTCTATGGCGTGCAGTTCCACCCTGAGGTAAACCATACACCCAAAGGCTCTGCATTGATTAAAAACTTCCTGTTTGAGGTCTGCGGCTGCAAGGGCGATTGGACAATGACAAACTACATCGAAGACCAGATTAAAAAAATCCGCGAGCAGGTTGGCGACGGCAAGGCTTTGTGCGCCCTCTCCGGCGGCGTAGATTCCTCCGTTGTTGCGGCTCTGGTTTCCAAGGCTATCGGTAAGCAGCTGACCTGCGTTTTCGTTGACCATGGTCTGATGCGTAAAAACGAAGGCGACGAGGTAGAGCAGATTTTTGACGGCTATTTCGATTCTCATTTCGTAAGAGCAAATGCACAGGAGCGCTTCCTTTCCAAGCTGAAGGGCGTAACCGACCCCGAACAGAAGCGTAAAATCATCGGCGCGGAATTTATCCGTGTATTTGAAGATGAAGCAAGAAAAATCGGCAAGGTAGATTATCTGGTGCAGGGAACAATTTATCCCGATATCATCGAAAGCGGTCTGGGAGATTCCGCAGTCATCAAATCCCATCATAACGTAGGCGGTCTGCCCTCCGTTGTTGATTTTGAGGAGCTGATTGAGCCCCTGCGCCTGCTGTTTAAGGATGAGGTGCGTCAGATGGGTCTGGAACTCGGTCTGCCGGAATATCTGGTATATCGCCAGCCCTTCCCCGGTCCCGGTCTGGGTGTGCGCGTGATTGGCGAGGTAACAGAGGATAAGGTTGCGATTTTGCAGGATGCGGATGCGATTTTCAGAGAGGAAATTGCAAAGGCAGGTCTGGATAGAGATATTAACCAGTATTTCGCGGTTATCACAGATGTGCGCTCCGTTGGCGTTATGGGCGACTTCCGTACCTATGATTATACCATTGCCCTGCGCGGCGTAACCACAACCGACTTCATGACTGCCGATTGGGCAAGAATCCCCTATGAGGTACTGGATAAGGTTTCTACCCGTATCGTAAATGAGGTAAAGCATGTCAATCGTATCGTGTATGATATCACCTCTAAGCCACCCGCAACGATTGAGTTTGAATAAATCGAGTTGCTTAAAAAAGCCAGTGTTTATGCGGGTTTCAGCGATTTCGATTAGTCTTTTGATAACAAATTGATAACAGTCATAGCAAGTGCCATTATTCTTGTTATCCAGTGGTTTATGGGTAACGGAACAATTAACAGGTGGCTTGCAGACTAAAGTTCGGAGCTTGGCTCTGAACAAATTCCATATTATAAACTAAGCCCTTAGCTGTGGTTAATAACCATAGTTAAGGGCTTTTTTGTCGTTGCCAAAGCATCTGTAGGGAGCTGCCAGTGGCAGGTCCTGTAGGTGCTTATTTATCTTTCAAGTGGTCTTTGAATGCTTCCACGAGAGCGTCACTTAATTCCTGTGATGGAACTTTTGCCCAACGCTGTGTGGTGTCGAACTCTGGATAATGGTAACGCCAGTTATCGTATTCTTCTCTGTTGATTTCTTCGGAAGATAGCTTGTCTGCCTGTTCTTTCCAAGCATACAGCATTTTGAGGAGTTCATATGCTTCTCTGCCTTTGTCCTTGTTGACCTTTAAGCATACCTCTCCGTCTGCTTCACTGACAGTAAGACCGTAAATATCTTCAAGGGTAAACAGAGTGTGCATAAGACCGATATAGCTGTCTATGTCAGGAACATCAAGAGCCTGTGGAGAAACATCAAGCACCTGTGCCAATGCATTTGTAAGGTCTGCTTTCGGTTTGCGTGTACCAGTTTCGTACTGTGCCAAACGCACATCAGCACTCTTTTCTGGAAAACCGATTGCTGTACCGAGATACTTTTGTGTCATACCACGCATTAGTCTGAAAAAATGTATTCTTTCGCTGATAGCCATAATGATACGCTCCTTTTATATTTAGTGAAATAAGTATAGCAGAAATGTTTAGTGGAAGTCAAGAAAAACCGAAACAAAAATGTTTAATATTTTCTTTGCAACCACTTGACAATAGCAAATATGTTTAGTAAAATAAATTACGAATTAAACAAATATGCTTAATGCGACAACTGAATGACCGTCCGAAAAGCCAAACCGCCAAGACCTCGTCGGAGCAAGTTCCGTATCGTTCGCTTGTGTGCAAGCACAAAAGCTCATTCGCTGCACTGCTCCTCCTCTTCCCCAAAAGTCTCCGACTTTTCGGGAACCCCTATACGAGCGAGCGCCTGATGTACTGCGGTGCATTGGGACAGCACAGCGCCTGCCGACAAGCAGGAGTGCCTGTTGGAACTTTAACACGGAGAAAGCGGCAAGCAAAAAATTATTTTAAGAAAGGAAGAAAAAGGATATGGAAAACAGATTTATCCGAGCCGAAGATGTGGCTCAGGAACTAAACGTATCAAAACCTTATGCATATAAACTCATCAGACAATTAAATGAGGAATTGAAAGCAAAGGGCTTTATTACGATTGCAGGGCGTGTAAATCGCCAGTATTTTTACGAAAGGCTCTACGGAGCAGGAAAGGGGGAAATGTAAATGCCGGTATTTAAGAATGAAGATAACGGTACTTGGTATGTGATGGCAAGGTATGTGAACTGGAAAGGGGAACGCAAGCAGAAATGCAAGCGTGGCTTTGCTACCAAACGAGAAGCACAGGAATGGGAAAGAATGTTCAAATTGCAGACTTCTTCAGACCTTGATATGAGTTTTGAAGCCTTTACGGAGCTTTATATCAATGATGTGAAGAACCGTTTGAAGGAAAACACGTGGCTTACCAAAGAGCATATCATACGCACAAAGATACTTCCGTATTTCGGGAAACTGAAAATCAGCGAGATTTCCACAAAGGAGATTATTACTTGGCAGAATGAAATGCTTGCCTATCGTGATGAGAAGAAAAAGCCTTATTCACAGACGTATCTGAAAACGCTGCACAATCAGTTGTCCGCCATTTTCAATCACGCTGTCCGCTACTATGAACTGCGTTCCAATCCTGCGGCAAAGGTGGGAAATATGGGACGTGAGGAACACAAGGAAATGCTGTTCTGGACAAAGGAAGAATACAAGAAATTCTCTTTTGAGATGATGGACAAGCCTGTTTCCTTTTATGCGTTTGAAATGCTTTACTGGTGCGGTATCCGAGAGGGCGAGCTGTTAGCTTTGACTCCGGCAGATTTCAACTTTGATAAGGAAACAGTCACAATCAATAAATCCTATCAGCGTTTGAAAGGGCAGGATGTGATTACTTCTCCGAAAACGAAAAAGAGCAACCGCACGATTAAAATGCCGAAGTTTCTGTGTGAGGAAATGAAAGAATATCTCGGTATGCTTTACGGATTGAAGAAGAAAGACCGTATCTTTACGGTGACGAAAAGCTATCTTCATCACGAGATGGACAGAGGGGCAAAGGCGGCAGGCGTGAAGCGTATCCGCATTCACGATCTCCGTCACAGCCACATTTCACTCTTGATTGATATGGGCTTTTCTGCGGTGGCGATTGCTGACCGAGTTGGTCACGAAAGTATTGATATTACTTATCAGTACGCACACCTCTTTCCGTCAAAGCAGATTGAGATGGCAGAAAAATTAGATGATTTAGGGAAAGGAGATTTTGAAAATGTCAGCTAAGAACAGAGATAACAAAAATCGTTGGAGGAATATCACAGTAGGGTTTCGAGTATCGCCCGAAGAAAACGAACTCATTAACAGAGCTGTAGCTCTATCAGGATTGCCAAAACAGGAGTATTGTTACCGCCGTTGCTTAAATCAGGATGTGGTGGTACAGGGCAATCCGAGAGTGTATAAGGCGTTGAAAACGGAATTTGCCACAGTCCTTGCGGAACTGAAAAGGATTGAAGCAGGAAAAGGTGTGGATGATGAACTGCTGAGTGTAATAGAACTGATTTCCATTATTCTCGGCGGTTTGAAA
>NZ_BHVZ01000005.1 GCF_003865035.1 Anaerotignum faecicola
ATGGCTATATATCATTGCACTTGTAAAATTATAAGCAGAGGACAAGGGCGGTCTGCCGTTGGTGCGGCGGCATATAGAAGCGGGGAAAAATTGTATAATGAGTATGACGGAATAGAACACGATTATACGAAAAAAGGCGGCGTTGTATATAGTGAAATTATGCTTTGTGAAAATGCACCAAAAGAATATCAAGATAGGCAAACATTATGGAACGCAGTAGAACAAATAGAGAAAAGCAGTAAAGCGCAGTTAGTGAGAGAGTATGAAGTAGCCTTGCCCGTGGAATTATCACGGGAAGAACAGATAAAACTTGTCCGTGATTTTGCAAAAGAGAATTTTGTAGATAATGGAATGTGTGTTGATTTTTCCATTCACGATAAAGAGGACGGAAACCCACACGCTCATATCATGCTTACCACAAGACCGATTGAACAAGACAATTCGTGGGGAGTGAAGCAAAAAAAAGAATATATTTTAGATAAAAACGGTCAAAAGCAGTATGATAAAAAGAAACAGACATATAAATGCAAAACAGTCAAAACAACGAATTGGGATAGTAAGGAATTTTTACAGCGTTCCCGTGAAAGCTGGGCTGAAAAAGTAAACCAAGAACTTGAAAAAAAAAGTCTGCCACAGAGGATAGACCACAGAAGTCTAAAGGAACAGGGAGTTGACAGAGTACCAACAATTCATGAGGGCGGTGCGAGAAAATTAGAGAAGCGAGGAATTAAAACTGACCGTGGGAAGATAAACAGAGAAATCAAAACAGCAAATGGACAGATGCAAACAATAGATATTCTGACTAAGCAGACACAAAAAGAAATTATAAATATCAGAGAAGATATTGAATGGAATAAACAGCATGAACATATTGCAAAAATTGAACGAATGTTACCAAAAGCCACAGAAGAAAATAAAAATGTGCTTTTGAGATTGCAAACTGAAATGCTCAAAACCTATAACATAGCGAAGCGTTTAGAGCCAACCACAGCCAGTGCAGAAAGAACAATAGAATGTGATGGGCGTAAAGTTCCATATTTTGATTATCATAAAGACAAGCTGATAGGAGATATTTCATTCATACGGGATAAAATAGAGAGCAGTCTTGAAGCAATAAGAGAAAGGGCAAAAACAGCAGAACCACAGAGCGGTTTTGTCGCAAGGCGTGAAAGTATAATGCGGCAGGAGCAACCAAAGCAGGACGCACCGAAAATTGATACTGCCTATGCAGAAGAAATGGCAAGAAAACTTTCAGCGTTGCGCAGTGAATTTGTAAAAGCCATGGTACAGAGTGCAGAGCGTACCAGCTATCAGCCGAACCCGATCTATGAAAGACAGGCAAACGAAATAGAGAGTATTTCAAAGACCATATCGGAACAGAGCCGAACTATAAAGAGCTTGCAGGAAGAAAGGGACAAGTTGGGTATCTTCAAAGGCAGGGAGAAAAAAGAACTGCAAAACAAAATTGATAATTTTGAGAGATTGCGCAGGAGTAATCTTGACAAGCTGGGTGCGCTTGGTGTGTCCGAACCGTCCAAGGCAGATGAAGCGGTAAAAGAAAAAAGAAGCATGGCGGCACAGGAGCAGAACAGGGCAAAGGCGGCTATGCAGAACAGAGGGGCAAAGGAGAGAGCCGAAGAAGTAAAAGCGGCATTTCTCGAAGCGGCGAAGCAGATACCGGCAGACCAACGGCAGGAAATACTTGACCGTATGGGACAGCAGAAAGAAATTCCAACCATGGGACGATTGCAGTATTACCAAGCCGAAGCCGAAGCACGCCGCCAGCTTGACACTGCATTGAAGCAAGAAGCACAGACGAGGGAACGGAACAGGACACATGACCGTGACAGAGGTATATAACACGGTATTTGCCCCATAGAGCCGTTTGGTGGTTTTCATGGTGTATTTCCTTAATGGGGGAAATAAGACTGCTCTAATAAGCCGTGACGCTCTCACAGGGGCAGTATAGAAAAGTAATCAAGGGGAAGTTACTCAAAGAGTGAGCAACTTCCCCTTTGCTTATTGTGCGGCGTTCCATTTCGTCAAGGGCAAGGCAAGCGGCAGGAGCCGCCCTTGACTGCATTTCTCACCCATCAGCGGCGAGATACCCGTTAAAAGCCGTGTAAGCCGCATAGACGAATGATTTATTAGAATATGGGAAAACTACATATAGAGCGAGAAAACGGCTTTATAGGGCAATATGCGGCACAGGTGACATAGGTAAAAAAACCTATTGATAATCTAAGTCCCCTAAGACTAAAAAAGGTGGAATTACTTCATTGATAATCTAAGTCCCCTAAGACTTCAAAAAGGTAAAAAAAATATATTGATAATCTAAGTCCCCTTGACATGGGGTGATTGTCAGGGTACACTGAAAAGGTAAAAAAAATATATTGATAATCTAAGTCCCCTACATAGGGTGTGGGGCTATTATATATTATTCAGCAGAGAGGAGTTTTTATACATGAGGATTGAGGGTTTTGATGTTACTTATTTATCTTCCTATGATGGGTTGCCTGTAAAAAATCATTTGCCTGTGGAGTTGAGGGAACGGTTCAAGACAGAGAACCAATGGTTGGAAAGTGGTTATGTGCTGGTGGCTGGTGCAGTTGGTTTGGAAATGCACCCTACGGCTGTAAGTAGGACTTTATGTACTTATTATCTTGATACGCAGGTAGAAGAACGGTAAAAAGGAACTTGCATTTTTCTTATTTATGTTATATAATATAAATAAGATATATAATATATATCATGTAAATAAGGAAGTGTTGTACTATGGCTAAGAAAGAACCACCGCAGGAGTATATAGAAGTATTGGAAGTTTTGAATGTGCTTTATGATGAGGTGGACGGTTGCTCTTTTTATGATTATATTTTCCCCGATAATCAGAAGCAGGGGGAGCAGTGTGGTCACTATGAAAAGCCTAATGCAGTTTATCTTTATACCAATGAAAAAGACAGTGGGTCAAGGAGAAGATTAAGGCGTCGCATAATGCTTTCAGATACATGGAAAGAAGATTATATAAATTATGTGGAGCAGAACCCATCTACTTTGTGTAGTGGGATTGCGTATCGAGGTAGGGCGAATAATTTAGAGAACGCTCAGCGTATGTATGCGCTGGCGATTGACCTTGACGGGGTTGGATTGTATGAATTAAAAAATTTGTTGTTAAGATTTGGACAGCCAGCGGAAAATATTCGCACACTTCCTGTTCCAACTTTTCTTGTAATGAGTGGCACGGGATTTCATGTGTATTACGTTTTTGAAGAACCGATAGACCTTTTTCCGAATATCAAGTTGCAAATGAAGTCTTTGAAATATGACCTTACTTTTAGAATGTGGGATTATAAATCGACTTCCAAGAAAGATAAAGTGCAGTATCAGTCAATCGTTCAAGGTTTTCGTATGGTGGGGAGTATTAACCCGAAGTATGATGTTGAAGTGAAAGCGTTTCAGATTGGCGGTAGGGTAACGTTAGAGTATCTTAATTCCTATGTGAAACCGCAGAATAGGGTTGATGTGAATAGGCGTTTTGCCCCATCTAAGATGTCAAGGGAGCAGGCTAAGGAAAGTTATCCCGAATGGTATCAGCGTGTAGTCGTAGAGAAGAACAAGCGGCAAAAGAAATGGGACATAAAAGGCAAGCAGGGCTTCGCTCTGTATAATTGGTGGCTGAACCGAGCAGGGGAGATTACGGGCGGTCACAGATACTATTATCTGATGTGTCTTGTCATTTATGCTTGTAAGTGTGATGTGCCGAAAGAGAAGCTGAAAGCGGATATGTATGAAGTGTTTGATAAGCTGAAACTGATAGAGCATGACAATCCATTGACGGAAGAAGATGTGGAGAGCGCATTAGAGGTATATAGCAAGGAGTATTACAATTTTAAGATTTCAGATATTGAGTATCTAACAGATTTGCATATTGAGAGAAATAAGCGAAATTATCAGAAACAGAAAGACCATTTAGAAGAAGCAAGAGCTATTCGTGATATTCGTATGAAGCGACAAAACAAGGATTGGCGTGAGGGTAACGGCAGAAAGAGTGCAGAGCCGATAATAGTTGATTTTTTTCGTGAAAACCCGACTGCAAGTAAAGCAGAGGTTATACGGGGAACAGGATTGTCTAAGCCGACAGTTTATAAATATTATGAAGCGGCAAAAGAAAAAGCGCAGTTAAAGCCAGCAGAGCCGATCGTAGCGGCAGGATTGGACACGGAAGAATTACGGGCGGTGTTTTCTCGCTGTGAGAATTTGCAGAGAATAGGGCGAGTTGACCGAGTTAATCACCGTGATTAAATTCAAACGAATAATATACATAATAGCAATAACATAAATACAGAAAATAAGTTATTGCTATTATGCTGTATGAATATATGAGAGGTGGAAATACTATAAATATTAAAGAAAAGTTAAAGAAATATTCTTTACTTTTTCTTTGTTCTTGTATATACTATAAGTAAGAAAGGAGTGTTGTATATGTCACAGGCAGTTAATGTTAATTTCAAGCTGGACGCAGATGTAAAAAAGAGCATGGAACAGGCGTGTTCTGAATTAGGTCTTTCCATGAGTGCGGCGTTCACTGTGTTTGCTAAAAAAGTAGGCAGAGAAAAGCGTATTCCTTTTGAGGTATCGGTAGACCCGTTTTATTCTGATAGCAATATCCGTTATTTGGAAAATATCGTGCGTGATATTAAGGACGGTAAAGCCCATTTCGCAGAGCATGACTTGATAGAGGTGGACTAATGAGGTTGCTATGGGAAGATAGAGCGTGGAGTGATTATCTGTACTGGCAGACGCAGGATAAGAAAACGCTGAAAAGAATTAACGGACTTATCAAGGATATTCAGAGAAGCACCTTTGAGGGTATCGGGAAGCCTGAACCGCTAAAGGAAAATCTAAGCGGTATGTGGAGCAGGCGTATTGATGATACCAACAGAATTGTTTACTATGAGAAAGACGAGATAATCTATATTGTTTCGTGCAAAGGGCATTATGAAGATTGAAAGGGGGACGGGCAACCGCCCTCTTTTTTTACTCACGGTGAGTAAAAAAAGTCCTCACCGTGAGGACTTTTCTCTTTTATCGCTTAAATCTGTATGGAAAAGGATTGACATATATAAATTATGGTGGTACAATAACATATATAAATTATATAACTTATATATGTTATACAACAAACGTAAAGGAGTGTGACCCTATGAGAATTGTAGCTGTGGCTAATCAAAAAGGGGGCGTTGGTAAAACGACAACCTCACAAGCCTTGACCGCAGGGTTAGCAGATAAGGGATATAAAGTACTGGGAATTGACCTTGACCCACAGGGAAATCTTTCTTCTGCTTGCGGTTCGGTGAATTATAACGTACCGACTATTTATGAGCTGATGAAACGGGAAGTGACCGCAGAGGAAACGATCCAGCACATGAACGGTGGATATGATATAATCCCCTCAAATATCATGCTTGCAGGAGCAGAACAGGAGCTTTCACAGACAGGAAAGGAACATAGGCTGAAAGAAGCGATTGCCGCCGTATCGGATAACTATGATTATATCATTGTTGATACGCCGCCCTCATTGGGTGTGCTGACGGTCAACGCATTTACAGCGGCAAGTGATATTCTGATACCTACAACGGCAGGAATATTTGCGACTACGGGAATTAACCAGCTTAATGAAACCGTAAAGAGCGTACAGAAGTATTGCAACCCGAATGTGAAGATAACGGGTATTTTGTTTACTCGTTTCAATCCGAGGGCAAATATCAGCAAGCAGATAAAGGAACTTACGGAGCAGTTGAGCCAGTATATTTCTGCACCGATTTATAAGACCTATATCCGTTCTGCAGTAGCAGTGGAAGAAGCACAGGCGAACAGGGTAGATATATTTGATTATGCGGAAAAATCAACGGTATCAGAGGACTATAAAGCCTTTATCGAGGAATTTCTGAAAGGAGAGCAGGAGTAATGGCAGGAAAGGCAAAATTTGACCAAGAAGCGGCGTTTAAGTCGATTATAGGAGCAGGAGCAACAGAGGACGAGAAGAAAGCTGATAAGCCAGCAGGAAAGGGCAGACCGCCAGTTGAGAGAGAAACAAAGAAGCGTGTGAGCCTTGCTCTTTATCCGAGCAGTTACGGAGCTTTACAGAAAATTGCCTATGTGAACCGTCAGAGCGCAAGTGATATAGTGTCGGAACTGATAGCCGACTATGTAGCCGCAAACGCTGGAAAGCTGAAAGAATACGATAAAATCAAAACTGAATAACAGGCATAAGTTATATATATTATGTGATATATATAACTTGCATAATAGCAATAACATGTAAAGTGAGGTGCGGCGATGAATACGGTAATAAAGGGAACAAAGACAATCGCAGAGTACAAGCGTGTTCGTGAGGATATGGAGAACTTAGCCAGGGCGAATTATGCCAGGCATAAAGAAGCCTTTGAAGAATGGGGAGAGGGCGAGCCTGTAAAGGCGTGGTTTGACTTTGAGGGGAACTTCTGTATCGAGTACGAAAGCGGCAAATGGTGGCACTATAACGATAAGGGGGAATGGTGGTAGGTATGGCAGGACAACAGCAAGAAGAAATTGAAACAATCAGATCGAGAACAATCGAAGTCAAATTATCGGACGCTGATGTAAAGCGTATTTCTGAAAAGGCGGCGGCACACGGTTTGACCGTGGGGGAGCTGATAGAGAATTTTATCGGTGATTTAGTATGCGGAACATATAGTAACGGTTCTGATGAAAGAATGTATGCGGAACAGTGGTTTGAGCGTTGCTGGTTTGGAATGTTCCCCGACCTCACTTTTTTAAGGTATCTGATTGAGTGGGGTGGACTTGATGAAGTTATAGGTGCATGGGAAAATATAAAGAGTACCGAAGAAAATATACAGACCAGCGAAGAATCACTTGCAAGCGGCGTGATGAAAGGCAGGGGTGGCGAAACCTACACATGGAAAGATATTACAAATGGTGAGGGAACGCCTATTTATTCCAGTAAAGAAGAATGGGAGCAGGAAGAAAGAACGGTTATATCTGATTGGCGAGAAGAAGTTGAAGCAGACAAACAGACACTTTCGGAATACTGGAACGAATATACCGAGCAGAAAAAGGAATATAAGAACGGTACATTTGAGGAAGAAATGAAAAAAGTTCTTGATTATTGGCGGGAGTATCAGAGCTTTTTAGAGGGAAAAAGTTTAGGAGAAAATGATAATGGATAATAAAAAAATTATATTAAATATAGTGAAGCTGATATTCGCCTTGATTATAGGAGGGGTAATGGGAGCAAAATTATTAACTTCGGGAAGCGAAATATTGATAATTGCTTTTTTTGTGTTATGTGTGATAGGTGGAATTATACTGTCATGTATTAACATAAAATAAAAAAGCAGGAGGGAAAACCTCCTGCTTTTTTATTTTATGCTGACTACAGAATAGTTGAATTATAATAGGTGTTCCAGTATGCATCATAGGCATCCTTGCAAGATTGGTCATATGCCATGCAGGTAGAAACATAAGCCGTACTAAATCCGGCGGCAGATAAAATGGCACCCCAAGCTGCGGCAGATAATGTTCCGCCTGTAAATATTGCACCTGCGCCAGCTGCACCAGCCGCTAAAACTGAAAGGGCAGACATTCCAAGAGCTCCAACAATAGCACCCTCTTGCACATTTATTTTGTCAACAGCGCTTCTGAATGTAGTTAAGTAAGAGCGATTTTTGCTGGTCTCTTTTGTCTTAAAGTAGACCCAGTTAAAGGCGTTGTCTCCCGGACGTCGGAGTTCCCAAGTATTAGGACTACCGTAAGTGATTTCATACTCATAGTTAGTGAAAGTTTTTTCTTCGAGAGAAGCTCGAGTTTGAGGTTTAATTGGAGCAATGTCTCCTACCTTTTGAGCTCCCGTAGTATTGCTAGTTTGAGTAAGCTGTATAGTTCCAGTGCTTTTGTCGTAAGTTGCAATGTAGGTAAAATTATCATCAGATGTTTGGGAAATTCGCACAGATGAATTGTCAGTTAAAATTGACGTATGGTATCCGTCTGTTTGAGGAGATGAAGCCAATGCAGTTACTGACATTCCCATAATCATGACAGCGGAAAGGGCAATACTGACAAGTTTCTTAAAAGGGTGTTTAATCATAAGCAATACCTCACTTTCTGTTAAATTTCAAACAATTATAAATTTACAGATTTATTTTAACACATTGTACATAAAATGTCACTAAAAAAATGGAAAATATTGGAAAAAGATTGTGCATATAGCAAAAAAGCAATACCTCACTTTCTGTTAAATTTCAAACAATTATAAATTTACAGATTTATTTTAACACATTGTACATAAAATGTCACTAAAAAAATGGAAAATATTGGAAAAAGATTGTGCATATAGCAAAAAATATATAACTTATACATTGACAATACATTACATAAGTTATATAATATATATACAGTAAATAAAATATTTCATTTACACTTACTCACCGTGAGGACAGAAAGGAGTGAGAAAAGGACGGAAAACTACACGGTTATAATAATCTTTCTGATGATGTTGTTTTTACCTGTTTGGTGGAAGTGGCTACACAGAAAGAGACGAAAGGAGCTTTTGGAGATTATGAGTGAACAGAACAGACAGGAAGAAGCCGCAAGGAATGACCGTCAGCGTTTAGAGCAACAAGCCGTAGAGAGCCGCCAGTTATCCGAGCGAGCCTTAGCAGAAGAACGCCAGCGGCAGGAAATACGCCGTATGCAGGACGAGCAACGCCGACAGGACAGCCAGCGGCAGGAAGAACAGCGCAGACAGGACGAGCAACGCCGCCAAGAGGAAAGGCGCAGACAGGAGCAGAGGGCACAGGAAGAACGCCGTAAGCAGGAAAGACAGCAGAGAGAGGACAGCCAGCGGCAGGAACAGGAGCCAGCGAGGGAAGAACGTCTGAAAGAGGAAACACGGCGCAAGGAAGAAAACAGCCAGCGCAAGGACGATAAGACCCCACAGAGCCAAGAATTAAGGGATTTAGCCAATACAGAAGATAAATATATGCGGCTTGTAAAATCGGGCTATTATGACGAAAAGAGAGCCGAGAAAGCCGCAGAAAAGACAGAGGGCGGCAATGGCATGGAACAGATGAAAAAAGCACCAACAAAAGGTGGGTTTTCCGAAAGGAGAGAGGCTTTGAAAACAAAAGTGCAGGACGCATTGAGAAAACAGGAACACAGTAAAACGCATGATATAGGGCATAGCAGATAGGAGGGTTTATGGACGGAAACGATTTAGGAATGATAGCAAGGGTATTTATGTTCCTGCTAAAAGGCTTAAAATATGTGCTTAAACTGGTATGGTTTACTGGTCTGTGGTGGTTTTGTGTTCCACTTGTTGTAGGGATTGGATATGAGGAAATAACAGGAACGTTCATACAAAATAATCAGATTATGGACGGTATTTTCACTATTTTGTGGTATGCTTGTTATGTTTTATGCCCATTAAATTTTCTTCAAAATATCATTCGTATGGTAAAAAAAGACCGCAAATTCAGCTTTTTAGAGCTTCTTTTGCATAATAGACAGAAGAAAGGTTTTGAAGCGAAGCTGGGCGGTGATACGGTAGCACTGAAAACAGCAAAAGACCTTTCGGGTGTTGTGTTCGGCAAGAGTAATGGAAAATATGCGACCATGCCCGAAAGCACAGACGGACATATTTTGATTGTTGGTGGAGCTGGTAGCGGAAAAACAGCCGCTGTTGCAATCCCTACGCTGATGAGCTGGAAAGAAAGAGTTTTTGCAATCGACATTAAGGGCGAGTTGTACGAAAAAACGAAGAAAGCAAGGGGAGAAGCTACAATAAAGGTATTTAATCCGACAGACAGAAACGCCTACGGATATGACCCATTCTATATGCTGAAAACGGCTGATGATATATCCAGTGCCGCCCGACAGCTTGCAATGTCCATTATTCCGTTGCCAGCAGATGTAAAAGACCCGTTTTGGATAAAGAACGCACAAAATATGCTCACTGGTTTTCTGATTTATTTGCAATGGCTGGGAGAAAGTTTTTCCAGCAGTATGCAAATTATAAAGGGTACTCCGACAAAGGAACTGATAGAGCAGATCGTAGCAGACACCAACGATAAGGCAAAAATGGAAATCATGCAGTTTAGCGGCATGGACGATAAGACACTTTCGGGAGTTTTTGCGGAGCTTTCAAACCATATCACGGTATTTGCAACGAGTGACGATTTACAACGGGCATTGTCGGGAGAGGGACGCAGTATCACGCCAGCAGACATTGAGGGTGGATATGACATTTTCTGCTGTATTCCAGAGCATAAGCTGGAAGAATGGAAAGACCTTTTAGGTATGATGTGTAATCAGTTCTTAAAATCCTTTGAGCGCAGGGGAGAGGGCAATAAGACACCTATTCTGTTTCTGATAGACGAGTTCCCAAGACTGGGAAAAATAGAAGCCATCAGTAATGGACTGGCAACTTTGCGAAGTAAGAAAATACATATTGCGCTTATCATTCAGAGCAAGAGCCAGCTTAACGCAATCTATGGAAAAGATGTTGCGGAAGTCATAGCTGACAACTGTTCATATAAGGCAATACTGAAAGCCAGCGAACCCGAAACGCAGGAATGGTGTTCTAAGCTGGTCGGCACTTATGATAAGAAAAAGGTTTCCAGCAATTACAACGCCGATATACTGGGTGTTGGAAAGGGACAGGGGACAAGCTCCAGCACAGAGGAAAAGCGTATTATCAAACCCGAAGAATTTGCCTATTTGAAAGATGTTGTGTGCGTGTTCCCGAATGGTTATAAGAGGTTACAGAAAGCAAACTATTATGAAGATAAGACATTCACGGATAGAATGTAGGAAAGGAGAAACTATGAACGAAAACAACGCAAATTTATGTGAAATGGAACAGGAAATTTTTCAAATAAAAGATAAGTATAAACCTTATTTTGAATTAGAAAAAGAGAACAGAAGATTAAAGATAGAACGCTTAGAAATGTTGCATACCGCAGAGAAATTTTTGTTTGCTCTTATCGCAGCTCTCTTAGTAGATTTACTTAACAAAATGATATTTTAAGATTAGGAAATGCAAAAAAGAACGCCATACTCTGTAAGGCGTTCTTTTTTACTCATTGGCGTAGATATAAAGTGCCGTCTGTAAGCGTGTTAGTGCAAAGAAAATGACAATATATCCGACAACATATATGGTTTTTGTAGTATGAAAAATGGCTTGCCAGCTATCCGCAGAAATCAACTTGTAAATCTGCCAAACAAGGAAAAGAATAGGGATAACTGC
This sequence comes from Anaerotignum faecicola, assembly GCF_003865035.1. Lineage (NCBI taxonomy): Bacteria > Bacillati > Bacillota > Clostridia > Lachnospirales > Anaerotignaceae > Anaerotignum > Anaerotignum faecicola. Next base: position 11,303 of record NZ_BHVZ01000005.1, read on the forward strand.
AAGAGTATAGATTGTTAGAAACAGAGGAAATATTTTTGTGAGTACGGTTGCAAAAAATAGTAGAATTTTCGGTTTTTCTCTTGACGCTTTGCTTAATATCCGTTCTTCTTTTTTCCTTTGCCGCTTTTCTTTCTTTGTTTCGGGATATTGAACAGGCTTACCAAATTTTGAATAGTCAATTTTAATCTGACAATCATCAAGTTCCTGCATGAATTTTTTATATTCATCAGGTTTCATAGTCCTGCGTAATATATCCTGCTTTTCAGCAAGAGTTCTTTTCAATTCTTCCGATGATAAATCTTTGTAATTACTCATTGACATTTCCCTTAATAATAGTTTTTACTGTGTCAATCGTAACCAGCTTTTGAAGCAGTTTTTCAAAGTCGGCAGGTTCGACTTTTTCACAACGAAGATATTTTTCTGCAAGTGCGCCGTTCTCGATAAGGCGGCGTGTTCTTTGCGCTCTTTCAAGTTTGCTCTGCTTTGCTTGAATGGCTTTCTTTTGAGCCTTTAATTGTTCCATTTTCTTTTCAAGTTCTTCTAATTTTTGTTCGGGTGTTTTTCGTTCAGCCATAATATAACCGCCTTTCTGTTTTCTTTTTTATTGCTATAATCGGATTATACCATAATGCGACAGAATAGGCAATATGAAAGCGCATGACAGGCACACCGCCATTAAACGGTGTGCGGCGCTCCTTATTTCAGAAATACAAATGTGCTAACAGCACATTTACATTTCTTTCATGCGGAACGCATGATATAGCCGCCGCATATAGATTATCGCTATCATGAAGCTATTGCAGAAATGATAGTTTGCGTTTATAATTTAAGCGAGCGAAGCGGCGGCAATATCACGAAGTGCGCACTTATATACCAACTTACGTTGGTATGTGCGCTCTCCGAGGGGTCTTGCAGACGGCTACCGCAGAAACAGAAAAATGCTATTCGCATTTTATGTTTCATGCGGCAAGCACATCAACAATATTTGCTATTCGCAAATATTTGTTTCTGTACTTGTTGGACTTCCTCACCGTGAGGAAATCCATATAAAAGCGTAGAACGAAAAAAGACAAAGGGGGCGTTAAGCT
>NZ_BHVZ01000006.1 GCF_003865035.1 Anaerotignum faecicola
CAAACTCATTAATAATTTCATTGAATGTTTTCTTTGCGATGGAATGTTAATAGATGTTGGAAAATGATAATTGAAAAATATTGAGAGCGTCATTTAAATTATAAAAATTGAATAACTTAAAGGTTACATTTATCTTTCATTTGTGAAAGAAACCGTGACAGAATAACTTAATCACGTTAAAATAGTGAATGATGTATGTTTGTTTAATGACATATACATTCAAAAACTAGAGTTTGATTGAATCTTTTCTTATTATATAGCAGTTATTTTTAATCAACTTGTGTGGTGAATATAATGAATTATCCTAATGGTAAACCATACTCTAAAAATAAGTCTTTGGACGGACGCAACCCATCGCCATTTTCAAGTAACATTGAATACGGTGGACGCGGGATGTCACTGGAAAAAGATATTGAGCACTCTAATGCTTATTATCTTAAGAGTGGCATAGCAGTCATTCATAAAAAGCCTACCCCCGTTCAAATAGTGAATGTTCACTATCCTAACGAAGCAAGGCTGTGATAAATGAAGCTTATTTTCGTACACCTTCAACAACTGATTATAACGGTGTTTATAATGGTTATTATATCGATTTTGAGGCAAAGGAAACGAAGAAATAAAACTTCTTTTCCATTAAATAATATTCACTCGCATCAAGTTGAACATATGAAAAATACATATCTTCAAAAGGAATTGTTTTTCTTATGATACGTTTTAAAACGCTTGATGAAGTCTATATTTTGCCTTATTCAAAATTTGAATTTTATGGGAAAGATACATCCAAGAAATTAAAAAATCGATTACTGTTGAAGAAATTCGGAAAAATGGTTACCATATTCCTTATCAATATCAACCAAGATTGGATTACCTCAAAGCAGTGATAAGTTGATATTAGATGAAAGTGAGGACCGCGTATGACGGAAAATAAAGGGTCTTCTCAACCTAAAAAGAATAATAGTAAAACTGGTGGGAAGTCCGACGGAAAAAAGAATAGGAATGTTAAGAGAACGATCATCAAGATCATTGGCTTTATGATTATCGCCTTTTTCGTTCTGTTGCTACTTGGTATCTTGTTGTTTGCTTACTATGCATGGAAAGCACCAGCTTTTACCGAGTCCAAATTAGAAGATCCAATTCCAGCTAAGATTTACGATAAAAATGGAGATCTGGTTAAAACATTGGATAACGGCCAACGTCATGAACACGTCAACATTAAAGACGTGCCTAAAAATATGAAATACGCCGTTTAGCTACAGAAGATAATCGATTCTATCATCATGGTGCGCTAGATTATAAACGTTTATTGGTGCTGTTGGGAAAAACTTAACTGGTGGATTCGGTGCTCAAGGTGCGTCAACATTAACACAACAAGTTGTTAAAGACTCATTCTTAACGCAACAAAAATCTATCGGTCGTAAAGCTCAAGAAGCTTACCTCTCCTACCGTCTTGAACAAGAATATAGTAAAGATGAAATTTTCCAGTTACTTGAATAAAATTACTATTCTGACGGTGTAACAGGTGTTAAAGCTGCTGCTAGTATTACTTCAACAAGGACTTGAAGGACTTAAACTTAGCTGAAGAAGCTTATCTTGCAGGTTTACCACAGGTTCCAAACCTTATAACATCTATAACAATCCAAAAGAAGCTAACGATCGTAAAGATACAGTTCTTTACTTAATGCATAAACATCATAGAATTAGTGACAAGCAATATGCTGATGCTAAGAAGATCAATCTTAAAGCGAACTTAGTTGAACGTACTAAGAAAGAACGTCAAGTTAACGGTAATGAAAAAGATACAGAGTATGATTCATATGTTAACTTTGTTCAATCAGAATTAATGAACAACAAATACTTCAAAGACAAAACTTAGGTAATGTCTTACAAAGTGGTATTAAGATTTACACTAACATGGACAAAGATGTTCAAAAAACGCTTCAAGATCGTATTGATAATGGTGGTTCTAACTACTATAAAATGATGACCAACAAGTCGGTGCAACTATCTTAGATAGTAAAAACTGGTGGACTCGTAGCTATATCTGGTGGACGTAATTACAAAAACGTAGTTGAACGTAACCAAGCTACTGATGCACACCCTACTGGTTCTTCATTAAAACCATTCTTAGCTTATGGACCAGCTATTGAAAACATGCAATGGGCTACAAACCATGCGATTCAAGACGAATCATCATATTGGTTGATGGCTCAGAATTTAGAAACTATGACACTAAGAGTCATGGTAATGTATCTGCTTATGATGCTTTACGTCAAAGTTTCAACATTCCTGCCCTTAAAACTTGGCAACAAGTTAAAAAATCAGCAGGAAACGATGCACCTAAGAAATTCGCTTCAAAAGTTGGCTTAGATTATAGTGGTAAAATAGGTCCATCAGAAGTACTCGGTGGTTCATCTTCTGAATTCTCACCTACTCAATTAGCTTCTGCATTCGCTGCAATTGCTAATGGTGGTACTTATAACAATGCCCACTCTATTCAAAAGTTGTTACTCACGATGGTGACACGATTGAATATGATCATTCTAGTCACAAAGCGATGAAAGATTATACAGCTTACATGTTAGCTGAAATCTTAAAAGGTACATTTAAAGCATACGGTTCAGCGTATGGACACGGTGTTTCTGGAGTTAATTTAGGTGCGAAAACTGGTACTGGTACGTATGGTGCTGAAATTTATCAACAATATAACCTACCAGATAGTGCAGCTAAAGACGTATGGATTAACGGATTTAGTCCTCAATACACAATGTCAGTATGGATGGGCTTCAATAAAGTTAAACAATACGGTACTAACTCATTTGTCGGCCACTCTCAACAAGAATATCCACAATATCTTTTCCAAGATGTAATGTCAGATATTTCTTCTAAAGATGGCGAAGACTTCAAGAAACCTAAAGATGTTAATGGTAGCGATGGTGATAACTTATCTGTTGCAGGACACCCTGACAATAACACTACGAACCGCAGTGTTCACGGAGATAGCGATACTTCTTCTTCAAGTTCAAGCAACGGTTCATCATCAAGCTCTAACAGTAGTTCAGGCAATACTAACGGCTCATCTCAAAGTAGCTCAGGTAATGCACTGACACGACTATTTAACTTAAATGCAATTTTTGATGATAAAGCATCATAATTCATTTAAAAAGGAGGCTGGGACATAATTAATTGTCTTAGCCTTCTTAACATATTGGCAGTAGATGTCTGAATTGAAAGTGCGCTTAAATTAGCTTCTCTCAATCCTAGCCATCCTTGCCGGCGGGGCCCCAACACAGAGAATTTCTTTATAAGAAATTCTACAATCAATGAAAGTTGGGAGAGGGACAACGAAAATAATTTAGCTAAATTATATTTCTGTCCCTCTCCTCTTTTTGTATACAAAAACCCTCATTTATGCACTTTATAGGTCTTAATGCCTTTTAGTCATAAGTGAGGGTTATTTACTATTTATTGTTTTGTCGTTTCTTCTTATTTGATAAGATGCATTCATTTTAATCAACTCAGATTTTAACGTTTTCATCTGGCGATACCCCATAAAATGATATTTCTTGCGACCATATAATGATAACGTTCGTCAAAATTCATTGGTACTACAGGATATTCGCTAAGCTTATCAAAGTTGATGTGGTCAATTTCGTTAATTTGTTTAAAGTAATTCAATATCATTTCAAAGTAATCATCAATAACTGGTTGAGCTTCTTGTGATTTTAATTTTTTCTGACTTGCATATGCATCTAATTGTGTTTCAAGTTGTTCGAAATCACTTTTTTCAATCATGGAATCACGCTTCTTTCAAACTTGCTTTATAACGTTTCTGCCCTTCGCGACAATCATCTAACAAAGGACAAATATCACATTTGGCTTTCTGGCTAAGCAATGATATCTTCCAAAGAATATGAGTTGATGATGACTTTTATTCCATCGTTCGCGAGGAATGATGTCACATAAACGATCTTCAACTTGTCTTACATTGTCTTTCCAGCGGTTAATACCTAGACGTTTAGATACTCTTTTACGTGTTGTATCGAC
>NZ_BHVZ01000007.1 GCF_003865035.1 Anaerotignum faecicola
TCCTCAATTCCTCGTCATATCCAAAATACATACAGGTTTCGCAATTTGACTGCATAGAATTTCCCCCGTTCCTCTTTCTGTATTTTTCCTCGCTGTTCGCAATAAAAAGACCCTCACCGCATTTCGCAGGAGGGATACTTTTTTGCATAAAAAAAGTGGAAGTTACAGGGCTCGAACCTGTGACCCTCTGCTTGTAAGGCAGATGCTCTCCCAGCTGAGCTAAACTTCCACAAAACGACTCAGATGGGGCTCGAACCCACGACCTCCGGCGTGACAGGCCGGCGCTCTAACCAACTGAGCTACTGAGCCATATTAAAAATAGCGAATCGTTTTTCTTTTAAAAAAATGGCAGGGGCAGAAGGATTCGAACCCTCGACATTTGGTTTTGGAGACCAACGCTCTACCAGCTGAACTATACCCCTGTATAACGGCCTCCCACTTGGGTGGGATTACACCTTCAAAACTGAATACAAACTTAGCAATCCTTGAGTAATCTTTTTTTGGTCAAGCCCTCGATCTATTAGTATTGGTCAGCTGAACATGTTACCATGCTTACACCTCCAACCTATCAACCTCATTATCTTTAAGGGATCTTACTTCCGAAGAATGGGAAATCTTATCTTGAGGGCGGCTTCACGCTTAGATGCCTTCAGCGTTTATCCGTTCCATACATAGCTACCCGGCTGTGCAGTTGGTCTGCAACCGGTACACCAGAGGTACGTCCATCCCGGTCCTCTCGTACTAAGGACAGCTCCTCTCAAATTTCCTGCGCCCACAACGGATAGGGACCGAACTGTCTCACGACGTTCTGAACCCAGCTCGCGTACCGCTTTAATGGGCGAACAGCCCAACCCTTGGGACCTACTTCAGCCCCAGGATGCGATGAGCCGACATCGAGGTGCCAAACCTCCCCGTCGATGTGAACTCTTGGGGGAGATAAGCCTGTTATCCCCAGGGTAGCTTTTATCCGTTGAGCGATGGCATTCCCACTTATTACCACCGGATCACTAAGTCCTACTTTCGTACCTGCTCGAGCCGTCGCTCTCGCAGTCAAGCCACCTTTTGCCTTTACACTCTTTGAATGGTTTCCAATCATTCTGAGGTGACCTTCGAGCGCCTCCGTTACCTTTTAGGAGGCGACCGCCCCAGTCAAACTGCCCGCCTGACATTGTCCCTCACCCGGATTACGGATGCAGGTTAGAAATTCAATGACATAAGAGTGGTATCCCACCGGCGGCTCCACGAAAACTAGCGTTCTCGCTTCTTAGCCTCCCACCTATCCTGTACATATATCATCGAATCCCAGTATCAGGCTGCAGTAAAGCTCCATGGGGTCTTTCCGTCCTGTTGCGGGTAACCAGTATCTTCACTGGTTCTTCAATTTCACCGGGCGTGTTGTCGAGACAGTGCACAAATCATTACGCCTTTCGTGCGGGTCAGAACTTACCTGACAAGGAATTTCGCTACCTTAGGACCGTTATAGTTACGGCCGCCGTTTACTGGGGCTTGAATTCAAAGCTTCGCTTGCGCTGACCTCTCCTTTTAACCTTCCAGCACCGGGCAGGCGTCAGCCCATATACTTCACCTTACGGTTTCGCATAGACCTATGTTTTTGCTAAACAGTTGCTTGTGCCTCTTTTCTGCGGCCTCTTGCGAGGCTCCCCTTATCCCGAAGTTACGGGGTCATTTTGCCGAGTTCCTTAACAACACTTCTCCCGTCGGCCTGTGGATTTTCTCCTCATCTACCTGTGTCGGTTTACGGTACGGGTACACATAACGCAATAGCGGCTTTTCTCGGCAGTGTGGATTCGGAAACTTCCTTACTTTTTTTCAGTCCTCATCACGTTTCACTTACAGGAGACGGATTTGCCTATCTCCCACAGCTTTACGCTTGACCGGGTCTTTCCATTCCCCGGTTTCCCTATCCTCCTGCGTCCCCACAGTTCTGATTATGTGTAGTACAGGAATATCAACCTGTTATCCATCGACTACGACTTTCGTCCTCGCCTTAGGCCCCGACTAACCCTGGGAAGATTAGCTTTACCCAGGAATCCTTAGATATTCGGCCTACATGTTTCTCACATGTATCTCGCTACTCATTCCGGCATTCTCTCTCCTGTTTCGTCCACCATCGCTCTCACTTTGGCTTCGTCCTTGCAGGATGCTCCTCTACCACTCCTTACTTTGTAAGGAATCCGTAGCTTCGGTGTCGTGTTTTAGCCCCGTTACATTTTCGGCGCAGGTTTTCTCGACTAGTGAGCTATTACGCACTCTTTAAATGTATGGCTGCTTCTAAGCCAACATCCTAGTTGTCTATGAAATCCCACATCCTTTTCCACTTAACACGTACTTTGGGACCTTAGCTGTCGGTCTGGGCTCTTTCCCTTTTGTCCACGCGACTTATCTCACGCAGACTGACTCCCGAGGGTATCTTGACGGCATTCTTAGTTTGATATGAGTTGGTAACCTTTTTGGGCCCCGCGTCAGTTCAGTGCTTTACCTCCGTTAGACTCCAGCTCGAGGCTAGCCCTAAAGCTATTTCGAGGAGAACCAGCTATCTCCGAGTTCGATTGGAATTTCTCCGCTATCCACACCTCATCACCACGTTTTTCAACACATGTGTGTTCGGTCCTCCAAAACCTTTTACGGTTCCTTCAACCTGGACATGGATAGGTCACCCGGTTTCGGGTCTACTAATACCAACTCTACGCCCTATTCAGACTTGGTTTCCCTTCGGCTCCGTGGCTTCTGACCACTTAACCTCGCTGGCATTAGTAACTCGCCGGACCGTTCTACAAAAAGTACGCCATCAGACTTGCGTCCTTTGACTGTTTGTAAGCACAAGGTTTCAGGTTCTCTTTCACTCCCCTCCCGGGGTCCTTTTCACCTTTCCTTCACAGTACTGCTTCACTATCGGTCACTAGGGAGTATTTAGGCTTGGGGGGTGGTCCCCCCGGCTTCCCACAAGGTTTCTCGTGTCTCGTGGTACTCTGGATCCTGCTCGCTGCTTCAAGATTTCGTCTACCGGGCTTTCACCGTCTACGGCTGGCTTTCCCAAAACCATTCGTCTATCTCTCAGCAATGCTAATTGCAGTCCGCAACCCCGAAGAACCAGGTCCTTCGGTTTGGCCTCTTTCCCGTTCGCTCGCCGCTACTTAGGAAATCGAGTTTTCTTTCTCCTCCTACTGCTACTTAGATGTTTCAGTTCACAGCGTTCCCTTCCATACGCTATGGATTCACGCATGGATACTTGAGGTTTGCTCAAGTAGGTTTCCCCATTCAGATATCTCCGGATCGATGGCTGTTTGCGCCTCCCCGAAGCTTTTCGCAGCTTACCACGTCTTTCATCGGCTCCTAGTGCCAAGGCATTCTCCTTGTGCTCTTTCTTGCTTGACCAGTTTAATATAATAGCTATTTCTCTGGAATGTTTCGTTGTAGCGATACAACTTTTGTTACATTTGAAAATAGAAAATTTTGTTTTCTCGATTGACTCTATTTTTGCTTTACTTGTATTCAGTTTTCAAGGTGCATCCCGACTTCTTTAAGCCGGTAAGTGGAGATAACGAGATTCGAACTCGTGACCCCCTGCTTGCAAGGCAGGTGCTCTCCCAGCTGAGCTATATCCCCAGACCACACAAAATGGGCTCAAGTGGACTCGAACCACCGACCTCACGCTTATCAGGCGTGCGCTCTAACCAGCTGAGCTATGAGCCCATAGGACTTCGGCGACCATCTACTCTCCCAGGCAGCTGCCCACCAAGTACCATCGACCGCTTGGGTCTTAACCGTCGTGTTCGGAATGGGAACGGGTGTGTCCCCCAAGCGCATCATCACCGAAGATGTTTTGTGTGTTTCCTATTTTGTTTGAAGGTTTGATCCTTCAAAACCGAACAATGAATATCTTTCACAACCTTGCGTTGAAAAATGTTTACGAAAACCATTCGTAATGCTTCGCATTACTCATGTATTTGCTCCGCAAACCTACCTAAAACCTCTTTGTCAGCCTGTCTTGCAAGCAATCCATTCTGACAAAAGCTTTTATGCAGCTTTTCTCCGCTTTTCTCCATAGAAAGGAGGTGATCCAGCCGCACCTTCCGATACGGCTACCTTGTTACGACTTCACCCCAGTCACTGGCTTCACCTTCGGCGGCTCCTTCCTTACGGTTAGGTCACCGACTTCGGGTGCTTCCAACTCCCATGGTGTGACGGGCGGTGTGTACAAGGCCCGGGAACGTATTCACCGCGACATTCTGATTCGCGATTACTAGCGATTCCAGCTTCATGTAGTCGAGTTGCAGACTACAATCCGAACTGGGACTGGGTTTTTGTGATTTGCTTAACGTCGCCGTCTCGCTTCACTCTGTTACCAGCCATTGTAGCACGTGTGTAGCCCAAGACATAAGGGGCATGATGATTTGACGTCATCCCCACCTTCCTCCGTGTTATCCACGGCAGTCTCCCTAGAGTGCCCAACTCAATGATGGCTACTAAGGATAAGGGTTGCGCTCGTTGCGGGACTTAACCCAACATCTCACGACACGAGCTGACGACAACCATGCACCACCTGTCACCGATGCTCCGAAGAGAAGCTCTATCTCTAGAGCGGTCATCGGGATGTCAAGCCTTGGTAAGGTTCTTCGCGTTGCTTCGAATTAAACCACATGCTCCACCGCTTGTGCGGGCCCCCGTCAATTCCTTTGAGTTTCAACCTTGCGGTCGTACTCCCCAGGTGGAGTGCTTATTGCGTTAGCTGCGGCACCGAGGATTCCTCCCCGACACCTAGCACTCATCGTTTACGGCGTGGACTACCAGGGTATCTAATCCTGTTTGCTCCCCACGCTTTCGAGCCTCAGCGTCAGTTTCAGTCCAGAAAGCCGCCTTCGCCACTGGTGTTCTTCCTAATATCTACGCATTTCACCGCTACACTAGGAATTCCGCTTTCCTCTCCTGTACTCTAGCTCGCCAGTTCCAAATGCAATCCACGAGGTTAAGCCTCGGGCTTTCACATCTGGCTCGGCGTGCCGCCTACGCTCCCTTTACACCCAGTAATTCCGGATAACGCTTGCCCCCTACGTATTACCGCGGCTGCTGGCACGTAGTTAGCCGGGGCTTCTTATTTAGGTACCGTCACTTTCTTCGTCCCTATTGATAGAAGTTTACGATCCGAAAACCTTCATCCTTCACGCGGCGTTGCTGCATCAGGGTTTCCCCCATTGTGCAATATTCCCCACTGCTGCCTCCCGTAGGAGTTTGGGCCGTGTCTCAGTCCCAATGTGGCCGATCACCCTCTCAGGTCGGCTACTGATCGTCGCCTTGGTGGGCTGTTATCTCACCAACTAGCTAATCAGATGCGGGCCCATCCTATACCGAATTACTCCTTTTCTTACAGAAGGATGCCCTTCCGTAATGACATGCGGTATTAGTCACCGTTTCCAGTGATTATTCCCCAGTATAGGGCAGGTTGCCCACACGTTACTCACCCGTCCGCCACTAAGATAAATAAAAATCCTGCCGAAGCTCTCATTTTAAGTATCTTCGTTCGACTTGCATGTGTTAAGCACGCCGCCAGCGTTCATCCTGAGCCAGGATCAAACTCTTATGTTAAAGTTTTGTTCCTAGCCAGTTTTTCTGGCTAACTCCGGTTTTCTAAACCGGCAAAATTTGTCTTTTTAGCATTCGTTTCCGTTTGCTTGAATTGACTATGGGTTGTGTTTATTCATATCCATTGTTCAGTTTTCAAGGATCAATCTGCTTTTCAGCAGCGAAGATTATTTTATCAAATCTTCATTCTCTTGTCAAGCACTTTTTTATTTTTATTTTGTGCTTTTTACTGATATTTCACATCAGCAGAAATTAGTATATCAGGTTCGCGTCCGCTTGTCAATGTTTTTATTTAAAAACTTTTCAATCTTCTGCGATTTCTGTGATTCGATTTTCTCAGTTTGCTCCGCCGTTTTCGCGGGAACATTTATATATTATACACGCTTGCCGAAAATGTCAACACCTTTTTTCACTTTTTCTCTTTTTCTTTTCAACCCCCTGATTTTCCGCAATTTCACCGATTCGAACCCCTCATTTCCCTCTGCTTCTTCT
>NZ_BHVZ01000008.1 GCF_003865035.1 Anaerotignum faecicola
TTGTCTAAGGTGTTCCATAAGGAGCAGTGCATCGAAACAAAAGACAATTAAAAATGAAATTTCGACAAGGAGAGGGGCAACCCTCTTTTTGTTATATAATAAAGAAGAAACAGAGAAAAAATCCTAATAAAAGGAAAACGAATAAAATGAGAAAGACGAGACATACTATGACTGCGAGAGATGCTCGCGAGAGAAAAAAGAAGGATGACAGGAGGTCATAGTCATGGACAAAAACAATAACAAAACAAACAAAACGGAAAAGAACAACCAGAAGGGCATGAACAGAACAGAATTTGCACAGGAATACAGTATTGATACCGGCAAAAACGAAAAGACAATAAAACCAATAAAACAAACAAGACAAATAAGTGTGACTAAAAAAGGTTTTATTATGAAAAAGGCGGCTTTGATTCCAAGGGAAAAAGGGCTGCCTTTTCCTTTTTTGAGGGGAAGGAAAAAATATCGAAAAAAGGTGAAAAAAGGTGAAAAAAGGTGTTGACATTTTGTGTTAAGCGTGTATAATAAATAAATGTCGCTGCACGAAAGCAGTCGGAAAAAGAGTATAGGCATTGGTCAACAGCGAATGTTTGAAAAGAAAAACATTGACAAGCGGGACTACGGATGATATACTGATATCCGCTGACATAAACAGCGAAAACAAGCACAGAAAAATAAATAAAAAAGTGCTTGACAAACTGAATGATACTTGATAAAATATCATTCGCTGTCGAAAAAAACAGCAAACAAAATCGAATCAGGTATGGAAAATAATACTTGACAAGAAAATGAAGATTTGATAAAATAATCTTCGCTGCTGAAAAGCAGATTGATCCTTGAAAACTGAACAATGGATATGAATAAACACAACCCATAGTCAATTCTGTCAGAGTAGTTCTGAGCTGATTATGAAGCGCGACCATGTGACCAAAGGTTGCGGGAGGCGCTGAATAGCGAAGAATGGAGCGGTTTTCGCGAAGCGAAAAGACAACGCGAACTGACGAGATAATGAACTTGATTTTGCCGGTTTAGAAAAACCGGAGTTAGCCAGAAAAACTGGCTAGGAACAAAACTTTAACATAAGAGTTTGATCCTGGCTCAGGATGAACGCTGGCGGCGTGCTTAACACATGCAAGTCGAACGAAGATACTTAAAATGAGAGCTTCGGCAGGATTTTTATTTATCTTAGTGGCGGACGGGTGAGTAACGTGTGGGCAACCTGCCCTATACTGGGGAATAATCACTGGAAACGGTGACTAATACCGCATGTCATTACGGAAGGGCATCCTTCTGTAAGAAAAGGAGTAATTCGGTATAGGATGGGCCCGCATCTGATTAGCTAGTTGGTGAGATAACAGCCCACCAAGGCGACGATCAGTAGCCGACCTGAGAGGGTGATCGGCCACATTGGGACTGAGACACGGCCCAAACTCCTACGGGAGGCAGCAGTGGGGAATATTGCACAATGGGGGAAACCCTGATGCAGCAACGCCGCGTGAAGGATGAAGGTTTTCGGATCGTAAACTTCTATCAATAGGGACGAAGAAAGTGACGGTACCTAAATAAGAAGCCCCGGCTAACTACGTGCCAGCAGCCGCGGTAATACGTAGGGGGCAAGCGTTATCCGGAATTACTGGGTGTAAAGGGAGCGTAGGCGGCACGCCGAGCCAGATGTGAAAGCCCGAGGCTTAACCTCGTGGATTGCATTTGGAACTGGCGAGCTAGAGTACAGGAGAGGAAAGCGGAATTCCTAGTGTAGCGGTGAAATGCGTAGATATTAGGAAGAACACCAGTGGCGAAGGCGGCTTTCTGGACTGAAACTGACGCTGAGGCTCGAAAGCGTGGGGAGCAAACAGGATTAGATACCCTGGTAGTCCACGCCGTAAACGATGAGTGCTAGGTGTCGGGGAGGAATCCTCGGTGCCGCAGCTAACGCAATAAGCACTCCACCTGGGGAGTACGACCGCAAGGTTGAAACTCAAAGGAATTGACGGGGGCCCGCACAAGCGGTGGAGCATGTGGTTTAATTCGAAGCAACGCGAAGAACCTTACCAAGGCTTGACATCCCGATGACCGCTCTAGAGATAGAGCTTCTCTTCGGAGCATCGGTGACAGGTGGTGCATGGTTGTCGTCAGCTCGTGTCGTGAGATGTTGGGTTAAGTCCCGCAACGAGCGCAACCCTTATCCTTAGTAGCCATCATTGAGTTGGGCACTCTAGGGAGACTGCCGTGGATAACACGGAGGAAGGTGGGGATGACGTCAAATCATCATGCCCCTTATGTCTTGGGCTACACACGTGCTACAATGGCTGGTAACAGAGTGAAGCGAGACGGCGACGTTAAGCAAATCACAAAAACCCAGTCCCAGTTCGGATTGTAGTCTGCAACTCGACTACATGAAGCTGGAATCGCTAGTAATCGCGAATCAGAATGTCGCGGTGAATACGTTCCCGGGCCTTGTACACACCGCCCGTCACACCATGGGAGTTGGAAGCACCCGAAGTCGGTGACCTAACCGTAAGGAAGGAGCCGCCGAAGGTGAAGCCAGTGACTGGGGTGAAGTCGTAACAAGGTAGCCGTATCGGAAGGTGCGGCTGGATCACCTCCTTTCTATGGAGAAAAGCGGAGAAAAGCTGCATAAAAGCTTTTGTCAGAATGGATTGCTTGCAAGACAGGCTGACAAAGAGGTTTTAGGTAGGTTTGCGGAGCAAATACATGAGTAATGCGAAGCATTACGAATGGTTTTTCGTAAACATTTTTCAACGCAAGGTTGTGAAAGATATTCATTGTTCGGTTTTGAAGGATCAAACCTTCAAAACAACTTGCACCTTGAAAACTGAATACAAGTAAAGCAAAAATAGAGTCAATCGAGAAAACAAAATTTTCTATTTTCAAATGTAACAAAAGTTGTATCGCTACAACGAAACATTCCAGAGAAATAGCTATATTAAACTGGTCAAGCAAGAAAGAGCACAAGGAGAATGCCTTGGCACTAGGAGCCGATGAAAGACGTGGTAAGCTGCGAAAAGCTTCGGGGAGGCGCAAACAGCCATCGATCCGGAGATATCTGAATGGGGAAACCTACTTGAGCAAACCTCAAGTATCCATATGTGAATCCATAGCGTATGGAAGGGAACGCTGTGAACTGAAACATCTAAGTAGCAGTAGGAGGAGAAAGAAAACTCGATTTCCTAAGTAGCGGCGAGCGAACGGGAAAGAGGCCAAACCGAAGGACCTGGTTCTTCGGGGTTGCGGACTGCAATTAGCATTGCTGAGAGATAGACGAATGGTTTTGGGAAAGCCAGCCGTAGACGGTGAAAGCCCGGTAGACGAAATCTTGAAGCAGCGAGCAGGATCCAGAGTACCACGAGACACGAGAAACCTTGTGGGAAGCCGGGGGGACCACCCCCCAAGCCTAAATACTCCCTAGTGACCGATAGTGAAGCAGTACTGTGAAGGAAAGGTGAAAAGGACCCCGGGAGGGGAGTGAAAGAGAACCTGAAACCTTGTGCTTACAAACAGTCAAAGGCCTACGGGCTGATGGCGTACTTTTTGTAGAACGGTCCGGCGAGTTACTAATGCCAGCGAGGTTAAGATGTCAGAAGCATCGGAGCCGAAGGGAAACCAAGTCTGAATAGGGCGTAGAGTTGGTATTAGTAGACCCGAAACCGGGTGACCTATCCATGTCCAGGTTGAAGGAACCGTAAAAGGTTTTGGAGGACCGAACACACATGTGTTGAAAAACGTGGTGATGAGGTGTGGATAGCGGAGAAATTCCAATCGAACTCGGAGATAGCTGGTTCTCCTCGAAATAGCTTTAGGGCTAGCCTCGAGCTGGAGTCTAACGGAGGTAAAGCACTGAACTGACGCGGGGCCCAAAAAGGTTACCAACTCATATCAAACTAAGAATGCCGTCAAGATACCCTCGGGAGTCAGTCTGCGTGAGATAAGTCGCGTGGACAAAAGGGAAAGAGCCCAGACCGACAGCTAAGGTCCCAAAGTACGTGTTAAGTGGAAAAGGATGTGGGATTTCATAGACAACTAGGATGTTGGCTTAGAAGCAGCCATACATTTAAAGAGTGCGTAATAGCTCACTAGTCGAGAAAACCTGCGCCGAAAATGTAACGGGGCTAAAACACGACACCGAAGCTACGGATTCCTTACAAAGTAAGGAGTGGTAGAGGAGCATCCTGCAAGGACGAAGCCAAAGTGAGAGCGATGGTGGACGAAACAGGAGAGAGAATGCCGGAATGAGTAGCGAGATACATGTGAGAAACATGTAGGCCGAATATCTAAGGATTCCTGGGTAAAGCTAATCTTCCCAGGGTTAGTCGGGGCCTAAGGCGAGGACGAAAGTCGTAGTCGATGGATAACAGGTTGATATTCCTGTACTACACATAATCAGAACTGTGGGGACGCAGGAGGATAGGGAAACCGGGGAATGGAAAGACCCGGTCAAGCGTAAAGCTGTGGGAGATAGGCAAATCCGTCTCCTGTAAGTGAAACGTGATGAGGACTGAAAAAAAGTAAGGAAGTTTCCGAATCCACACTGCCGAGAAAAGCCGCTATTGCGTTATGTGTACCCGTACCGTAAACCGACACAGGTAGATGAGGAGAAAATCCACAGGCCGACGGGAGAAGTGTTGTTAAGGAACTCGGCAAAATGACCCCGTAACTTCGGGATAAGGGGAGCCTCGCAAGAGGCCGCAGAAAAGAGGCACAAGCAACTGTTTAGCAAAAACATAGGTCTATGCGAAACCGTAAGGTGAAGTATATGGGCTGACGCCTGCCCGGTGCTGGAAGGTTAAAAGGAGAGGTCAGCGCAAGCGAAGCTTTGAATTCAAGCCCCAGTAAACGGCGGCCGTAACTATAACGGTCCTAAGGTAGCGAAATTCCTTGTCAGGTAAGTTCTGACCCGCACGAAAGGCGTAATGATTTGTGCACTGTCTCGACAACACGCCCGGTGAAATTGAAGAACCAGTGAAGATACTGGTTACCCGCAACAGGACGGAAAGACCCCATGGAGCTTTACTGCAGCCTGATACTGGGATTCGATGATATATGTACAGGATAGGTGGGAGGCTAAGAAGCGAGAACGCTAGTTTTCGTGGAGCCGCCGGTGGGATACCACTCTTATGTCATTGAATTTCTAACCTGCATCCGTAATCCGGGTGAGGGACAATGTCAGGCGGGCAGTTTGACTGGGGCGGTCGCCTCCTAAAAGGTAACGGAGGCGCTCGAAGGTCACCTCAGAATGATTGGAAACCATTCAAAGAGTGTAAAGGCAAAAGGTGGCTTGACTGCGAGAGCGACGGCTCGAGCAGGTACGAAAGTAGGACTTAGTGATCCGGTGGTAATAAGTGGGAATGCCATCGCTCAACGGATAAAAGCTACCCTGGGGATAACAGGCTTATCTCCCCCAAGAGTTCACATCGACGGGGAGGTTTGGCACCTCGATGTCGGCTCATCGCATCCTGGGGCTGAAGTAGGTCCCAAGGGTTGGGCTGTTCGCCCATTAAAGCGGTACGCGAGCTGGGTTCAGAACGTCGTGAGACAGTTCGGTCCCTATCCGTTGTGGGCGCAGGAAATTTGAGAGGAGCTGTCCTTAGTACGAGAGGACCGGGATGGACGTACCTCTGGTGTACCGGTTGCAGACCAACTGCACAGCCGGGTAGCTATGTATGGAACGGATAAACGCTGAAGGCATCTAAGCGTGAAGCCGCCCTCAAGATAAGATTTCCCATTCTTCGGAAGTAAGATCCCTTAAAGATAATGAGGTTGATAGGTTGGAGGTGTAAGCATGGTAACATGTTCAGCTGACCAATACTAATAGATCGAGGGCTTGACCAAAAAAAGAAGGTTGACAAAGAAGACGATTGATGATAAACTAAAAAAGCTTTCACTGGTATTCAGTTTTGAAGGTGTAAGAAAGAGAATAAAGGGAAGTATAATAATCCTCGATAGCTCAATGGCAGAGCATCCGGCTGTTAACCGGAGGGTTGCAGGTTCGAGTCCCGCTCGGGGAGTTTTCTATGGTCCGTTGGTCAAGGGGTTAAGACACCGCCCTTTCACGGCGGTAACGCGGGTTCGAATCCCGCACGGATCATGATATTTCCGGTGACGATGCGCCTAGGGGACACACCCGTTCCCATTCCGAACACGACGGTTAAGACCTAGGCGGTCGATGGTACTTGGTGGGCAGCTGCCTGGGAGAGTAGATGGTCGCCGGAATTCAATAAGCCGATGTGGCTCAATTGGCAGAGCAGCTGACTTGTAATCAGCAGGTTATCGGTTCGAGTCCTGCTCTCTGTACTGTATCTC
>NZ_BHVZ01000009.1 GCF_003865035.1 Anaerotignum faecicola
AAAGCCAGCGTAGACGGTGAAAGCCCGGTAGACGAAATCTTGAAGCAGCGAGCAGGATCCAGAGTACCACGAGACACGAGAAACCTTGTGGGAAGCCGGGGGACCACCCCCCAAGCCTAAATACTCCCTAGTGACCGATAGTGAAGCAGTACTGTGAAGGAAAGGTGAAAAGGACCCCGGGAGGGGAGTGAAAGAGAACCTGAAACCTTGTGCTTACAAACAGTCAAAGGCCTACGGGCTGATGGCGTACTTTTTGTAGAACGGTCCGGCGAGTTACTAATGCCAGCGAGGTTAAGATGTCAGAAGCATCGGAGCCGAAGGGAAACCAAGTCTGAATAGGGCGTAGAGTTGGTATTAGTAGACCCGAAACCGGGTGACCTATCCATGTCCAGGTTGAAGGAACCGTAAAAGGTTTTGGAGGACCGAACACACATGTGTTGAAAAACGTGGTGATGAGGTGTGGATAGCGGAGAAATTCCAATCGAACTCGGAGATAGCTGGTTCTCCTCGAAATAGCTTTAGGGCTAGCCTCGAGCTGGAGTCTAACGGAGGTAAAGCACTGAACTGACGCGGGGCCCAAAAAGGTTACCAACTCATATCAAACTAAGAATGCCGTCAAGATACCCTCGGGAGTCAGTCTGCGTGAGATAAGTCGCGTGGACAAAAGGGAAAGAGCCCAGACCGACAGCTAAGGTCCCAAAGTACGTGTTAAGTGGAAAAGGATGTGGGATTTCATAGACAACTAGGATGTTGGCTTAGAAGCAGCCATACATTTAAAGAGTGCGTAATAGCTCACTAGTCGAGAAAACCTGCGCCGAAAATGTAACGGGGCTAAAACACGACACCGAAGCTACGGATTCCTTACAAAGTAAGGAGTGGTAGAGGAGCATCCTGCAAGGACGAAGCCAAAGTGAGAGCGATGGTGGACGAAACAGGAGAGAGAATGCCGGAATGAGTAGCGAGATACATGTGAGAAACATGTAGGCCGAATATCTAAGGATTCCTGGGTAAAGCTAATCTTCCCAGGGTTAGTCGGGGCCTAAGGCGAGGACGAAAGTCGTAGTCGATGGATAACAGGTTGATATTCCTGTACTACACATAATCAGAACTGTGGGGACGCAGGAGGATAGGGAAACCGGGGAATGGAAAGACCCGGTCAAGCGTAAAGCTGTGGGAGATAGGCAAATCCGTCTCCTGTAAGTGAAACGTGATGAGGACTGAAAAAAAGTAAGGAAGTTTCCGAATCCACACTGCCGAGAAAAGCCGCTATTGCGTTATGTGTACCCGTACCGTAAACCGACACAGGTAGATGAGGAGAAAATCCACAGGCCGACGGGAGAAGTGTTGTTAAGGAACTCGGCAAAATGACCCCGTAACTTCGGGATAAGGGGAGCCTCGCAAGAGGCCGCAGAAAAGAGGCACAAGCAACTGTTTAGCAAAAACATAGGTCTATGCGAAACCGTAAGGTGAAGTATATGGGCTGACGCCTGCCCGGTGCTGGAAGGTTAAAAGGAGAGGTCAGCGCAAGCGAAGCTTTGAATTCAAGCCCCAGTAAACGGCGGCCGTAACTATAACGGTCCTAAGGTAGCGAAATTCCTTGTCAGGTAAGTTCTGACCCGCACGAAAGGCGTAATGATTTGTGCACTGTCTCGACAACACGCCCGGTGAAATTGAAGAACCAGTGAAGATACTGGTTACCCGCAACAGGACGGAAAGACCCCATGGAGCTTTACTGCAGCCTGATACTGGGATTCGATGATATATGTACAGGATAGGTGGGAGGCTAAGAAGCGAGAACGCTAGTTTTCGTGGAGCCGCCGGTGGGATACCACTCTTATGTCATTGAATTTCTAACCTGCATCCGTAATCCGGGTGAGGGACAATGTCAGGCGGGCAGTTTGACTGGGGCGGTCGCCTCCTAAAAGGTAACGGAGGCGCTCGAAGGTCACCTCAGAATGATTGGAAACCATTCAAAGAGTGTAAAGGCAAAAGGTGGCTTGACTGCGAGAGCGACGGCTCGAGCAGGTACGAAAGTAGGACTTAGTGATCCGGTGGTAATAAGTGGGAATGCCATCGCTCAACGGATAAAAGCTACCCTGGGGATAACAGGCTTATCTCCCCCAAGAGTTCACATCGACGGGGAGGTTTGGCACCTCGATGTCGGCTCATCGCATCCTGGGGCTGAAGTAGGTCCCAAGGGTTGGGCTGTTCGCCCATTAAAGCGGTACGCGAGCTGGGTTCAGAACGTCGTGAGACAGTTCGGTCCCTATCCGTTGTGGGCGCAGGAAATTTGAGAGGAGCTGTCCTTAGTACGAGAGGACCGGGATGGACGTACCTCTGGTGTACCGGTTGCAGACCAACTGCACAGCCGGGTAGCTATGTATGGAACGGATAAACGCTGAAGGCATCTAAGCGTGAAGCCGCCCTCAAGATAAGATTTCCCATTCTTCGGAAGTAAGATCCCTTAAAGATAATGAGGTTGATAGGTTGGAGGTGTAAGCATGGTAACATGTTCAGCTGACCAATACTAATAGATCGAGGGCTTGACCAAAAAAAGAAGGTTGACAAAGAAGACGATTGATGATAAACTAAAAAAGCTTTCACTGGTATTCAGTTTTGAA
Organism: Anaerotignum faecicola; assembly: GCF_003865035.1. Lineage (NCBI taxonomy): Bacteria > Bacillati > Bacillota > Clostridia > Lachnospirales > Anaerotignaceae > Anaerotignum > Anaerotignum faecicola. The sequence goes on from NZ_BHVZ01000009.1 coordinate 2,622, forward strand.
GGTGTAAGAAAGAGAATAAAGGGAAGTATAATAATCCTCGATAGCTCAATGGCAGAGCATCCGGCTGTTAACCGGAGGGTTGCAGGTTCGAGTCCCGCTCGGGGAGTTTTCTATGGTCCGTTGGTCAAGGGGTTAAGACACCGCCCTTTCACGGCGGTAACGCGGGTTCGAATCCCGCACGGATCATGATATTTCCGGTGACGATGCGCCTAGGGGACACACCCGTTCCCATTCCGAACACGACGGTTAAGACCTAGGCGGTCGATGGTACTTGGTGGGCAGCTGCCTGGGAGAGTAGATGGTCGCCGGAATTCAATAAGCCGATGTGGCTCAATTGGCAGAGCAGCTGACTTGTAATCAGCAGGTTATCGGTTCGAGTCCGATCATCGGCTTACTTTTTTTATTAGTGGTTTCTTTGGGTCTTTAGCTCAGTTGGTTAGAGCATCCGGCTCATAACCGGACGGTCCCGGGTTCAAGTCCCTGAAGACCCACTTATTCTTAATTGCATATGGCTCAGTAGCTCAGTTGGTTAGAGCGCCGGCCTGTCACGCCGGAGGTCGAGGGTTCGAGCCCCTTCTGAGTCGTTTTGTGGAAGTTTAGCTCAGCTGGGAGAGCATCTGCCTTACAAGCAGAGGGTCACAGGTTCGAGCCCTGTAACTTCCACTTTCTTATGGCGGAGTAGCTCAGTTGGCTAGAGCATGCGGTTCATACCCGCAGTGTCAGGGGTTCAAATCCCTTCTCCGCTACTATACTGGGGTATCGCCAAGTGGTAAGGCAACGGATTCTGATTCCGTCATTCGCAGGTTCGAATCCTGCTACCCTAGCTTCGAGAGTCTGAAAAGGCTCTCTTTTTTTATGCGCTTGAGTCAGTGTGAAAAATTCAAAGCAATAGGTGGTTGACAGAAGGAAAAAATCGGGCTATATTGGAAAAACAAAGATAAAAACACGGTTCGGTTGGTAGTCCGAATGGGGAATTTATTCTCCCTCCGGCATATATTGAAAGGAGAAAAGCATGAGAATCGGCTCCGGTTATGATGTGCATAAATTAGCAGAAGGCAGAGATTGTATCATTGGCGGCGTGAAAATCCCCTATGAAAAGGGACTCTTGGGACATTCCGATGCGGATGTACTGCTGCATGCCATTGCAGATGCGCTTCTGGGGGCGGCTGCTCTGGGCGATATCGGCAGGCATTTTCCTGATAACGACCCACAGTATAAAGGCGCAGACAGCAGAAAATTATTATCCCACGTTTTGGGGTTGATTTTGGCAGAAGGATATTGTATAATAAATATCGATGCGACAATTATTGCACAAAGGCCCAAAATGGCATCGCATATCGAACAAATGCGGAAAAATATTGCAGAAACCCTTCGGATTGATTTGAAGCAGATTAACGTCAAAGCAACAACAGAGGAGGGGCTTGGGTTTACCGGTACAGGCTTGGGCATCGCAGCTTCGGCAGTTTGTCTGCTGGAGGAAAAATAAGAATATCAAAACAAGAAAAAGTGATGATGGAAAAGAGTAATCCTCTTGGGAAATGGTGATTTTCCAATCCACCTGACAGAGAATAACGGCCTTGGTGAAAGGCGGTGAGATTTGAGTTTATGCTTTGGCATAAATTTGATTGTCACTACCTTAAAATACATTGGGTGTAAGCCGTTTACAGACTGGGGGAGGATGAAGTGCGTTCCTGAACTGAACGGGCGAACCGAGAGTAGCCTGTATCCGTTGACACCGTTACAGTCATTGAGGTGAGATGGTATTTTTAGATGCCGTCTAAGTAAAGTGGAACCGCGATATTTTTCGTCTTTGCATATTTTTGCAAGGGCGTTTTTTATTACAAAAAAACGGTTATTAAAAAAACGACAGAAGGTCGACACAGACCATTCCAAAGGGAGGTGAGCCAGATGGCTTCTTGGAAGAATCAGAAGGGAAAAAATAAAAATCGGGGGTCGATTGGCTGCCTGTGCATGCAATTTATCGAAAGACTGAGACGGACGGAAGTGTGTAGCAAGCCCTCTGTGTAAGCAGCAGGGCGTTCTGATAAAAGCACACTATTGATATCGTTTTAGGAGGAATTTTGATATGTTGAAGAAATTTTGGAAAGAATCTGTTGCAGTGATAAAAGAAAAAGACCCTGCGTTTAAAAGTGCGATTGAGGTATTGCTTTACCCCAGCTTCTGGGCAGTGGTAAACCATCGCATTGCGCACAGCCTGTATAAAAAGGGTCTGCTGGTGCCTGCACGCTTTGTGTCACAGCTGTCCCGTTTTCTGACAGGGATTGAGATTCACCCCGGCGCAACCATCGGCAAGCGCTTCTTTATTGACCACGGCGCAGGCATTGTTATCGGGGAAACCGCAGAAATCGGGGATAATGTTATGCTGTACCACGGGGTAACGCTGGGCGGCACCGGTAAGCAGAAAAACAAACGCCACCCGACCGTTGAGGATAATGTTATGATTGGCGCAGGTACGATTGTGCTTGGCCCCGTTACCATCGGCGCGAATACAAAGATTGGTGCAGGCTCTGTGGTAACACAGGATTTGCCTCCCAATGTAACTGCTGTCGGCTCTCCTGTTATGATTGTGCGCAAGGACGGCGTGCGGATTCCGCCGGTTGCCCCCGAACAGCTGACAGGCCATATAAAGAGAAGAGCAATCTGATTCGCAGAAAAGGCATGTTTTTCCGGAAAAAGGAAAGAAAAATACAGCAAAAATCGGATTTTTGTGTTATACTATTTTGATAGATTAGGAAGAAGGAAAGGTGAATTCCCATGAAATTATATAATACCATGACAAGACAGAAGGAAGAATTCGTACCAATGGAGGAAGGCAAGGTAAAAATGTACGTTTGCGGCCCCACCGTGTACGATTATATCCATATCGGCAACGCAAGACCCTACGTTGTTTTTGATACGGTAAGACGCTATCTGGAATATAAGGGCTACGAAGTGACCTATGTGCAGAACTTCACGGACGTTGATGACAAAATCATCAACAGAGCCAATAAGGAAGGCAAAACCATGGCGGAAATCTCTAATAAATACATTGAAGAAGCATTCCGCGATGCAGATGGTTTGAATGTAAAAAGAGCAACCGTACACCCTCGCGTAACAGAGGAAATGGACGGCATTATCGCAATGGTGCAGACCCTGATTGATAAGGGCTTTGCGTATGAGGACCATGGCACAGTATATTATGATACAAAGAAATTCCCGGAATATGGCAAGCTTTCCAGAAAAAATCTGGATGAGCTGATTGCGGGCGCATCTGAGCGTGTTGCGATTGATGATGCAAAGAAAAATCCGACAGACTTCGTTCTGTGGAAGCCCAAAAAGGAGGGCGAACCCAGCTGGACATCCCCTTGGGGCGAAGGCAGACCCGGTTGGCACATTGAATGCTCCGTTATGTCCAAGCATTATTTGGGGGATACCTTTGATATCCATGCAGGCGGCGAGGATTTGATTTTCCCTCACCATGAAAACGAAATCGCACAGTCCGAAGCAGCAAACGGCTGCACCTTCGCAAGATATTGGCTGCATAACGGCTTTATCACTGTTGATAATGAAAAAATGTCCAAATCTCTGGGCAACTTCTTCACCGTAAGAGATATTGCAAAGCACTTCCCTTATGAGGTTATCCGTTTCTTCATTCTGAACGGTCACTACAGAAGCCCCATCAACTTCAGTGATGAACTGATGAAGGCTTGCCAGAACGGTCTGGAAAGAATCAAAAATGCAAGAAAAGAACTGAATTTCTATATCAAGAATGTAGCAGATACCAAAATGACAGCGGAGGAAGCTGCAAAGGAAGCAGAACTGAACGGCTATAAGGAGCAGTTTGAAGCAGCGATGGATGATGACTTCAATACAGCAGATGCCGTTTCCGCAATCTATGAGCTGGTGCGTTTCTCCAATACAGAAATCAAGGCAGGCGCATCCAAGGAATTTGCAGAAAAAATTCAGGATATGCTGGATCACCTGTGCGGTGTTCTGGGCGTTGCCGAAGTGGCAGAGGAAGAAGTATCCGATGAGGATGTTGCAAAGATTGAAGCACTGATTGCCGAAAGAACCGAAGCAAAGAAGGCGAAGGATTTCGCAAAGGCGGATGCCATCAGAGATGAGCTGGCAGCGATGGGCATTACCATTAAGGATACCCGTCAGGGCGTACAGTGGTTCAGAGGCTAAGCTATGAATTTAGAAGAACTGGATGTGGTTTTAGGCGGACGGAGCATACTGAACCCAAGAGAATATAATTCCCTTGCACTTGCACATATCGGGGATGCGGTATTTGAGGTTTTGGTGCGGCTGACTGTTTTGACGGACGGCAATGCCCCTGTGAATAAGCTGCATAAAAAAGCAAGAGCCATTGTCAATGCAAAGGCGCAGGCAGAAATGTATTATCGGATTCAGGATATCCTGACAGAGGAGGAGGCGGATGTGTTCCGCAGGGGGCGCAATGCAAAATCCTTCACTGTGCCGAAAAATGCCGATTTGATGGATTATCGCCATGCGACAGGCTTGGAAGCGCTGTTCGGCTACCTTTATCTCAAGGGAGAAAAAGAGAGAGTTGTAGAGCTGTTTAAGCTGGGAATGGCAGAAAAATTGGAAAAGTAACTGAAAAACAAAGCCGAAGGGAGGGGCGGAATGCCTCTGAAAGTCCCCTCGGCTTTATGCTGTATGGATGAAACCGTAAAATATAGGCGAGGAGGGGCGTTTTTGGAACGAGAAAAAAGACGGGAAAGAGAATTGAACGAAAATCAGCTGGAGGGTAGAAATGCCGTGCTGGAGGTGCTGCGCAGCGGCAGAGATATCGAAAAGATTATGGTGCAGAAGGGCAACGTGGAGGGCACGATTAAGCGGATTGTTGCACAGGCGGCAGAAAAAGGCGTTGTCATTCAGGAGGTAAGCCGCCAGAAGCTGGACGAGCTTTCCCAGACAAAGAACCATCAGGGCGTGATTGCGCTGGTTTCCGCGCATGATTATGTAGAGGTGGAGGATATTCTTGCGGCGGCAAGAGCAAAGGGAGAAGACCCCTTTATCATCCTTCTGGATGGCATCACAGATCCGCATAATCTGGGCGCGATTCTCAGAACGGCAGAATGTGCCGGCGCGCATGGTGTGATTATCCCGAAGCGTCGCTCCGTCGGGCTGAATGCAACAGTCGGAAAAACCTCCGCAGGCGCGATAGAATATATGCCTGTGGCAAAGGTGACGAATCTCGTGAAAACCATGGAGCAGCTCAAGAAGGAGGGTCTTTGGTTTGCCTGCGCGGATATGGGCGAAAATGACCATTTCGATACCAATCTGAAAGGCCCTATCGGTTTGGTGATTGGCAGTGAGGGTGAGGGTGTCAGCAGATTGGTGAAGGAAAACTGCGATTTCACCGCATCTATCCCGATGTATGGAAAAATTTCTTCTTTAAATGCCTCTGTTGCGGCAGCACTGCTGATGTATGAGGTTGTGCGTCAGAGAAATTACAGCAAATAATGATTTAATGACGTTGTTCCATATCCCTTGTGAGGATTGTATGCTTGCCTTGATTTTGCAGCACCAAGTATTGGTGCTGCGGTATCGGGTTCCAAGGGAGTGACTCCCTTGGCTGGGGGTTCGGGGGACAGCGTCCCCCGGAGAGAAAGGAGGGGAATCTGTTGGCAAAGGAATTTTTGCTTGTGGATGGCTATAATATTATCCACGCCTGGAGCGAATTGAGAGAGCTGGTGGAGGATGTCAGTCTGGAAAGCGCCCGCCAGCGGCTGATGGATATCCTCTCGAATTATAAAGGCACCAAGCAGGCAACGGTCATTCTGGTGTTCGATGGCTATCTGGTCAAGGGGAATATCGGTACCGTCTATGAATATAACAATATTTTCGTAGTCTATACCAAGGAAGCGGAAACCGCCGACCATTATATCGAGCGTGTCGTAACCTCCATGCCGAAGCATTATAAGGTGCGCGTGGCAACGGGGGACGGTCTGGAGCAGCTGATTATTTATGGGCAGGGGGCGATTCGTATGACGGCGAGAGAGCTATGGAACGAGGTTACTGCCGCCGAAACGGAGCTGCGTGAACGCTTTATCCGGAACAGACCGCCGAAAAATAATATTCTGGCGGACCATCTGGATGAGGAAGCCTTGGCATGGTTTGAGGAATTGCGTCGAAAAAAATAAACAACAACGGAGAATTTTTATGGCAGAAATGACAAGAGAACAGAAATATGCGACAACAAGGGATGAGGAGCTGGTACTGCTGGCGCAGAGCGGCGATGAGGAGGCACAGGAATTTTTGTTGGATAAATATAAATTTTTGGTGCGCGCAAAGTCGAGAGCCTATTTCCTGATTGGTGCGGATAACGAGGATATCATTCAGGAGGGCATGATTGGGCTGTATAAGGCAGTGCGTGATTATAATGAGGAAAAGAATGCATCCTTCCACAGCTTTGCGGAGCTTTGCGTGAATCGCCAGATGATTACCGCGATTAAGGCAGCGACCAGACAGAAGCATCAGCCGCTCAATTCCTATGTTTCTCTGAATAAGCCCGTTTATGAGGAGGAATCCGAGCAGACCTATATGGATCTTTTGCAGAGTGGTGCCTTGCTCAATCCGGAGGTTCTCCTGATTGGGCAGGAAAATAAAAGCTTTCTTGAGCACCAGATGATGAAAAAGCTCAGCAGCTTTGAAACCAGAGTGCTTGTGCTTTATCTGCAGGGCAGAAGCTATTTTGAAATTGCCCGCGTTCTGGATAAGCCCGAAAAATCCATTGATAACGCCCTTCAGCGCGTCAAGAAAAAATTAGAGCATTTTTTGGAAGAAAAAAATCTTGACGAGGCGGAGGGAATATGATACTATAGACAGGCTGATAGTTTTTATCAACCTTTGCTGCTATGGCTCAGTAGGTAGAGCGTCGCCTTGGTAAGGCGGAGGTCACGGGTTCGAATCCCGTTAGCAGCTTGTAAGACCCTTGAGGAATCAAGGGTCTTTTTTCATATTATCTGTTTCCCATGTACTACAACCCACTATTGTATTGAAAGAAATACACGAAAATTTCCGCATTTTCCAAAAACCTTTCGCCTTTTTTCACAGAATTGATTTTTTTGCCGAAATGGGTTTACTTTCGTTAACCGATGTGCTAGTATGATTAAAACTAAATCACCAAGCAAAAAAAGAAAGAGGATGCAAATCATGAAACAGAATCAGATTTTCGCAACTGCATACTTTTACTTTTACCGTGTTTTCAGAGATTCAAAGTGAATTTTACTGTTAAGGAAAGACGGTTTGTTTTGATGGTTTTTTCTTATTGAAAGCATAGGAGCTTCGCAGTGAAATTCGCTGCGAAGCTTTTTCTTTTATATGAGAAAAGCGTGCAGCACAAAAAAGCTTGTGAAGCAGGAACAAAAGAAAACAAGACAAAAGGATTTTTTAAGGAGGAGAAAATTATGGTAGTAGTATTGAAACCCGACACAAAGGAAGAACAGATTGAAAACCTGAAGGTATGGCTTAGCAGCATGGGCATCAGCACCCATATTTCCCGTGGTGTGAATCATACCATCGTTGGTCTGGTTGGCGATACCTCTGTGGTAGATATGGATCTGGTCAGAGCGTTGGATATCGTTGAAAATGTGCAGCGTATTCAGGAGCCCTTCAAAAATGCAAACCGTAAATTCCATAATGCAGATCAGGTAGTTGATATTGCAGGCGTAAAAATCGGTGGCGGCAATTTCCAGATTATCGCAGGCCCTTGCTCCGTTGAAAGCGAAGCACAGGTTTGTGAAATCGCAGAAAGAGTCAAAGCGGCAGGTGCAGGTCTGCTGCGTGGCGGCGCATTCAAGCCCAGAACCTCCCCTTACGCATTCCAGGGTCTGAAGGGCGATGGTCTGAAGCTGCTGGTAGAAGCAAAGCAGCTGACAGGTCTGCCTATCGTTTCTGAAATCATGAATGCGGTACATATCCCCATGTTTGAAGAATCCGTTGACCTTGTGCAGGTTGGCGCAAGAAATATGCAGAACTTCGAGCTGCTGAAGGAGGTCGGCAAGATGTCCAAGCCTATCCTGCTGAAAAGAGGTCTTGCAAATACGATTGATGAGCTTCTGATGAGCGCAGAATACATCATGGCAAGCGGCAACGAAAACGTAATCCTTTGCGAAAGAGGGATTCGTACCTTTGAAACCAGAACAAGAAATACACTGGACCTGAGTGCCGTTCCTGTTTTGAAAAAGCTGACCCATTTGCCTATCGTGGTTGACCCCAGCCATGCAATGGGCTATGCACATCTTGTAAAGCCCATGGCAATGGCAGCAACCGTAGCGGGCGCAGACGGCTTGATGATTGAGGTACACAATAACCCTGCAAAGGCACTGTGCGACGGCCCGCAGTCCCTGACACCCGATCAGTTCGATGATGTTGCAAAGCAGGTATTCCAGCTGAGACCCTTCGCCTGCAAATACGATTACTAATCAAGCGGTAGGAAAAGAGGGTGAATGATATGAAGGTTGGCGTAGTTGGTCTTGGGCTGATTGGCGGCTCTATGGCAAAGGCAGTAAAGAAAAAAACAGAGCATACGGTGCTTGGATGGGATGTCTCCGAAACCATTCGCTACAGTGCATTGCTGATGGAGGCGGTGCATGGCTTTATGGAGGACGGCAACCCCAAGGATTGCGATTTGATTCTGCTGGGGCTGTATCCTCAGCTGACGATAGAGTATATTAAGGCACACGCAAAGGATTTCAAGAAGGGCGCGGTTGTGGTCGATTGCGCCGGTGTAAAAAGAGTGGTCTGCGAGCAGGTGCAGGCGGTAGCGGAAGAAAACGGCTTTACCTTCGTGGGGGCGCACCCTATGGCAGGCGTGGAACGCTCCGGCTTTACCTATTCCACAGCAGATATGTTCAACGGCGCAACTTTGGTTGTAACGCCGTATAAGGGAACAGACCTCGGTTTGATGAATGCACTGAGCATGTTTTTCAAAAAGCTGGGCTTCGCAAGATTGAAATTTACCACGACAGAGGAGCATGATGCAATGATTGCATATACCTCTCAGCTGGCACATGTGGTTTCCAGTGCGTATGTCAAGGGTGCATTGTCCGATAATTTCAAGGACTTTTCCGGCGGCAGCTTTCAGGACATGACCCGTGTGGCGCGCTTGAATGAAAATATGTGGACGGAGCTGTTTCTGGATAACGGCGATAACCTTGCCAATGAGATTGACAGCCTGATAGCACGCATGCAGGCATACAGCACCGCGATTAAGGCGAAGGATGCGGATACCCTGTGTGAGCTGCTCAGAGAGGGCAGAGAAAAATGTATCGCCATTGATGAAATCAAGGACTTTGATTAAGGTTGTGAAAATAGTATGAGAAAAGTGATTGTCAGTGCGTCTACGGAATATGCGGTTCTGATTGGACGGGGACTGCTTGCACAGCTTGGGACGGAGGTTGCCAAACGCATCCGCCCCTGCAAGGCGGCAGTTATCACAGATACAACAGTAGAAAAGCTTTATGCGGAGCAGGCGGAGCAATCCTTAGCGGCGGCAGGGTTCACCACCTGCCGCTTTTCCTACCCTGCCGGGGAGGGCTCCAAGCATATCGGCACATTGAGCGATATGCTGGAATTTCTGGCAGAGCAGGAAATCACCCGACAGGATATCATTATTGCGCTGGGCGGCGGTGTTGCAGGTGATATGGCAGGCTTCGCGGCGGCGGTTTATCAGAGAGGAATTCGCTTTGTGCAGGTGCCGACCACATTTCTGGCGGCGGTGGATTCCTCTGTCGGCGGCAAAACAGCCATTGACCTTAGGGCAGGCAAAAATATGGCAGGCGCGTTTTATCAGCCGCAGCTGGTGCTCTGCGATGTGGATACCTTAGATACCCTGCCTGAAGAAATTTTCGCGGACGGCATTGCCGAAACGCTGAAATACGGCGTAATCGGGGATGCGAAGCTGTTTGCGGAAACGGCATCGGGTGATTTTAGGGAAAAGCTGGAGGAAATCATTGAAACCTGCGTAAAAATGAAACGGGATATCGTCAATGAGGATGAATTCGATACAGGTCTGCGGCAGCTGCTGAATCTGGGGCATACCTTGGGACATTCCATTGAAAAGAACAGCAATTTCACCCTTTCGCATGGGCATGCTGTAGCCATCGGGATGCATCTGATTGCGAAGGTAGCGGAGCGGCGCGGTCTTGCGGAAAAAGGGCTTGCGGAAACCATCCGACAGGCACTTCTGCACAACAACCTGCCTACTTCCACTTCCTATACGGCGGAGGAAATTGCGGCAGGTGTATTAAAGGATAAAAAACGCAGAGGCGGCGAAATCAGCTTTGTCCTCCCGACGAAAATCGGGCATTGCGAAATCGTGAAAATCCCGACGGAGGAAGTGTTGGATTTAGTCAGAACGGCATTGGCGTAAAGGCGGTATGATATGAATATAAAAATTGAGAAAACTCCATTAAAACAGGGGCAGGTGCGTATCATTTCCTCGAAATCCGATGGGCACCGCTCGCTGATTGCGGCGGCATTGGCAGAGGAGGAAAGCGTGCTGTTCGTGGATGGCTGGTCTGAGGATATGGAAGCGACGGCGCGCTGTCTGCAAAGCCTTGGTGCGGAAATTGAGCGCGAACCCTCGGGCATTTATGTGATGCCGATTGGGTGTCCACTCCCCTGTCCAGTGGACAGGATTGGACAGGCAAATGGACAGGGCATTGGACAGGCAGATGGACAGCTTTGTACCCTCGACTGCGGCGAAAGCGGTTCCACCCTCCGTTTTCTGCTCCCGATTGCGGGCGCATTGGGAAAGCATTGCCGCTTCGAAGGCAAGGGGAGACTCCCCGAACGCCCGATTGGCGTTTTGCTGGATGAGATGGCAAGGCATGGCTGCAAGGCAGACGGCGACCACCTTCCTGTTACATTGGAAGGCAAGCTAACCGCCGGCGTATATACCCTGCCGGGGAATGTCAGCTCCCAGTTTATCACAGGGCTGCTGTTTGCGCTGCCGTTATTGGAGGGCGAAAGCGAAATTCGCCTGACAACAAAAATCGAATCTAAGGGCTATATTGATATGACGCTGAAAACGCTGAAGACCTTCGGGATTACGGTAACGGAAGCCGAAAGCGGCTGGAGCATCCCCGGCGGGCAGAAATACCATGGCCCGCGGATGCGCTATGCAGAGGGGGATTGGAGCAATGCGGCGTTCTGGCTCGTTGCAGGCGCGATTGGCGGCAGCATCGGTTGTCAGGGGCTGGATATGGAATCTCCCCAAGGGGATCGGGCGATTGCCGCTCTTTTGGAGGAATTTGGCGCGGAAACGAAGGTTGCGCTGAACCAGATTACGGCAACCCATAAGGAAATGAAGGGCATCCGTATTGATGCGTCCCAAATTCCCGATTTGGTGCCGATTCTTTGTGTAGCGGCGGCTGCGGCAGAGGGCAAAACCGAAATTTACAACGCAGGTAGACTGCGGATGAAGGAAAGCGACCGATTGGCTGTGATGGCGGAATGTATGCAGAAAATCGGCGTGGAGGTGGAGGAAAGACCTGACAGCATCATCATTACAGGCGGCTGTAATCCACCTGAGGGGGAAATCGTGATAGATTCCCATAATGATCACCGTATCGTGATGGCAATGGCGATTGCGGCGGTGAGCCTTGGCGTAGAGCTGACGATTCTGGGTGCAGAGGCGGTCAATAAATCTTATCCGTCCTTCTTTATAGAGCTGGCGAAGCTGGGAGGTGTGACAAATGTCCTCTAGTTTTGGAGAAAAAGTAAAAATTATGATTTTCGGGCAGTCTCATTCCGAGGCAATCGGCGTGGTGATTGACGGCTTGCCTGTGGGGGAGGAAATTGATTTAGAGGCGGTGCGGAAATTCATGGAGCGCCGCGCTCCCGGCAGAAATGCCTATTCTACACCCCGTAAGGAGGCAGACCTGCCCCGTGTGGTATCGGGCTTATTTGAAGGGAAAACCTGCGGCGCACCGATTTGTGCCGTGATTGAAAACACAAATACACGCTCGAAGGATTATGATAAATTGAAGGATTTGCCCAGACCGGGGCATGCGGATTTTACGGCGTGGGTGAAATATAAGGGAGCGAATGACCATCGCGGCGGCGGTCATTTCTCCGGCAGGCTGACCGCACCGCTTTGCTTTGCGGGCGCAGTCTGCATGCAGATTTTGGAAAGAAGGGGCATCCATATCGGTGCGCATATTCTTTCTATCAAGGGCGTGCAGGATACCCCCTTTGATGCGGTGGCTGTGGATGCAGATACCTTGAAGGCTGTCACGGAAAAGGTCTTCCCTGTGCAGAATGACGCGGCAGGGGAGGAAATGCAGGCGACGATTGCGGCGGCAAAGGAAAACGCCGATTCTGTCGGCGGTGTGATTGAATGTGCGGTGGTAGGTCTGCCTGTCGGCGTGGGCGAGCCTATGTTTGACGGACTGGAAAGCAGACTGGCGGCGGCGATTTATGCCATTCCTGCCGTAAAGGGCGTGGAATTTGGCGAGGGCTTTGGTGTAGCGGCGCTGTTTGGTTCGGAAAATAATGACAATTTCACATATCAGGCGGATGGTACGGTTCGGACAACAACGAACCATCACGGCGGCTCTCTGGGTGGCATTTCAAGCGGCATGCCCCTTGTGCTGCGTGCGGCATTTAAGCCGACCCCCTCGATTGGGCAGACGCAGGATACCATCAGCATCAGCAAAGGAGAAAACGACACACTTGCCATTGTAGGCAGACATGATCCCTGTATTGTGCCGCGTGCGGTGCCTTGCGTGGAGGCGGCAGCGGCGGTTGCGCTTCTGGATCTGATTTGCAGGATGGAGCAGTGAGAAAGGTGGGAAAATACAATGGATTTGAATGCAGTGAGAGAACGCATCAATGCGATTGATGACCAGATTGTAGATTTATTCGTGGAGCGCATGAAGGCTTCTGCGGATGTTGCCAGCGCAAAGGCGGAAAAGAATCTGCCCGTTCTGGATTTACGCAGAGAGCAGGCAGTTCTGGAAAAGGTAATGGAGCGTGGCGGCGAGGAATTTGAAATTTATATCAATAAGCTGTATCAGACAATTTTCGATATCAGCAAGAGCTATCAGGCAGGGCTTCTGACAAAGGAAACAGCGCTTTCCGAAGAAATTCTGAAAAACATTGCAGACCCTCACATGGAATTTCCCAGAAAGGCTGTTGTTGCCTGTCAGGGCGTGGAGGGCTCCTATGCGGCAAGAGCATGCGACAGATTGTTTGCATTGCCCAGCAAGATGTATTTCAGCAACTTCGAGAGTGTATTCAATGCGGTGGAATCCGGTCTATGCAGATATGGCGTGCTGCCCATCGAAAACAGCTCCGCAGGCTCTGTAACAGAGGTTTATGATTTGATGGTGCGCCATAAATTCTATATCGTAAAGAGCATTAAGCTGCACATCAGCCATGCGCTTCTGGCAAAGCCCGGTGTGAAGCTGGAGGATGTGAAGGAGGTTGTTTCTCATACACAGGCATTGCAGCAGTGCAGCAATTTTCTGAAGGCGAACCCCAACATCAAGGTAACGATTTTTGAAAATACGGCAACCGCAGCGAAATATGTTGCGGAAAGCGGCAGAACAGACCTTGCGGCGCTTTCCTCCACGGACTGCGCGAAGCTGTATGGACTGCATGTTTTGCAGGATGGCGTGCAGAATAACGAAAACAACTATACCAGATTTATCTGCATTGCAAAGAACATGGAAATTTATGCAGGCTCCAACCGTATCAGTCTGATGCTTTCTCTGGACCACAGACCCGGTTCTCTGCATGAAATGATTGGGAAATTTGCCTGCCGCGGCATCAACCTGTGCAAGCTGGAAAGCCGCCCGATTCCGGGGAAGGATTTCGAATTCCGTTTCTATTTCGATTTGGACGGCTCTGTTTTCTCTCCCGAAACCATGACGGTGCTGAAGGATATTGAGCAGGCGGCAGAAAGCCTGTCCTTCTTAGGCTGCTACTCCGAGGTGTAAGCGTATGAAGATTTTAGTGATTAACGGCCCGAATATCAATATGCTTGGGATTCGGGAAAAAAATATTTACGGTGCCGAGACCTACGAGGATTTGAAGGCACTTCTGGAGAAAACCTTTGCCGAAAAGGGCGTGGAGGGCGAAATTTACCAATCCAACCATGAGGGGGATTTGGTAGACCGCATCCAGCAGGCATATTTTGACGGCACAGAGGGAATTGTGATTAACCCTGCGGCGTATACGCATACGAGCGTTGCCATTCTGGACGCGCTGAAGGCAGTTCGCCTGCCTGCGGTGGAGGTGCATATTTCCGATGTGAAGGAAAGAGAGGATTTTCGCCAGATTTCCTATGCAGGGAAGGCTTGCGTGAAAACCATCATGGGCAGAGGTCTCAAGGGCTATGTGGATGCCATTGCTTTCCTTGTGGAAAACAAGGTGTAAGCGGAAAAAATACAAAAGAAAAAAGGAAAGAAGGTGACAGCCAATGATTTCCGAAAAGATGTCTAAGCTGTTGGAGAGAAGCGCTGCCATGAGCAGCATGTATACAGAAAGTGCAAGATTAAAGGAAAAATACGGCGCGGAAAACGTGTATGACTTCGGGATGGGCAATCCCAACCTGCCTGCGCCCGACAGTATTCGGGAAACGAGTATCCGCGTTTTGCAGGAAACCGACCCTTGGTATCTGCATCATTATATGCCGAATAACGGCTTTCCGGAGGCAAGGGAGAAGATTGCCGCAAGCCTGAACCGCCGCTTTGGGGAGCATTTTGATGCGAACAACATCATGATGTGTACCGGTGCGGCAGGGGGCTTGAACTGCCTGCTGAAGGTGCTGATGGACCCCGGACAGGAGATTCTGACCTTTGCGCCCTATTTCGGGGAATATGACAGATATGCGGACAACGTAGGCTGTACGCTGACGACAGTGCCGCCGAATATTCCCACCTTTCAGCCCGACCCTGCGGCATTGGAAAAATGCGTGACGGAAAAGACGAGAGCCGTTTTGATTGATAACCCCAACAACCCAACGGGTGTGGTGTATAATGAGGAGACGATTCGGGCGATTGCTGCGGTTCTGGCGAAAAAGGAGCAGGAATATGGGCATGCGATTTATCTGATTTCGGATGAGCCGTATCGGGAATTGGTGTTTGACGGGGCAAGCGTGCCTTGGATTCCGAATGATTATAAAAACACAATCGTAGCCTATTCCTTCTCGAAATCCCTTTCCCTGCCGGGCGACCGTATCGGCTATCTGGCACTGCGCAGTGAGGTGGAGGATTTTGAGAATATCGTTGCGGCTGTTGCAGTTGCAACACGCATTACGGGCTTTATCAATGCCTCCGGCTTGCAGCAGCTGGTTTGTGCCAAATGTTGTGATGAAACGGTGGATATCAGCTTTTATGATAAAAACAGAAAACGCCTGTATGACGCGCTGACGGCATACGGCTATGAAATGCCGAAGCCGGAGGGGGCGTTCTATCTGTTTATGAAAACGCCGACGGAAAACGATTTGGAATTTGTGGAGAAAATCAAGGAGCATCGGATTTTGCTGACACCCGGCAGTGGGTTCGGCTGTCCCGGCTATGTGCGGATTGCGTACTGCGTTGCGCCGGAGACCATCGAAGGGGCGTTGCCCGGCTTCAAAGCCATGATGGAATATTATAAAAATAAATAAATACAAGCAGGAGAACTCGAAAACCCATTTTTCGGGTTCTTTTTTTATGCTTTTCTTTCTTTTGTGGATGCAGGGGAGGAAGGGGAGAATGGGAAAAAATGTATTTTGGTGGGAGGTGGAGGAGAACTTCTTTTTTTCTTGGGGAAAGTGCTTGAAGGAAAGCGCTTTTTTAATGAAAAAATCAATAGAAATGGGGCGGAAGGGGTTGTTTTTTTGTGGCGGCTATATTACAATGTGGTTAAAAGTGGCGCAAAGTGGTTTTTTGTGGTGGAAAGCTACCGCGAAGGTGTGAAAGTGGCGGAAGGTGGTGACAGCGAAATGTTCTTAGGGCAATATCAGCACTCGATTGATGCAAAGGGGCGTTTAATCGTTCCGGCAAAGTTCAGAGAGGGGCTTGGCGAGCGTTTCGTTGTGACAAAGGGGCTGGATAACTGCCTGTTTGCTTATCCGCAGGAGGAATGGAAGATTTTCGAGGAAAAGCTGAAGCAGCTTCCGCTGACAAACCCCGGTGCGCGTAAATTTGTGCGTTTTTTCTTTGCAGGCGCGGTGGAATGTGAGTTGGATAATCAGGGAAGAATTATGGTGCCGACGCATCTGAGAGAATACGCAGGCTTGAAAAAGGACATTGTTTCCATCGGTGTGAATAACCGCATTGAAATTTGGAATAAGGATAATTGGAACGAATACAGCGACGAAGAGGATTACATCAGCAACGAGCTTGCTTTTGAGATGGAGAATTTAGGGATATAACGAATCCTCGTGTAGCTGTAAGCTACATGAGCAAATGCAAATTTATTTGCATTTGGAATTCTCGAAGAGAATGATTCGTTATGAATAAATTTGCGAAGCAAATTTATGAATGATTTAAAAGTATGAATGACTTAAAAGATAGATATCACACAACACAGACAAATCGGAAAGGCGGCAGGCATGGAATTTCATCATATTTCCGTACTCCTGAACGAGTGCATTGACAATTTGAATATCACGCCTGACGGCATTTATGTAGACGGTACCATGGGCGGCGGCGGTCATTCCCTGGAGATTGCAAAACGGCTGACAACCGGTCGTTTGATTTGCATTGACCAGGACCCCAACGCGCACGAGGCGGCGGGAAAGCGATTGGCGGAATACAAGGATAGAATCACATTTGTCAGAGATAATTTCGGCAATATCGCAAATATTCTGGATAGCTTAGGAATTGAAAAGATTGACGGGATGCTGCTGGATATCGGTGTTTCCTCGCATCAGCTGGATGAAGCGGAGCGCGGCTTTTCCTATCAGCAGGATGCCCCGTTGGATATGCGGATGAATCCGGACAGGCCCTTCAGTGCGTATGACGTGGTGAACGGCTATGACGAGGACGAGCTGGACAGAGTGATTTTCACCTATGGCGAGGAGCGTTGGGCGAGAAGAATCGCGCAGTTTATCGTAAAGGAAAGAGAAGCAAAGCCCATTGAAACAACGGGCGAGCTGGTAGATATTATCAAAAAGGCAGTGCCGAAGGGCGCAAGAAAGGATGGTCCCCATCCGGCAAAGCGCACCTTTCAGGCAATTCGCATAGAGGTAAACGGTGAGCTGGAGGTACTGCAAAGGGCGATTGATGACGTTGCCGCAAGGCTTGCGGTCGGTGGCAGGCTCTGCATCATCACCTTCCATTCCTTAGAGGACAGAATTGTGAAGGAGGCCTTCCGCAAGCAGGAAAATCCCTGTATCTGTCCGCCGCAGTTTCCTGTATGCGTCTGCGGCAAAAAGCCTTTGGGCAGGGTGATTACCAGAAAGCCCATTTTACCGAGCAAGGAAGAATTAGAGGAAAATCCTCGTTCCAGAAGCGCAAAGCTGCGTGTGCTGGAGGGGGTTTCGCAGGATTGATAAATATTGAAAAGACCCGAGAAAGGAGGGGAAAGGATGGCAGCAAGAGACGAGAAGAACAGAAAACGCAACCAGAGCGGTTCTTATTATACCTACGGCAATGTGGCGTATGAATTGCAGCCCGATTATACCCCTTACCGTGTGCGGGAGGAGGAAGAGGAACGGCGCAGAGAAGCGGCGCGCATTGCCAAGGAGGCGGAAAGAGAAAATAAGGTTTCCTTTGCGAAAATGGTAGGCGTTGCGATTATGCTGTTTATCGGCTGTATTGCATTTATGGGGATGCATGTTATGGTAGATCAGGCGGAGGTTTCTCTCAGAAGGGAAAAAAGCAAACTGGAGGATCTGAAATCCGCAAATGCGATTCTGGAGGCAGAGCTGACAGAACAGCTGGATATGGACTACATCAAGCAGGAGGCAACAGAACGGCTTGGCATGAGCGAACCGCAGCCCTATCAGGTGGTTTATATCAACGTACCCAAGCAGAGCTATACGGTGCAGCATGATACAGAGGAAACGACAGCGGAAACCTCTTTGGTGGACAGGATTTTAGATTTCTTTAAAAAGGATTGATGATAGATGAGAAGAAAGGCCAGAGGAATAAAAGCGAATCAAAGGTTTGCTTTTATTCTTTTTGTATTTATGGTGATTTTGACGGTATTATTCGGCAGAGTGCTGTATTGGAAGGTTGTGCATGGCGCGGAATTTGAAGCGGCGGCGAAAAATCAGCAGATTAACCGCTATGACTTAGTCAATGCGGCAAACCGCGGCAGTATTTTGGACAGAAATGAGCAGGTGCTTGCCGTTTCGACAGCGGTGTATAACGTGGTATTAGACCCCTTGCAGCTGGCGGAGGAGGACGATGCCAAGAAAACGAAGAAGACCTTTGATACCCTTTGCGAATATTTCCCCGATTTGAACTACGAGGATTTGGAATATCATATTACAAAAAATCAGGAAACGGGCAAAATCAATACGCCGACACACTGGAAATATCTGGTGAAGGGCGTGGAGAGAAGCGTGAAGGAGGAGCTGGAAAAGAAAAAGCTGCTGGGGGTTTATTTTGAGCAGAGCAGTAAGCGCTCCTATCCGCTGAAAACTTTAGCCTGCCATCTGATTGGCTTCAACAACACATGGGGGCTTGAGGGCTATTATAATGATGAAATGACGGGTACGCCCGGGCGTTCCTTTATCCTGTATCAGGGGGCGGACAAGGTAACCTATCAGGATTATGAGGCGCAGGACGGCAACACCATCGTGACAACACTGGATTACAATATTCAGCAGTACGCCGAGCAGGCGGTGAAGGAAACCATGGAAGCATGGCCTTCGGAGAACGTGGCGGCAATCGTGATAAACCCGAATACGGGGGAAATCTACGCGATGGCTTCTGCGGACACCTTTGACCTGAATGACCCCGATGAGCCGACAGCGCTTGCGACGGATGAAACTTTCAAGGAAACATGGGATGCCATGACGGATCAGGAAAAGAGCGACTATCTGAATACAATATGGAGAAATTTCTGCGTCAGCGATACCTACGAACCCGGTTCGATTTATAAGCCGCTGGTAGTAGCGGCGGCATTGGAGGAGGGCGTAATCACGAAGAACTCTACCTTCAATTGCAGCGGTAAAATTACGGTGGGAGACAGAGATATCAACTGCCATCTGCACAGCGGACACGGCACGCTTTCTGTTGAGGAAATCATGGCGCAGTCCTGTAACCCCGGTGTGATTCAGATTGCACAGAAGCTGGGGGCGGAAAAATTCTATAAATATCAGAAGGAATTCGGCTTCGGGCAGAAAACAGGCATTGACCTGCCGGGCGAAGCAGAGGGGATTCTGCATGCGGAATCGCAGCTGCGTCCCGTTGAGCTGGCAACAAGCTCCTTCGGGCAGACCTTCAACTGCACCTCTATCCAGATGGCAACTGCCTTTTCTGCGCTGATTAACGGCGGCAATCTGGTGAAGCCCTATGTGGTTTCGCAGATTGTGGATGATGACGGCTCTGTGGTGAAGGAGCAGACAGCAGAGGTTGTGCGTAAGGTGATTTCCCGGAAAACATCTGACTATATCCGTACTGCGCTGAAGGCAACGGTTGACCATGGTACGGGTAAGAAAATTGCGATTCCCGGATATTCCATCGGTTGTAAAACAGGGACGGCGGAGCAGGGCAAGCGTGACAAGAAGAACTGGACACTGACCCACATGGCATATTTCCCGGCGGAAAATCCGCAGTATCTGGTATTCAGCGTTATCCATAAGCCGCAGGGATATGAGGACGGCGTGCAGACCACTGCAACCATGACAAAGCAGATTATGGAAAACATTATTAAATATAAGAATCTGGAGCCGACGGAGGAAACGGAAGAAACCGCAGCACTCAACGGCGGCAAGACGACCGTAACCATGCCCGATTACACAGACAGCAGCATCTATAATGTTGCGCTCGATTTGGAGGGCAAGGGGCTGACGTATAAGGTTGTCGGGACGGGCAACACGATTACGAATCAGGTGCCGAAGGCAGGCGCGAAGGTGGAAGCCGGCAGTGAGGTGATTCTGTATGTTGCGAAGGCGGAAGGAGAAGCAGGCACAACGAAGGTGCCGAATGTGGTCGGGAAAAGCTACACCGAGGCGGTGAAAACGCTTTCGGATGCAGGCTTTGAGGTAACCTTTGAGGGCGAAACCACGAACAGCACCGTAACGGCGCAGGATCCGAAATACGGCGTTTCCGTAGAGGCAGACAGCGAGGTGAAAATCACGCTGACGAAGAAGGAAGCCGCGGAGGAAACGGCGGAGGAGCCGAAGAAAACAACGCAATAGGGAAAAGCATAGACACCCTGTCTTTTCTATACAATAATCAGTAGAGGGAAAAGACAGGGGTGTTTTGTATGGAGAAACCGACGATAAAGGCAAAAAAACGGCTTTTGCTTTTTCTATTCTGTTCCATGTGCGGGTATCTGCTGCTGACGGGGCGGCTGGCTTTTATTGAGCTTTTTCGGGCGGAGGAATTGCAGGAGCTGGCGTATGAGCAGCAGACCAGAGACAGGCTGATTACGCCGAAGCGCGGCGCAATTCTTGACCGAAACGGCGCGGGCATTGCCCTGACGGAAACGGTAAACGCCGTGAGTGTGATTCCCGTGCAGGTGAAGGAAAAAGAGAAAACAGCGCAGTTTTTGGCAGAAATGCTGGATTTGGAATATACTGCGGTTCTGGAAAAAATTGAGCAGAGGGTTGCCTTGGTGCGCATCAAAACAAAGGTGGACACCGAAACGGCGGCAGCCATCCGCAGGGCGAACTATGCGGGGGTAGAGGTGGACGAGGATGTGCGGCGCATCTATCCCTATACGAGCATGGCGGCGCAGGTGATTGGCTTTGTCGGGAAGGATAATCAGGGGATTATCGGCTTGGAGGCAAAATATGACAGGCTTCTGGAGGGGGAGCGAGGGAAGATTCTTACGCTGACGGATTCCAGAGGGAATGAGGTGGACAGCGAGCAGGAGCGGATTCCACCCGTGGATGGGAAAAATCTGGTGACAACGATGGATGTGGTGATGCAGCAATATGCGGAGCAGACCATTGCAAAGGCGGTGGAAACGAAGGGCGCAAAGCGCGGCATTGTGATTATTCTGAATCCGCAGAATGGGGAAATTTATGCCATGGCGAATTACCCTTCGTTTGATTTGAATGAGCCGTTTACCATACAGGATGAAGCACCGGCGGCGAAATGGGACAGCTTTTCCGAGCAGGAGAAAAATGAGTATTTGAACAAAATGTGGCGCAATACCGCAATCAATGATACATACGAGCCGGGGAGTACGTTTAAAATCGTGACCTCCTCGGCAGGTCTGGAGGAGGGGGTTGTGACCCCTGAAAGCAGCTTTTTCTGCCGCGGATTTTATGTGGCAGGGGACAGACAGATTAAATGCTGGCGCTATCCGCGCACACATGGGGCGGAAAGCTTTGTGCAGGGGGTACAGAATTCCTGCAACCCTGTTTTTATGGAGGTTGGGGAGCGCTTAGGGGCGGAGACCTTTTTGGAATATATGAAAAAATTCGGCTTTATGGAAAAAACGGGCATTGACCTTGCAGGCGAGGCAACGGGCATTATACATAAGGCGGAGAATGTCGGGCCTGTGGAGCTGGCAACGATGAGCTTCGGGCAGTCCTTCCAGATTACGCCCCTGCAGCTTTTGCGTGCCGCCTCGGCAATCGTGAACGGCGGATATCTGATTACGCCGCATTTTGCAAAGGGGCTTGCGGACGAAAACGGCAGGCTGACAGAGGAATTTACCTATGAGACAGGCGAGCAGGTGATTTCCAAGGAGACCTCGGAAACGATGAAAACGATTCTGGAAAGCGTGGTTTCCGAAGGAACGGGCAGCAAGGCATATATCCCCGGATACCGTATCGGCGGCAAGACGGCAACCTCGGAAAAGCTGCCGCGCAGAAGCGGAAAATATATTGCATCCTTTCTATCCTTTGCGCCGGCGGAAAATCCGCAGGTGATGGCACTGGTGCTGATTGATGAGCCGCAGGGCGTTTATTACGGCGGTACGGTGGCAGGGCCTGTGATGCAGGAGCTGCTGCGGAATATTCTGCCATATCTGGGGATTGAAGCGAAATATGATGCAAAAGAGGCGGAAGAAGCGGCAGAATTGAAAACGATTGTACCCGACCTTCGGGGCATGACCTTAAACGAAGGGAAGAATGCGCTTTTTCAGGCAGGGCTTTCAGCCGAAGCGGAAGCAGAGGGGGAAACCATTACGGGACAGACCCCACCGGCAGGAGAGTGCGTAAACAAGGGAACGAAGGTTTTGCTCCGTATGGAATAGCGAAAAAGAGAAATGGTCTTTCCTTGCATTTTTCAAGAAAAATGGCAAAAATATTTGGTTGTAGGAGATAAGTGTGGTATACTAAAAAATGGCTTATTATTGAGATTTATTTATCGAAGCCGAAAAAGAAAGGAGGCTGTAAGAGTGAATCTGAAACAGCTTTTAGAGGGTATTTCTTATGAGGTACAGCAGGGAACGGCGGATGTGGAAATTTCCGATTTCCAGTACGATTCCCGCAAGGTAGAAAAAGACGGCCTGTTTGTCTGCATTACAGGATTTCAGACGGACGGACACAAATATATTCCCATGGCATTGGAAAAGGGGGCGGTTGCCCTTCTGTGTGAGCATAGGGTGGAAAACGTACCCGAGGGCGTA
Organism: Anaerotignum faecicola; assembly: GCF_003865035.1. Classification (NCBI taxonomy): domain Bacteria; kingdom Bacillati; phylum Bacillota; class Clostridia; order Lachnospirales; family Anaerotignaceae; genus Anaerotignum; species Anaerotignum faecicola. The sequence goes on from NZ_BHVZ01000009.1 coordinate 25,350, forward strand.
ACGGTGCTTGTGACGGAAAACAACCGCATTGCGCTGGCACTGCTTTCCGACCATTTCTACGGACACCCCTCCGCAGAGATGAATGTCATCGGTGTGACAGGCACAAACGGCAAAACCTCGACCACCTATCTGATGAAATCCATTCTGGACAGAATCGGCAAAAAGGTGGGCATTATCGGCACGATTGAAAACCGCATCGGCGATGAGGTGCTGAAGGCGGAGCGGACAACGCCCGAATCGAAGGAGCTGCAGGCACTCTTTCGCCGGATGAAGAATGAGGATGTGACGGACGTTGTAATGGAGGTTTCCTCTCATTCCTTGGATTTGCACAGGGTAGACGGAATTGCCTTTGATGTGGCAATTTTCACGAACCTGACACAGGATCATCTGGATTATCATAAAACAATGGAAAACTATAAGGCGGCAAAGGGGATGCTTTTCGCACGCGCGGCAAAAAGCGTCATCAATATGGACGATGCCGCAGGCGCATATATGAAGGAGCAAAGCAAGGGCGAGGTGCTGACAATCGGCGTGGACTGCAAGGCTGATTTGACGGCGGAAGGCATTGATGTTTCCGCAGACGGTACGGCATTTGATATGCTCTGGCAGGGCAAGCGGTATCCTGTACACCTGCATACGCCCGGACGGTTCAGCGTATACAACGCATTGGGTGCGGCAGGAGCGTGTATTCTGCTGGGTGTGCCCGTAGAGGAAATCGTGGCAGGGCTGACGGCAAACCCCGGCGTTTCCGGCAGATTCCAGACGGTACGCAGCAAAAGGGGCTGTCAGGCGGTGGTGGATTATGCACATACGCCCGACGGTTTGGAAAATGTGCTGAATACAGCGAATGAATTTGTAAAGGGCAAGCTGATTGCGGTATTTGGCTGCGGCGGCGACAGAGACAGAACAAAGCGTCCCATCATGGGCGAAATCGGCGGCAGACTGGCAGGCTACTGCATCATTACCTCGGATAACCCCAGAACGGAGGACCCGGAGAAGATTCTGGAGGATGTTGAGGTTGGGGTGAAGAAAACAGACTGCCCCTATGAAAAAATCGTGGACAGACGAGAGGCCATTCAGAAGGCGGTTGCTATGGCGGAAGCGGGCGACGTGATTCTGATTGCGGGGAAGGGACATGAAACCTATCAGATTTTCCCCGACAAAACCATTCATTTTGATGACATTGAGGAAGTACGCAAGGCATTTGGAGAGGATTGCTTATGAAAAAGATTACGATCAGAGAAATTATCAAGGCAACAGGCGCACAGATGATTGCCTTGGGGGATATGGAGGAAGCACTGAATAAGGAAATCTGGTATGTGACACAGGATTCCAGAGAAACAAAGGAAGGCGTTCTTTTTGTTGCAAGAGTGGGCGAGGTGCGTGACGGGCATGATTTTCTGCCCCAGTGCTTTGCAAACGGAGTGACCGCCTGCCTTTCTCAGAAGGTGGTGGCACCCACGAATGGGGCGATTGTGCTTCTGGTTCCCGATACGGGGAAGGCGCTGCTTGATTTGGCGGCTTATTACAGAAATCTGTTTGATATTCCCGTTGTTGCGGTGACAGGGAGTGTCGGCAAGACAACAACAAAGGATATGATTGCATCCGTGGTTTCGCAGAAATACGATACCTTGTGGACACAGGGCAATTACAACAATGAGGTTGGCGTGCCGCTGACGATTTTCCGCATTGAGGAGCACCATCAGGCGGCAATCATTGAAATGGGCATGAACCACTTCGGGGAGTTGGACAGAATTGCGAAGGCAGTGCGCCCGAACATCGGTGTGATTTCTAATGTCGGCGTAGCGCATATTGAATTTCTGGGCAGCAGAGAAGGGATTCTGAAGGCGAAATGCGAAATGCTTGCACATCTGGAAAAGGACGGCGTTGCGATTCTCAATGCAGACAACGATATGCTGCAGACGCTGGAGGGCAAGCTGCCGCAGAAGGTGCGCTGGTTTGGCGTAGAACATAAAAAGGACTTCTATGCGGATGAGATTGCACAGGTTGGTCTGGAAAAAACAGCCTGCACGATTCATACACCGATTGGCAATGTGCGCGTGAATATTCCAATTCCGGGGGTACACATGGTGCTGAATGCGCTTTCCGCGGCGGCGGTCGGCGTGGAGCTGGGGCTGACACCGGAGCAGGTGAAGGCAGGGATTGAAGGCTTCCGGGTGACCAAAAACAGAATGAGCATTGAAACAACGAAGGACGGCATTACGATTCTGAATGACGTTTATAATTCCAATCCGGTTTCCTGCAAGGCTTCTCTGGATATTCTGGCGAACGCGAAGGGCAGAAGGATTGCCGTTCTGGGCTTCATGGGCGAGCTGGGCGATTATGCGGAGGAAGGACACCGTGAGGTCGGGATTCATGCGGCGGAAAAAGGCATTGATGTGCTTTACTGCATCGGGCTTTGCTGTGATTACATGGCAGATGCGGCGAAAAAGGCAGGCATGAAAGAGGTTTATTATCTGGAAACACAGGAAGAATTCTGGGAGAAGGGACTGCCTACGCTCAAAGAAGGCGATACGATTCTGCTCAAGGCATCCCGTAGCAGAGAATTTGAAAAAACAGTAGCAAAATTGCAAGGAGTGAACTAAAGTGGGTTCTTTGGAACAGGCAGTCTATGCCATCATCATATCTTTCGTGATTGGGGTGATTTTGTGTCCCATCGTGATTCCTATGCTGAGAAAGCTGAAATTCGGGCAGAATGTGCGTGACGACGGGCCGCAGACACATCTGGCAAAGCAGGGCACGCCTACGATGGGCGGCGTTGCCTTTCTGGCGGCATTTGTGATTACAAGCCTTTTCTTTCTGAATGGGAACAGGGACGGCGCGGCTATCATGCTGATGACCCTGTGCTATGGGCTGATTGGCTTTTTGGATGACTATATTAAGGTGGTAAAAAAGCGTTCTCTGGGGCTGCGCGCGTATCAGAAGCTATTGCTGCAGCTGATTGTAACGGGGCTGTTCTGCTCGTATATCATGAAAAGCGGCATCGGTACGGCGATTTATATTCCCTTTACAGACGGGAAAATGATTGATTTGCAGCTGATTTTTATTCCCTTCCTGTTTGTGGCGGTGTTGGGAACGGTCAACGGGGTCAACCTGACAGATGGTCTGGATGGGCTGGCAGGCGGCGTAACCCTTCTGGTGGCGGCATTCTTTATGATTGTGGCATGGGCGGCAGGCAGCACGATTGCACCTGTTTGCGGTGCGATTGTGGGCGGTCTGATGGCGTTCTTAATCTTTAACTCCTATCCTGCAAAGGTGTTCATGGGGGATACGGGGTCTCTGGCACTGGGCGGCTTTGTGGCATCGGCGGCGTTTATTCTGAAAATGCCCATTTTTATCGTGATTGTCGGGTTTATTTACCTCTGGGAATCCATTTCTGTTATGCTGCAGGTTGGCTGGTTTAAGCTTACAAAGAGAAAATACGGGGAAGGCAGACGCTTATTTAAAATGGCACCCTTCCATCATCATCTGGAAAAATGCGGTTGGAAGGAAACCAAGGTTGTGACGCTTTTTTATGTGGCAACGGCACTGCTGTGTCTCATTGGTTTTCTGGGCTGTAAATATATGTTCCTGTAAGGAATTTTGGAAAGAAGGAATCAAACGTGGAATACAATGGTAAAAAGGCCTTAGTCTGCGGCATGGCAAGAAGCGGCATTGCGGCGGCAAAGCTGTTGAACAGACTGGGTGCGAGGGTTACATTGCAGGATATGAAAAAAAGAGAGGAAATTTCTGCCGATGTGCTGGCATTGGAGGGGGAGGGCATCGTGCTTTACACGGGCGCAAACCCCGATGAGATTGCCTGCGCGCAGGATTTAATTGTATTAAGCCCCGGTATTCCCTGCGACCTGCCTTTTATTGCGGCGGCGGAAAATGCAGGAATCGAGGTTATCAGCGAGGTGGAACTGGCGTACCGCTTGACACCCTGCCCGATTACGGCAATCACAGGCACAAACGGCAAAACAACCACAACCACGCTGACAGGCGAAATCATGAAAACGGCTTACAGCGGTACGGCGGTTGTCGGAAACATTGGAGTGCCTTACAGCGAGGAGGTAGAGCGGCTGACCGAAAAGGATTGGGTGGTTGCGGAAATCAGCAGCTTCCAGATGGAAAAGGCGAAGGAATTTCATCCGCATATTAGCGCAGTGCTGAATATTACACCCGACCATTTGAACAGACATAAAACCATGGACGTTTACATTGCCATGAAGGAAAGAGTTTTTGCAAAGCAGACCGCAGAGGATTTCTGTATTCTGAACCATGGGGATGCGGCTTGCAGAAAAATGGCGGATAAAACCGCGGCGAAGGTATTTTTCTTCGATTCCTCCGAAAGGCTTGCGGAAGGCATTTATCTGGACGGGGATGCCATTGAGGTGCGCTGGGGCGCTATCAACGAAACCCTGATTCATGTGGATGAATTACAGATTCTGGGCGTGCATAACTATGAAAACGTGATGGCGGCGGCGGCAATGGGCATTTGTGCGGGGATTGCATTGGATACCATTCGCACGGTGCTGAAGGGATTTGCAGGCGTAGCACATCGCATCGAATATGTTGCGACGGTGGACGGTGTGGACTATTATAATGACTCCAAGGGGACGAATGTGGACGCATCCATCCGTGCGGTACTGGCGATGAAAAAGCCGATTGTACTGATTGGCGGCGGCTATGATAAGGGCAGCTCCTTTGATGAATGGACAAAGCTGTTTCCCGGCAGAGTGAAGCATCTGGTGCTGATTGGCGTAACCGCACCGAAGGTACGCGCATCTGCGGAGAAATTCGGCTTTACTGCCATTTCCGATTGCGAAACCTTTGCAGAAGCGGTTGACCTGTGCAGAGAAAAGGCGGAGGACGGCGACTGCGTACTGCTTTCTCCTGCATGCGCAAGCTGGGGCATGTTTGATAACTACGAACAGCGCGGAGATATGTTCAAGGAGCAGGTTCGGGGATATCTGAAATAAAAAACGCTGGAATGAGGTGTGAAAATGAGTCATGTCAAACCAAAAAAGAAAACCGCAAAGCGGAAGTATAGAAAGCCGTTGGGATATGACTTCACGGTTCTGTTTATCGTGCTGATTCTGGTGCTTTTTGGCGTTGTCATGATTTTCAGCTCTAGCTATTATTACACAATGACAACGGAGCGATTCCATAATGATATGTTCTATTTCCTGAAGCGGCAGAGCCTTTGGGCGGTTTTGGGGATTGTGGCAATGGTTGGCATGATGCATATTCCGTATACCCTCTGGAGACGATTTGCAAAGCTAGCATATTGGCTTTCCAATTTGTTCCTGCTTGCACTGCCCTTTGTCGGGACAGAGGCAGGCGGGCAGAAGCGGTGGCTGGGGATTGGCTCGCTTTCCTTTCAGCCTTCGGAGTTTACGAAGATTGCCGTGATTCTATTTCTTTCCTCTTATGTGATTGAGCATCGGAAGGAGCTGGCAAATCTGAAGGGGTTCTTCAAGGCGTGCTGTGTGCTGCTGCTGCCTGTGGCGCTGATTGCAATATCGAACTTTTCCTCCGCGCTGCTGGTTGGGCTGATGGGTGCAACGATTCTGTTTGTGGCAAGCCCGCGTGTTTGGTATTTCGGGGCGGCAATCGCAGGGGCAATTCCTCTTTGCGGTCTTGCTGTAGCGATTCCCAAGTTTCGCTACAGACTGACCCGTATCAAGACATGGCTTGACCCCTGGGCAGACCCGACAGGCGATGGCTTCCAGACGATTCAGTCGCTGTATGCACTGGCATCCGGCGGCTTATTTGGACTTGGACTGGGGCAGAGCCGACAGAAAACCTTTATTCCGGAGGCATATAACGATATTATTTTTGCGATTATCTGCGAGGAGTTGGGAATTGTCGGGGCGGCGTTGGTGATTCTGCTGTTTGCGGTGCTTATCTGGCGAGGGATTCGCATTGCGATGAATGCAAAGGACAGCTATGGGATGCTGGTTGCAACGGGGATTACGGCGGTTATCGCCTTCCAGTCGATTATCAATATCGGCGTTGTAACGAATACGATTCCCAATACGGGGCAGCCGCTGCCGTTTATCAGCTACGGCGGTACCTCGCTGTTGTTTTTGATGGCGATGGTTGGGATGCTGCTGAATATTTCGCGTTATCCCAAGGATAGGGAAAATTAAAGTTGAAAACAGGAAAGACTTTTCGAAAAATAGTAGAAAAGTCTTTTTTTCTTGCTTTTTTACTAATTTAGGGTTGACAAAACTGGTAGAATTGAATAAAATCTTGAGGTATAGAAAGAAAAACAACACTGTGAAAGACAGAGAAAAAGAGGAGTACACATCCAAAATACGCAGAGAGAAGGATTCATTGGCTGAAAAATCCTTTGTAGAAAGAATGTGGAAGGTAGCTTTGGAGTTGCTTTGTTGAAGGGGATTTCAGAAGAAATTTCTGGGTAGGCAAAGCCGGGAGGTCCCGTTACAGACGATAAAGTGTCCGTTTTTAGAAACGGGAAATAAGGTGGTACCGCGAGCTTTCGTCCTTTGGTTGGACGGAGGCTTTTTTTGATTCACGGTGAAATGAAAAAAATAGGAGGAAATACTATGAAAGAGCTGGCAAAGAATTTTGACCCCTCTGTTGTAGAGGAAAGACTTTACAACAAATGGATGGAAAAGAAATATTTCCATACAGAAGTAGATAAAACAAAAGAACCTTTTTGCATCGTAATGCCGCCCCCGAATATTACAGGGCAGCTGCACATGGGACATGCACTGGACAACACCATGCAGGATATCCTGATTCGCTGGAAAAGAATGGCAGGCTACAACGCACTCTGGGTACCCGGCATTGACCATGCAAGCATTTCCACAGAGTTGAAGGTTGTGCAGAAGATGGCATCCGAAGGGCTGACAAAGGAGGATGTTGGTCGTGAGGGCTTTTTGGAACGCGCGTGGGCGTGGAAGGAAGAATACGGCGGCATTATTCTGAACCAGCTGAGAAAGCTGGGCTGCTCCTGCGACTGGGATCGTGTACGCTTTACGATGGATGAGGGCTGCTCCGAAGCGGTTCTGGAAACCTTCTGCCGTCTGTATGAAAAGGGCTATATTTACCGCGGGGAAAAGATTATCAACTGGTGTCCTGAGTGTCAGACTACAATTTCTGACGCAGAGGTAGAGCATGTTGATATGGCAGGGCATTTTTATCATATCAATTACCCCATTGTTGGTTCTGATGAAAAGCTGAGACTGGCAACCACCAGACCCGAAACCATGCTAGGCGATACTGCGGTTGCGGTACATCCCGCAGATGAAAGATATCAGCACTTGATTGGCAAGACCTGTATCGTTCCCGTTCTGAATAAGGAAGTACCCATCGTTGCGGATGAATATGTTGACAGAGAATTTGGTACCGGTGTTGTAAAAATTACACCTGCACATGACCCGAATGACTTCGAGGTTGGGCTGAGACATGACCTGCCCCGTATCTGCGTGATGAATGATGACGGCACAATGAATGAAAAGGCAGGCAGATTTGCAGGCATGGACAGATTGGAGGCCAGAAAGGAAATCGTAAAACAGCTGGACGAGGAAGGCTATCTGGTTGAAATCGAGGATATTACCCATGCGGTAGGCTGCCATGAAAGATGCCACGCACCCATCGAACCCATGATTAAGCTGCAGTGGTTTGTAAAGATGGACGAGCTGGCAAAGCCTGCCATCAAGGTTTATCAGGATCAGGAGCTGAAATTTGTTCCCGAACGTTTCGGCAAGATTTATATGCACTGGCTGGATAATATCCGCGACTGGTGTATTTCCCGTCAGCTTTGGTGGGGACACAGAATTCCTGCATACTATTGTGCGGACTGTGGTCATATCACAGTAGCGAAGGAAAATCCCGGAAAATGCGAAAAATGCGGCTCTGCAAATATCAAACAGGATGAGGATACACTGGATACCTGGTTCAGCTCTGCGCTGTGGCCCTTCTCCACGCTTGGTTGGCCGCATGAAACAGAGGAGCTGAAGCATTTCTATCCCACAAGCGTTTTGGTAACAGGCTATGATATCATTTTCTTCTGGGTTATCAGAATGGTATTCTCCGGCATGGAGCAGATTGGCGAAAGACCGTTTAACGATGTTCTGATTCATGGGCTGATTCGTGACGATCAGGGGAGAAAATTCTCCAAATCTCTGGGCAATGGGATTGACCCTCTGGAGGTTATCGCAAACTACGGTGCTGACCCCCTGCGTCTAATGCTGATTACAGGCAACGCACCCGGTAACGATATGCGTTTCTACTGGGAAAGACTGGATAATTGCAGAAACTTCTGCAACAAGATGTGGAATGCGTCCCGTTTCGTGATGATGAATATGGAGGATGGCGAAGAACCTAAGTTCCTGATGCTGACCTCTGCGGATAAATGGATTCTGTCCAAGGTAAACACGCTGGCGAAGGAAGTACAGGAAAGCCTGAGCAAATATGACCTTGGTCTGGCGGCACAGAAGGTTTATGATTTCATCTGGGATGAATACTGTGACTGGTATATTGAAATGGTGAAGCCTCGCCTGTATAACAAGGAGGACAGCACAAGAGCAGCGGCACTGTGGACGCTGAAGCAGGTTCTGATCAATGCACTGAAGCTGATGCACCCCTTCATGCCCTTCATTACAGAGGAGCTGTTTATGCATATTCAGGATGAGGAAGAAACCATCATGACCTCTCAGTGGCCTGTTTACAAGGAGGAATGGAACTTCAAGGAAAATGAAGCGGAAATCGATGCCATCAAAGAGGCAGTAAGAAATATTCGTAACATTCGTGCGGAAATGAACGTTGCGCCCTCCAAGAAGGTACATGTTTACGTTGTTTCCGAAAACGAAGGTGTTCGGTATATCTTTGAACATTCCAAGGTATTCTTTAAGACACTGGCGCATGCAAGCGAGGTAACCGTGCAGACGGACAAGGCAGGCATTGGCGAGGATGCGGTTTCTGTTGTGGTTCAGGATGCGACCATCTACATGCCTTTGGCAGAGCTGGTTGATTTTGCGAAGGAAATTGAACGTCTGGAAAAGGAAAAGACCAAACTGGAAAAAGAGGTTGACCGTGTTGTGAAGAAGCTGGCAAATCAGGGCTTTGTGGCAAAGGCACCCGCGCACGTGATTGAAGAAGAAAAGGCAAAGGAAGAAAAATATAAAGCAATGCTGGCACAGGTTGAGGAAAGACTGGCACAGCTGAAGAAATAAGAAAAATAAAATTTGAATCCCCTTGGAGAAATTCCAAGGGGATTTTACGTTAGGGGTTCGGGATAATTTCAAGCCAGTAATTGTCCGGATCGTTGATGAAATAGATGCCCATTTCGGGATTTTCAAAGCAGATGCAGCCCATTTCCTTATGCTTTGCATGTGCCGCATCGAAATCCTCTGCCTGAAACGCAAGATGGAATTCATTTTCGCCAAGATTATACGGCTCCTTGCGGTCGCGCAGCCAAGTCAGCTCTAATGTGAAATCGGATTTGCCGTCGCCCAGATAAACCAGCTTCCAGCTGCCGTCAGGGGCTTCCTTGCGGCGAACCTCCTTCAGACCAAGTGCGGCTGCATAGAACGCCATGCTTTTTTCCAGATCGAGTACGTTATAGTTATAATGATTAAAGGTAAACATAAGAATCCTCCTTAGTGGTGATGATGATGGTCATGGTCATGTCCACAGCCGCAGTCATGATCGTGGTGATGGTGGTCATGTCCGCAGCCGCAGTCATGATCGTGGTGATGGTGATCGTGTCCACAGCCGCAGTCATCATCATAGTCTTCGGTGATGGATTGCCAGCCGTTTTCGTTGAATACCATACCGACCTTATCCACAATCAGAACCTTTTGCTCCTCGGAGGTGGCTTTATCAATCGCCTCCATCAGCATATCCATCACGTCATGGACGGTATAGACAGGGGGCAAGGCACCTGTCAGATTCTGCATTGCCAGCTTTCTGGTCTGGGTAGGCAGGGTGTCGAAGTGGTTTCTTGTTTTTGTAATAAACGCATCAAATAGGGCTTTCTTTTCCTCTGCGGTTGCGGCAGGAAGCTCCTCCGGGATATCGAAATGGAACAATTCATCGTTCAAATCACCGAAGAAGCATTCGCGGATGAATTCCTCTGTCATGAGAACCTTTTTGGTATCCGCGGAGAAGCCGGCGAAGGAGCCTGCCTTTTGCAGGGCTTCATATTCTTCCTTACCGATGGCATTTGCTTTATCAATGACAGGCTCAACGGTTGCCTCCAGCTGCTCTGTGAGGGTATCCAGATAAGCCGCTTTTTCGGTCAGAGTCAGCTTATCGCTGATGAAATCGCAGACGATATGATACAAATCGGCATAGGCGGCACTGCCCTCTGTGATGTCCGTAAAGGAATAGGTGAGATAGAACAGGAGAATCAAGGAATTGATATCGTGCAGGATGCAGGAGAAATATTCCTCAATCTGCTCCAGTGTTTCAAAGGTTTCCTTGAGCTCCTCATAGAAATTTGCAAGCTCCTCATCGGAAAGCTTATGCGGCAGAACCATGCGCTTCTGTCCAATCCATTCTGCGAGTTCGGGGAAATACTTGCCATACAGGGGGTTTTCCTGCGGGCTGCAAAAGCCCTCGAAGGCTTTCAGAGAAGCATCGATAAAATCCCTGCTTTCGCCTGCAAAAGCGGCATCCAGAGAGGCACGGACGGTGTCATAGTATTTATCCCTTGTCATATAGAGGGGGATACACTTGAGAAGCTGCCCCATGTAGGTTTTCTGGTCAAGCAGAGTTTCCGCACTTTCCATAAAGGCATGGCAGTCTGCAAAGAACAGAGACCATTCCACCTGCTTTTGGGATACGCCGTCCTCCTTATATTTGCGCAGGGCAATCTGGTCGCTGACAAGCGTGGAGATGATGTTCCACTGGGAGAAATAGCTGTAGATGGTTTCGTAGATGGAAAGCAGGCGTTTTTTCAGCTCCATGCAGTCCTCCAGCGCAACCATGCGGGATGCGGCATCGCTTTCGAGCAAATCCTCCAGACGGATGAGGTATGCCTTGATTTCCTCCTTGATTTCCTGCACATCGGCAGGGATTTCATAGGGGAGGGCGGTTACGCCTTTTTCGGCATCCTCCATGGCACTCATGAGCAGCAGCAGCAGAGAGCCGACTGCCTGCTGATAGATATAATCCGCAGAGAGATTTCTTATTTTTTCTTCTAATGCAATATTGGACATAAGAAGTTCTCCTTTCTCAGTTTCAAATTTTCGTATCTTTTATTATAAAGGAAAAATGGCGAAAGTACAAGCAGAAGGGGAATGGCACGGGGAAACGGGCAAAATAAAAACAGAGAGAGCAATTCCGAAGAAAAGTCCTCCCTGCTTTTTTTATTTTAAGAAAAAGATATTACAAAGATACTGTGATTACAGTTCCCATTTTGCGCCCATCAGCTTGATGAATTCTCTTGTGATTGCGGAATCGCCGGGCCATGCGGGAGCAGTTACCAGATTGCCGTCTACAACAGCCTCGGAAGCATCAACAGCTACATATTCGCCGCCTGCCAGAGTGATATCGGGGCCAACTGCGGGATATGCGGTTGCCTTTTTGCCTTTCAGCACATTGGCAGCGGTCAGGATCTGAGGACCGTGGCAGATTGCAGCAACGGGCTTATTTGCTGCAAAGAATTCCTGTACGATTTCGATGACTCTGGGGGTCAGTCTCAGATATTCGGGAGAACGACCGCCTGTGATAAACAGACCTGCATAATCGGCTGTATTTACTGCATCAAAATCTGCTGTCAGAGCAAAGTTATGACCTCTCTTTTCGGAGTATGTCTGTTCGCCTTCAAAGTCGTGAATTGCTGTACGGATAATATCGCCTGCTTTTTTATCGGGGCATACAACATCTACCTGATAGCCCAACATTTCCATTGCCTGGAAGGGTACCATTGTTTCATAATCTTCTGTGAAATCGCCTGCTAACATCAATACTTTCTTTGCCATAAGAATTCCTCCTTTAAAGAAAAAGTATGACAGTTTTTTAGAAAAAACTGCTTTTTTATGTAATAAAATTGTTTCCTTTTTTATTTAAGTCTTATTATAGACCTGTTGGGACAAATTGACAAGGGGGTGGGCAAAAAAAATCCATACAAAATCAATCGTGTTAAAATTGTTGAATATGAATGAAAAAAAGAATAAAATAAGAGCGGACGGAGGTGAAAAAATGAAAAAACAACAGGCAATTTTGTTTGATTTGGATGGGACGCTGCTGAACACACTGGATGACCTAACAAGCAGTGTGAATGTGACCTTACAGGCGCACGGCTTTCCTTTGCGGAGGAAAGAAGAAATCCGAAAATTTCTGGGGAATGGGAGTGAGTTTCTGATGCGGTCGGCTTTGCCTGAGGGGACGAAGGAGGCGGTTTTTGCGGCTTGTCTGGCGGAATATCAGGCATATTATAAGGCACACATGGCGGACAAAACCGCGCCCTACGAGGGGATTTTGCCTTTGCTGAAAAGGCTGAAGGAAAGTGGTCTGCGCCTTGGTGTGGTATCGAATAAATTTGATACGGCGGTGAAGGGGCTTTGCGAAAGATATTTCCCCGGCTGCATTGATGCGGCGGCAGGAGAGAGAGAAGCCGAGGGGATTCGGCGCAAGCCTGCACCCGATATGGTCTTTACGGCGGCGGAGCGGCTTGGCGTGAAAAGAGAGGACTGCTTATACATCGGGGATTCCGAGGTGGATTTACAGACGGCAAAAAACGCAGGAATGGACTGCATCAGCGTTTGCTGGGGGTTTCGGGATGCGGAATTTCTGAAGCAGGCGGGTGCGACACAGCTGGTACATACGCCGAAGGAGCTGGAAAAGCTGCTTTTGGGCGAATCAGATAATTTAGAGCATAAAAATAAGAGGTGAAAAACACCTCTTATTTTTATGTGGTTCTTTTTTTATATGGTTCTTATTTCAGAATGACATTATGGAAGGTCTTTTTGCCCTTCTGCACCAACAGCTTACCATCTGTAAAGAGGTCTGCGGTTACTTTGAAATCAATATCCTTTATGGGCTGCTCTGCCAGCTTTACGCCGCCCTGCTGCACGGCACGTCTGCCCTCGGAGCGGGAAGGAACGACCTTAATTGTGGTCAGCAGTGTCAGGATATCCATGCCTTCTGCAAATTCGGCGGCAGAAATTTCTGTAGAGGGGGCATCCACGGTTGCAGCACCCTTACCGAACAATGCTCTTGCGGCATCCTGTGCTTTGGTTGCTTCTGCTTCGCCATGTACGATTTTTGTCAGCTCAAAGGCAAGGACTTCCTTTGCATGATTGATTTCCGCGCCCTCCAGTGCGCCCAGACGGCGAACCTCATCCATAGGCAGGAAGGTCAGCAGAGCCAGACATTTTTCAACGTCCTTATCCCCGATATTTCTCCAGTACTGATAGAATTCGTAGGGAGAGGTTTTTTCAGGGTCAAGCCAAACGGCACCGGAAACGGTTTTGCCCATTTTTACGCCTTCGCTGTTTGTCAGCAGCTTGAAGGTCATGCCATAAGCGGGCTTCTGCGCTTTGCGGCGAATCAGCTCTACGCCTGCGATGATATTAGACCACTGGTCATTGCCGCCCATTTCCAGCATACAGTTGTATCTTTTGTTCAGTTCGTAGAAATCGTAGCCCTGCATAATCATATAGTTAAATTCGAGGAAGGACAGACCAAGCTCTCTATCCATACGGGTTTTGAAGCAATCTGCCGCAAGCATACGGTTTACGGAGAAATGGGTGCCGATTTCACGCAGGAATTCGATATAGTTCAGATTTCTCAGCCAGTCTGCGTTATTGGCAATGATGGCACCGCCCTCGCCCTCATCGAAATTGATGAAACGGGAAAGCTGCTTTTTGATGCAGGCTACGTTATGGTCGATGGTTTCGACAGTCATCATTTTACGCATATCGGCTTTGCCGGAGGGGTCGCCAATCATGCCTGTGCCGCCACCCATCAGGCAGATGGGGCGGTTGCCGCAGCGCTGCATGTGCGCCATAGCCATAACGGTCAGGAAATGCCCAACGTGCAGGCTGTCCGCGGTGGGGTCGATGCCGATATAGAAGGTGACACCGCCTTTTTCAAAAAGCGCTTTGATTTCTTCTTCGTGTGTCAGCTGTTCGATAAAGCCGCGTTCCTTTAATACTTCATAAGCGTTCATGTTACATTCTCCTTTTCTGATATATGATGGATAGATTGATGCAGCGAAGCCTTGCGCAAAAGCATAAAAAAGGGCCTCTCGCCGAAAGGACGAGAGAACCCGTGGTACCACCTTAATTTATGCCTATTCTGCAAAAAGACAAGCATCTTCCTGCCCCTGTAACGTAGGGCAATCGTTGTGTCATTTCCTACACAAAGCTCATGAGGCGTAATTTACAAAAACTGTGCTGCAGACCTTTCACCGACCGGACTGCTCTCTGCGGCTGTAACCAGTTTTGCCCATATACTCAATCATCGCTGTTATCATAAATAATATGAGAAAATGATATCATACGTTTTTTTGAAAGTCAAGCGTCGTTGCGGCAAGTTCTGCGATACGAACAATCATGCTGACTGCCTTTTCCATGGAAGGAACGGGGACATATTCATAATTGCTGTGGAAATTATGACCGCCGGCGAAAAGGTTCGGACAAGGCAGACCCATGAAGGAAAGACGCGCACCGTCTGTGCCGCCGCGGATAGGCTGAATGATGGGAGTGATGCCGCAGTCGAGCATTGCCTGCTTTGCAAGGCTTACAATTTCCATGTGGGGTTCAATCTGCGAGAGCATATTATAATATTCATCATGCAGATCCAATTCGATACAGTTATTATACTGTGCATTTTTGCGTTCCACAATCAGCCGCAGAAGCTCTTTGCGGTGCGCGAAGGAGTCTGCGTTAAAATCACGAATGATATAATTCAGGGTTGCGGAGGTGACATCACCTTCAAAGGAGCAGAGATGGAAAAAGCCTTCGTAGCCTTCGGTTTTCGCGGGTGTTTCGCGTTCCGGCAGGAGAGAAGCAATTTCCGTACCGATGAGGGCGGCGTTTTTCATGACATTTTTTGCAGAGCCGGGATGTACATTTTTCCCTTTGATGCGAATGATTGCGCGTGCCGCATTGAAGTTTTCATATTCCAGCTCACCGATGCGGCCGCCATCCAGCGTGTAGGCGAAATCTGCGTGAAATTTGTCCACATCGAAGAAATCCACACCCTTGCCGATTTCTTCATCAGGGGTAAAGGCAATGCGAATATCTCCATGGGGAATTTCGGGATGTGCGAGAAGATATTCTGCGGCAGTGAGAATTTCGGCAATGCCTGCTTTATCATCCGCGCCAAGCAGGGTGGTGCCGTCTGAGGTGATGAGGGTCTGCCCGATATACTCCTTTAAGGAAGGAAATTCCTTGGGAGAAAGAACGGTACCATTGAGGGGGATTGCTTTGCCGTCATAATTTTCCACAATATTTGAAAGGACATTTTCACCGCTTGCATCGGGGCTGGTATCCATGTGGGAAATAAAGCCGATGGTGGGAGCGTTTGCTGTATTGCCAGGCAGAAGTGCGGTCACATAGCCATAGGCATCCACAGAAACGGATTGCAGACCAATCGCTTCACATTCCTTTGCAAGAAAAGCGGCAAAGGCAAGCTGTCGCTTGGTGCTGGGAAAGGTATCGGATGATTCATCGGAAGTGGTGTGATGCTTTACGTATGTTAAAAAACGTTCTGTAACTGTTTTCATAAGTACCTCCTTATTGCATAGATTTTGAAAGTCAATCTATTTTAGCATGGATTAAAAAGAAAAGCTACATGTAAGCGATATGCAGCGGAGGAGAATTTATATATAAGGTAAGAAAAAGTTTTTAGCAAAAAAATGAAAAAAGGGGTTGACAGGTTTCGACTTTTCCTGTAATATCTATATCACCGCGAGCGACACGGAAACATGACGCTGAGGTTGCTAAAAAGAAAAAACGAAAGAAAGCGAAAAAAATGCTTGACAACCGTTGGTCGGTAAGATATAATAGTCAAGGTCGCTGCGCAAGAAGAAGCAACTAAACTTCATGGAGAGATGTCCGAGTGGTTTAAGGAGCTGGTCTTGAAAACCAGTGATTCCGTAAGGAGCCGTGGGTTCGAATCCCACTCTCTCCGTCAATTAAATACCATACAATGAACTGAGAGCATTATGGAGAAGTACCCAAGTGGTTGAAGGGGTTCGCCTGGAAAGCGGATAGGTCGTTAATAGCGGCGCGAGGGTTCAAATCCCTCCTTCTCCGCCATTTATTTTAACTGAGTTCAAATGTGGTTAAAATAAAAGTACTAAATAAGTACTTGACAAGAAAATGAAGATTTGATAAAATAATCTTCGCTGCTGAAAAGCAGATTGATCCTTGAAAACTGAACAATGGATATGAATAAACACAACCCATAGTCAATTCAAGCAAACGGAAACGAATGCTAAAAAGACAAATTTTGCCGGTTTAGAAAAACCGGAGTTAGCCAGAAGAACTGGCTAGGAACAAAACTTTAACATAAGAGTTTGATCCTGGCTCAGGATGAACGCTGGCGGCGTGCTTAACACATGCAAGTCGAACGAAGACACTTAAAATGAGAGCTTCGGCAGGATTTTTATTTATCTTAGTGGCGGACGGGTGAGTAACGTGTGGGCAACCTGCCCTATACTGGGGAATAATCACTGGAAACGGTGACTAATACCGCATGTCATTACGGAAGGGCATCCTTCTGTAAAAAAAGGAGTAATTCGGTATAGGATGGGCCCGCATCTGATTAGCTAGTTGGTGAGATAACAGCCCACCAAGGCGACGATCAGTAGCCGACCTGAGAGGGTGATCGGCCACATTGGGACTGAGACACGGCCCAAACTCCTACGGGAGGCAGCAGTGGGGAATATTGCACAATGGGGGAAACCCTGATGCAGCAACGCCGCGTGAAGGAAGAAGGTTTTCGGATCGTAAACTTCTATCAACAGGGACGAAGAAAGTGACGGTACCTGAATAAGAAGCCCCGGCTAACTACGTGCCAGCAGCCGCGGTAATACGTAGGGGGCAAGCGTTATCCGGAATTACTGGGTGTAAAGGGAGCGTAGGCGGCACGCCAAGCCAGATGTGAAAGCCCGAGGCTTAACCTCGCGGATTGCATTTGGAACTGGCGAGCTAGAGTACAGGAGAGGAAAGCGGAATTCCTAGTGTAGCGGTGAAATGCGTAGATATTAGGAAGAACACCAGTGGCGAAGGCGGCTTTCTGGACTGAAACTGACGCTGAGGCTCGAAAGCGTGGGGAGCAAACAGGATTAGATACCCTGGTAGTCCACGCCGTAAACGATGAGTGCTAGGTGTCGGGGAGGAATCCTCGGTGCCGCAGCTAACGCAATAAGCACTCCACCTGGGGAGTACGACCGCAAGGTTGAAACTCAAAGGAATTGACGGGGGCCCGCACAAGCGGTGGAGCATGTGGTTTAATTCGAAGCAACGCGAAGAACCTTACCAAGGCTTGACATCCCGATGACCGCTCTAGAGATAGTGTTTCTCTTCGGAGCATCGGTGACAGGTGGTGCATGGTTGTCGTCAGCTCGTGTCGTGAGATGTTGGGTTAAGTCCCGCAACGAGCGCAACCCTTATCCTTAGTAGCCATCATTGAGTTGGGCACTCTAGGGAGACTGCCGTGGATAACACGGAGGAAGGTGGGGATGACGTCAAATCATCATGCCCCTTATGTCTTGGGCTACACACGTGCTACAATGGCTGGTAACAGAGTGAAGCGAGACGGCGACGTTAAGCAAATCACAAAAACCCAGTCCCAGTTCGGATTGTAGTCTGCAACTCGACTACATGAAGCTGGAATCGCTAGTAATCGCGAATCAGAATGTCGCGGTGAATACGTTCCCGGGCCTTGTACACACCGCCCGTCACACCATGGGAGTTGGAAGCACCCGAAGTCGGTGACCTAACCGTAAGGAAGGAGCCGCCGAAGGTGAAGCCAGTGACTGGGGTGAAGTCGTAACAAGGTAGCCGTATCGGAAGGTGCGGCTGGATCACCTCCTTTCTATGGAGAAAAGCGGAGAAAAGCTGCATAAAAGCTTTTGTCAGAATGGATTGCTTGCAAGACAGGCTGACAAAGAGGTTTTAGGTAGGTTTGCGGAGCAAATACATGAGTAATGCGAAGCATTACGAATGGTTTTCGTAAACATTTTTCAACGCAAGGTTGTGAAAGATATTCATTGTTCGGTTTTGAAGGATCAAACCTTCAAACAAAATAGGAAACACACAAAACATCTTCGGTGATGATGCGCTTGGGGGACACACCCGTTCCCATTCCGAACACGACGGTTAAGACCCAAGCGGTCGATGGTACTTGGTGGGCAGCTGCCTGGGAGAGTAGATGGTCGCCGAAGTCCTATGGGCTCATAGCTCAGCTGGTTAGAGCGCACGCCTGATAAGCGTGAGGTCGGTGGTTCGAGTCCACTTGAGCCCATTTTGTGTGGTCTGGGGATATAGCTCAGCTGGGAGAGCACCTGCCTTGCAAGCAGGGGGTCACGAGTTCGAATCTCGTTATCTCCACTTACCGGCTTAAAGAAGTCGGGATGCACCTTGAAAACTGAATACAAGTAAAGCAAAAATAGAGTCAATCGAGAAAACAAAATTTTCTATTTTCAAATGTAACAAAAGTTGTATCGCTACAACGAAACATTCCAGAGAATAG